>DAOULD010000005.1:0-141557 GCA_034420635.1 Anaerolineae bacterium | reverse complement strand
ATCAACCTCTCTAGCCGATCCACCAAGCTCTCCAGCACCTTGAATGTTTCCTCCACCGCCTGCGGCGTCGACATGTCGACGCCGGCAGCCCGCAACACGTTGATGGGATAGTCGGCGTTGCCCGCGCGCAAGAATGCCAGGTAACGTCCGACAGCGTCGGCGTCATCGCCTGCCAGGATCGCGTTGGCCAGGGCGTGCGCCGCCGAAATGCCGGTGGCGTATTGGAAGGTGTAGAAGGGCTCGTACAAGTGGCCGAATTGCGCCCAGGTGGAGCCGGTGCGGCGCGGATCATCGGTCATGGTCTCGCCGTAGCCTTCGGCGTAAAAGCCCGACATGATCTCGTTGAGCATGTCCGGTGTCAGCGGTTCGTCCTTTTCCATACGCGCGTGCACTTCAAACTCGAAGCGCGCCAGCGTGGGCATGATGAAGAAGTAGCGGTGGATATTGTCCATCGCCTCTTGAATCAGCGCCAACTGGAAATCGCGATCGCTGTTGTTGGCGAAGAGATGCGCCCGCACCATCGCCTGGTTGAAATTGGAGGCGACTTCGGCGACGAACATCGAGTAGTGGCTGTAGACAAAAGGCTGATGCGCGCGCGTGTAATGGCTGTGCAGGGAATGACCCAGCTCGTGCGCGAGTGTGCCCATTGAACTCAAATTGCCGTCAAAGCTCATCATGATGAAGGGATGGCTGTCGTAGGTACCGTAAGAAAAGGCGCCTTCGGACTTGCCGTCGTTGATGGCGTAATCTACCCAGCGCTGTTCCAGACAGCCCCGTCGCAGCGTTGCCACATAATCTTCGCCCAGTGGCGCCATGCCGGCCGCGATCATGTCGACGGCATCCGCAAACGACAACTCGGGATCCGCTGTTGTCAGCGGCGCCCACAGATCGTAGGGATGGATCGTCTCGTATCCAAGCGCGCGCCGCCGTACATCCCAATAGCGATGCCAGGTGGGAATGTGCCTTTTGTAGGTATCGATCAAGTTGTGAAAAACCTCGACCGGGATGTTGTTGGGCGTTAGTTTGGCATGCAGGACGCTGTCATAGCCGCGCAGCCGCGCCATGATTACGTTTCGTTTGACCGATGCCAGGTAAGTCGTCGCAAGCGTGTTGTTGAACTTGAGGAAGCTGTCGGCATAGTTGTTCCAAGCCGTCTTGCGCGCTTCGCGGTCGCTGCTGGAGAGCAGTTTGTCGCGCGTGCTTTGCACCAGCGGCAGTTCGGCGCCCGCGCTATCAACGGCGGCGGCGAATGTCATATCCATATCGGTGAGCGCGCCGCGGATGCCTTCGATGCGTCCCAGCGGATCGGAGAGCAAACCTAAAACCGCCTCCACCTCGGTCGAGAGCACATGCTTCTTTGTGCGCAGGAGATCGTCAATGCTCTGGCGATAGACTTTGACATCCGCCTGTTCTTCAATCCAACTTGTGAGCGTTTCCTCGTCCATCGCCAGCAGCTCGGGATTTTCGAAGGACGCGGCCGAGATGTACTGTCCCGCCAGCCCTTGCGCTTGGCCCACCATGCCTTTGATCTCTTCGTGATTGCCGTCGCAGGCTTGCCACATCACCGGATACATGTACAGCGTCCAGACCCGGCGCGCAACCGCGGCGTTAAAGTCGAACCATTCGGCCAGCCGCGCCGGGCTGTCGGAGAGGCTGGCCTTGTATTGGTCGATCTCCGGGATAAGGGCGACGACAGCTTGATACTCTTCGCGCCAAGCGTCGAAGGAGGGGAAGACGCTTTCGTGATTCCAGGTGGATTCGATGGGGACTTCTGAACGTGCGGGAACTGTGGTCATGGGTGTTTGTCCTCTTGATTTGAAGGCTTGCCTTAGAGTTCGGCAAAAGGAATAAACGGACCGCGCTTTGGCGCATCAGAAACTTACTCCTGAATTTCCTCAGCAAACCAGCCGGATAGTTGCAGCCAGAAGCGATTCTTAAACTCTTGTGTTAAGGAAAACCGCAGTATAGTACCTGAAGGTAAAACCTTGACCGGATATTTCGGGTGCTCTACGTATTTGACATCAAATGAGTTATCGCCAGAACGATAGCGTGGATGTGATTTCTTGTGGTCCCACTCCTCATAGTACAGTTCGAGTGTCTTGATCAATCGCCAAAAACCGACGCTTTGTTGAGGCGCATAGTCTTTGTAGATGAATCCCTTATTGCTGTCGGTATATCGAATTCGACCTTCAAATAGTTTGCTTGGTTGAATATACGGAACTTCAAAGGCGGTTTCGATTAAGTCTATGATTTTTGGCATTGGTAAGTTTTCGCAGTATTGCTGCCCTCGTAGGATTACGTCTTCTGTATGCGGCTTGCGCTTTTCGCTCGAAGGAATCTCGTCGTAAGTTACATCCCACAAGTCTCCTATGTTGAATGGAGTATCAAAAGGATGATTGACTCCGAATTCAGGAATCAAACGAACACTTCGAAAGTCGTCTAATACCAATCCGCCTATACAAACTCCATACCTCATTTTCGTTTTCCCAACAATCAAAATCTTAGTCATCTCAAACTCCTATTTCGCCTTTAGATGCTTGACTGGCCTGACTTCATATCCTTGCTTCTTTAGCGCTTTGCGGAATACGGTATAGGCAAGCGAACGATGACAAGCTTTCGCGTTTCCTTCCACACAAAACAGCACCATGCGTTGTGGCAGAGACGAAGTATAACCTGCGATTTTCCGTTCAGTCCCAAGAAGTTCCAATACGCGCAACTTCTCTTCCTCCTTTTGCTTTCGATTCTTGAGAATATCCCGCCGATAAGCTCCTATGTATGCCTTGCTCAATTCCGTTCGGTCGCGTTTGCGCACTTTAGCTTTTTCATCCGCTTGATGCTGCAAGGCGCGTATTTCGTCTGTCGGCGCGAGGTCTTTTAGATGTACGTATTCAATGCCGATCTCATTCAGTTTTTCTATCAGGGCAGTCTTGTTGACAAAACCATAGTTTGACCAGCGAGACATTTTTCGCCGGGCGCGAATATCAATGAATAGATCTATTTTGTACGAAAGCAGTTCGTCAAAAAAGGCGTCCTCCGAATAACCGTAGACACCAATTGTGAATAGCTCGAATTCAGGTTTCTTCTCAAAAATATCCACTAGCGATTTCCTTTCAGAGCAACGAGGGCTGGTAAATCATGTCGGGTATATCTGCTTGCGGCTTTAACGTCCCATCTTTGTCAATGTGTACGACATCGACATCTTCTCGCTCAAGTGTCTTTCCAATAACGTATCCGCGGTGACATCTTTCTGGTTCAAGCTCGCTGCACATGAGTGCGATTCCGCGTCCCTGTGATCGCATCGACTTTAGCCTCGAAATCCCTTTCATATAAGAGTCCTTAGTTTCGCATTTTCTGGGATCAAGGAGCTTAGTCCTTCTTTTGGCGCTGTAGCTGAAACATCCCTTGTCGTCTGGACGACCTCCCAGTAAATCACCCATAAACTCATATTGGATTTGAGCCCAGCTCAAGATTCTGCTCAATCGCTGTTTGGTGAAATCTGCGTTATATTTTGAAACTGGTTGCGACCGAACATCCACCACTACATCTATGTGGTATTGCTTCAAAAGTGTGAGAAACACTTCTGTTGTACGGTTGCCGTAACCAATGGTATATATTGACGTCACTTGAAGTTCCTGCCTCTTATGCTGGAAAACCTATTTCACCCGCCAATCAAAATCCATCAAATACTGCGCGCGGCTCGTCATCATCTCGATATTCTCCACCAGGTACTTCATCAGCGCCGCGGGATTCCCCTCCGCCAACTCCACGCCGATGGGCTTGCCTTTCTCGCGTATCAGAACCGCCGGCGCCGACTCCGGCAGCTTTGCTAGCTGACGCGCTTTGTCGATGGCAGTATGAAGGTCGCCCAGTTCGTCAACCAAGCCATTGGCCAGCGCCTGCTGTCCGGTCCAGACGCGGCCGCCACCAATCCCGTCAATCTCGGCCGCGGCCATTTCGCGGCTGTCCGCCACGCGCTCCAGGAATTGTTCATAAATGTGCTCGACGCTGTCGCGGATCATCTCGCGCTGGGCATCGCTGAAGGGACTTTCGCCAGCGACAAGATTGGCATTGTCCCCGCGCAGGTAAGAGACGGCGTTGAAGCGTAGCTTTCTAAGCAGTTCACTATTGACCAGCTTGCCCATGATGACGCCGATCGAACCCGTGATGGTGCCGGGCTGCGCCACGATCCAGTGCGCCGGCGTGGCAATATAATAACCGCCGGATGCGGCGACGCCGCCCATACACACGACCAGCGGGCGCGATTTAGCGAACTCCCCCAGTGCCGAAGCCATGGATTCCGAAGCCGTTGCCGAACCGCCGCCGCTATCGATATACAGCGCCAGCGCGCCACAACTCGGGTCTTTTATCAAGTTGCGCACCTGTTGATTGAGCGTGATATCGCCCAAGCGTTCACCCCCAACAAAGGGAACGGGAATCGGCACATCGCTCGGTGGCGTAGCGCTTTCCCCGTCGACGATCATGCCACCGGCATACAGGATCGCGACATACTTGCCGCCGAAATCGCGGACGGGCAGATAGAGTTGGCTGTCGGCTTCTTCCCACATCGTGATCTTGGCGACGCCCAAATACTCGACCAGCGCTTCCTCGTTCATAACCCCGTCTATGTAGCCCTTTTCCAAGGCGTCTTCGGTGAGATGAACGGCTTGATCTATCATTGCTTTCACAGCATCCGGCTTCATTTTGCGCGTGGCGGCGATGCCGTCGACGATCATCTCGTAGACCGAATCGAGCAGCCAATTGGTCTGTTCGCGACCTTCAGGAGAAGGCTCGTTACGGGTGAGGCTATCGGCCGCGCCCTTATAGGGCGAGATCGCGATAGCGTCAAATTGCAGGCCGGCGGCCGCCAATCCCTCTTTCAAGAAGACTTGTTGACTGAAGAGCCCGGTTGTTTCCAGCATGCCGCCGGGCGGCAGCAGGATCTCGTCGCAAGCGCTAGCCACATAGTAGTCCAAGGTGCGCTAGCCGGGCGCGAAGCTCAGGGCGCGTTTGCCTTTTTCGCGCAAGCGCAGGATGGCATCGCGCATTGTCTGCAGATCAGCCGTGCTGGCGGAGAAACCGCGGAAATACAAGATCACGCCCAAGGGTCGCGGATCGTCGGCGATGCGTTCCAGCGCTGCCACGAACTCCAGCAAGCTCATAGGCGCCGGACCCAGGATCTGTTGCTGGACAAAGTTGCGCTTGCTGGGGATCGGCGCGAAGGACGGCGGCGCCTTGATCATGACGTAGTCAATTGCCTTGACGCGCCCCCGCTGCATGTTGAGCAAGTTGGTGCTTAGCTGCTGGATAATCCGCGTGGTTTTGGACATGCCTTGCCTCTATTCTCGAGTCCCCTGCCCGGATTGAGAGAAAGGGAGATGAGCCTCTATTGCTCTGGTACGTATTTAATGACGTTAATGTCGCAGCTTTCGCCTAGTAGACGCGGTCGGCATAATCTGAGCCTTGACTGACTTCGAGGCTGCCGACGGGCTTTGGCAAGTCATTGCGAGCCGCGCAAAATATGATATGTTAGACAAAATGGATAGGCAAGGCAGCTTATAGATGACCACGCAAGAGCGATTGCTCGATGTTGATGCCGTCAGCGAGTTGATGCGGCAGCCCGAATTCGCGGACAAACGGTTCTACCTGATTAGCGGAGTAATGTATGAAATGCCGCCGGTGAAGAGACGGCAAAGCAAGCTTGCAGTCATAATGAGTAGTATTCTTTTGAGCGTCGTCGATGAACGGCATCTGGGCGAAGTCCACACTGAACTCGGCTGTTACCCTCATGGCGACCGCCGCACACTGCTCGCGCCAGATGTCGCCTACTTCAGCCACGCGAGCTTGAGCCAGCAACCAGAAGATGAATTTCTTTCTGTCATGCTCGATCTGGCCATAGAAATCGCCTCGCCCTCCGACTCGCTAAAGCAACTTCGCGAAAAAGCGCAAATCTACCTGGACAATGGCAGCCGTTTGGTCTGGATCGTCCTGCTCGCCGAAAAAGGCATCGATGTCTGTCGCGCTGTCGATGGTCCCCGCCTCGATATCGAATTTGTCCCGCAAACCGGCACACTGTCCGGCGACGACGTCCTACCCGGCTTTGAGCTAGAGATGACCCGCTTGTTCCCCGTCGCTGAAAGCAGCTAGAGACAATCGCGTTGCTATCGGAATCTCACTAGATCCGATCACCCAGGCTTTGAATATGCTCGATCGTCGTCGCGATGCCCTCATCCAGCGGCGTTTCATAGATCGTGTCAAAGTTCGCCCGTAGTTCGCTGTCATCAAAGCCGGCCGGGAAGGGCAGGGGATTATCCGCCACCTCAATCTCTGCGCCTGGCAGGATTCCCTTAGCGATGTCGACGAACTGCTCGACAGTGGCTGAAGGCTGCCCCAGGTTGAAGCCGTAGGCGCCATCTAATGGCTGTTCGGCGGCCAGAATGAATTGCCGCGCCACATCGGGCGCGAACTGGAACTGCATCGTGCCGCTGAAGCCGACTTTGTAGGGCTCGCCCTTGACGGCGGCAACCAGGGCATGGGTCGGTTCGCTGGTCATACCTTGGTCGCGCCCGACACCGTAGACCGTGTAAGGACGCAGCCAAGTGCTGGTGATGCCCTGATCGTAAAAGTAGACCTTGGCCGTCTGTTCGTTGCAAACCTTGTATCCGCCGTAAAGCGTACGCGGATGCTGCGGCGCGTCGTTGGGGATCAGACCGGGCGGGAACTCCGAGGGTGGTCCATATACGCCGATCGACGAGGCGAATGCCACATGTCCCACGCCATTTGCCTGCGCCGCTTCGAAGATATTGACGGTGCCGGTCACGTTGACCTGCGCGCCCAGAACCGGATTGGCGCGACAGAACGGGACCTGTAAGGCAGCTAGATGTATAACATGCGTGATACCATGTTCCGCGAATACCGCTTTCAAGCGATCCGTGTCACGCAGGTCGCCCTGTACGAAACTGATCTCGCTCTGTTCCTCGGCGCTCATTAGCCAATCCAGCCGGTGCCGGTCCGTACTTTGATCAAAATTGACGGCGTTCTTGCCGGCGCGGCGCAGGTAATAGAGCGCCCAGGCGCCGATGCAGCCCATGCCGCCGGTAACGAGATAGGTATCCGCCATGATTATGCCTCGACCATCCGATTGGCTAGTTTGCCGAGCCCCTCTACTTCCACGACATATTCATCGCCGGGCTTCATCCAAACTCTTGGGTCCATGCCAAGGATCACGCCCTCGGGCGTGCCCGTGCTGATGATATCGCCCGGGCTGAGCGTCATGACCTTGCTGGCGAAGGCGATGATCTCGGCTACGCTGAATATCATATCGGCTGTATTGCTGTTTTGCCGCAATTCGCCATTCATCCAACCTTTGATCGACAAGCTTTGCGGATCGGATATCTCGTCTGCGGTGACGACATAGGGCCCGACAGGCAAGAATTTGTCCAGTGATTTGCCCAGCAGCCATTGCCCGCAGAGCATCTGAAGGTGGCGTTCGCTGAGGTCGTTCATATTGCAGTATCCCAGGACATGGTCGAGCGCCTCCGCTTCGCTGATGTTGCGCGCGGTCTTGCCGATGACCAGGCCCAACTCCGATTCGTAATCGACGGTCTTCCAATCAGCTTGAATCGGAACTTCCTCGTTGTGCGCGGCGATCGCGTTGTTGAACTTGCTGAACAAGACGGGATTCTCCGGCGGGTCCATACCCCCTTCAGCCGCGTGCTTGGCATAGTTCAAACCGACGCAAATGATCTTGCCCGGATTGGGGACGGTCGGCGCATAAGTCAAATCGGCTTCGCTAAGATATAGCGCGTCGTCGGCTTTGCTTAACAGATCCGCCAGCCCCGGCAGTGCAGACAGCCCTTGGCCATAAACTGCATCCGGACTGGCGGGGCAATCGACGCCTGTCGCGGCAACAGCCGCCGCCACATCCAGTATGCCTTGATCGGTTTTGATGCCCAATTTGACGCCATTATCAGATTGAAATGTAGTCAGAATCATTGTTGTCCTTCTTCACTCAGTTCACTATCGCGCTTATTCTACCGCTTGTGAATGGCGTATAGCAAAGCCCAATTCAAGTAGTTATCGAAGTCGGTTGAAATGTTGAAATAAAGAACAGCGGTTACCTGATAGCCGGTAGCGGCGATCCGATGGACCCTATTGAAAACATCCCCCGGCCCCTCACCCACAAGGAGTTGAGTAGCGGACATGTTTGAAGTAACACGGTACGATAGCGACGGGTCAGCTTATAGCTGACCCCTACATGGTTCATTTATGGCGAAAATTGTAGGGGCGACCTATCAGGTCGCCCGAAAATCACCGAAATAATTTCAGGTTTTTGGATGGGTTGGGGTGTGGGTAAAATGAGAATTTCAACAATGTCCGCTGGATCGCGCGACGAATAGAAACTGAATGAGTATCAGGTGACGCCTCGAGCCGCCCAAGTTCTCGCAATTTTGCCGGGACGCAAACTGCCACATTGCCTGCAAGCAAGATTCAATCCCCGGCGGCTTCCGCCTCCAGCCGTTTTTTCTCTTCCTCGTACCAGCTCTGGCGTTCTTCATCGAACTTGAGCACGCGGAAGTATTCTGCATAAGCGACGCCGACCATCTCGCCGCCAAGGCGGTTTGACTCGGTCAGCCACTTCTTGGCGCCGTTCTCGAAATCCTCGCCCGCGCCAATTTGTGAGACATGGGCGCCCAGCGCCGCCATCTTGAGTTCGATTGTGCTGCTGATGTCATGGTAGTGCGTCGGCGCTTGCGTCAGATTCAAATACAGTTCGCCGATCTTGTGCGGTTCGTAGCCTTCGGCCAGAAGTTCCGGAAAGATAGGCCGCGTCTCGGCGCTGGGGAAGGCGGCATATAGCGTCCCTTCACCGGCGGCACGGTGATCGGGATGGTTGATGTAACTGCTGTGAGCGAAGACGGTAGTCGGATCCTGACAGACGACGCGGTAAGCTTTGGTCTGACGGATGATGCGTGTGATATCTCGTCGCAGGTCCAGCGTCGCCTGCAATACGCCATCGGGGTAGTCGAGAAAGCGCACATCGTTGACGCCCACGATAGACGCGGCTTTCAACTGCTCTTCCCGACGCAATTCGATTAGAGCCTGTCGGTTTACGTCCGGATCGTTGCTGCCGGAGCCGCCATCGGTGATGATGACATAGGTCACCGTAGCGCCTTCTTCGCGAATCCAGCGCGCTACGCTGCCCGCCACCCCAAATTCGATATCGTCGTGATGGGCAGCGGTTACCACAATGTGGTAAGGTTCGTCGCGCTGCGGGATCGCTTGAAGCTTGTCGTAATCAACAGCCATATTTTGTCCTTATCTTGGGCTCTAAGTTAAATCGGTCACTTGACGCGCTCTGTGGCCGTGTATCTTACGGAACGGAACGACGGTCTCTTGGTGGGGAGCATGATATTGTCTGCTATCATAAGCAAGAAACGACAGCGCTGCCGTAAGGAGACAATGATGAAATCAAGGCAAATGATCCGTTGGTGAAGACAGTAGACAAGCGGCAGGATGACGAACCTATTGAAGCGCAGGACGCGATTGTGGATCCAGATATGTTTGATGCGATATTCGGCGAGCCGAGTAACGAAGAAATAGCGGAGGCATTGCGGCAGGCAGAAGCGGATTTCCAGGCGGGAAAATATCAACCTGCCCGAAAGGCGTCGGATACCTCCGCAGAGGATGATGAGCCTAGCCGTCCACGTACCAAGAAGGAGATTCTGGAAGACATAAAACTTGGATTCATCCAGGTCTTGGCTGGGGATGTCCTTTCCCTTGAGGAGTTCCGCGACCAGCTTAAAGAATAGACTCGACTCTGATGTCCATCAAGTTCGTCTTTTCTCGCGGATTTCTCAAAAATGTCAAGCAGTTGCGAAAGCGATATCGTCTTATAGAAGATGACATCAATGCTCTCCTGGTGGAAATGCAGAGTAAAGATTACCGTGGCGACGTCATACCTGATGTCGGCGCAGATGTGTACAAGGTTCGCTTAACAAATCGATCTGCTCAACGAGTTAAGAGTGGTGGCTTTCGCGCCCTGTTTCTTTTAGACGAAGTCGATCTGGTTACCTTCATTTACATTTACTCCAAATCGGACAAGAACGATGTGACTGCTAGCGAAATCCGGAGTATGCTCCGAGATCTCGGGCAGCAAGACTAGGGTCACCTCGACGGTCCCGGTCGTCCAAATTGCTCACAATCTACATTCTCAAGCGCCGCTAGCAGGTTTATCATTGCCGCCAGCATTAAGGAAGGATTGAGTTAATGCCGCGCAAGCATCGCCTGTTATGGTCGGTCTGCATCGGTCACCTGACCAACGATGTTTTCACATCGATGGTGCCGGTAGTGCTGACCTTTCTGGCGGCCGGCATGCTGCCGATGAGCAATGCGCAGATCGGTCTCGCGGTCAGCTTGTCGCAGCTCTTTGGCGCCTTCACGCAGCCCTTCTTCGGCATCCTGGCCGATCGCAGCGGCGGACGCTGGATCGGCTCCTTGGGGCTCGCCTTCCACGTTTGTATGTTCACGATCTCGATCCTGCTGGCCGCATTCACGCGGCAGTACTGGCTGATGTTCGTCCCCTTGGTAATCGCCACCGTTGGCAGCGGCGCCTTGCACCCCGTGGGCGCTTTGCACGCGGCTGAATCCGTGCCGCGCCGCTCTGCCTTCAACATGGCGATCTTCTTCTTGATGGGGCAGACCGGTCTGGCTCTGGGACCGGCTATCGCCGGCATCTTGTTGGATCTGGCCAATCCCGACCTGCTGGGCAGGCTGGGTCAAACGGTCGGCTTAAGCTACTTCGGCATCCAGGACAATCTGACCCCAATCATTGTGCTGGGCATTGCCGCGATACCCGGCGTCCTGCTAATGTCGACCAGCATTCCCAAGCACCATGAACATCATCAACAGCGCAAACAGCGCGAAGACGACCCCGCCAACGGCAAAAATCAGCATTTTCCCGTGTTGGCTTTTATCATCCTCGGGCTCATCGTCGTGCTTCGCGGCGTGGGCCAGCAAGGATCGGTCTCGTTCGTGCCGGTCCTTTTTGAACAAAAGGGTTGGGATCCCGCCGCCTATGGCACGATCACCACTGCCTACTGGATCGCATCCGCCGTGTCGGGTCTGGTTTTCGGCCGACTGGCCGATCGCTTTGACCGGCGGGTCGTAATGATGCTGAGCATGCTGAGTTCGGCGCCGGCTTTTTACCTGCTGCCCGCGTATGAGGGTCCTGTCGCTTTCTTGTTGTCGATCGCCGCTGGCGGATTGTCAGGCGGCGCACACAGTTTGATTGTGGTGATGGCGCAGGATCTGATCCCGATGCGCAAGGGCTTCGCTTCGGGCGCGATCCTAGGTTTCATCTTCGGTACCGGCGCCATCGGCACGCTGATCATCGGCGCTGTCTCAGACTACATTGGTTTGGCGACCACCTTCCAGATCGTCGCGCTCATCATCGCTGTTGCGGGAGTCCTCAGCATGTTGCTGCCGCGGCAGACGAAAGACGCTTGAAGCCCCCTGACATGCCGGTTGACAGGAAAGCCATGCCCAAGCTGCACTATATTTCGCTGATGCGCCTGCCCACGGAAAGGGCGCACGGGCTGCAGATCATTCAAAACTGCGAGGCTTTTGCCGCTGCCGGTTATGACGTGACCCTGTGGGTCTCGCGCCGTTGGAACACCCCGCAGATGCGGCGCATAACAGACCCCTACGCTTACTACGGCGTCGAGCGCAACTTCAGGATTCGTCGCCTGCCCTGTCTCGATTTTTTCCCGCTTTTCCCGGCGGATAGCGCCGGCGCGCGCTTTGCCTTTTACCTGCTGACGCTGTCCTACGCGCTGGCGATGTTCTTCGCGCTGCCTTTTATTCGCGCCGATGTCTTCTATAGTCGCGATGAGTTGCCGCTGGCTCTTTTATCCTGGCTCAAGCCAAAACGATCATTGGCTTACGAAGCGCATCTCTTCCCGTCATCGGGACGTGGCGCGGCTTTGCAGCGAACGGTCTGCCAAGGCGTCGGCAGCGTCATCGCGATTACGCCGCAATTGCGCGACGATCTCGTCGAAATGCGCAACGCGGACGCCCGGCGGATCATCAGCGCGCACGACGGCATCCGACGCGCTCGCTTCGAGACGCTGCCGGATACGATCGAGGCGCGCCGAAGACTTGGCTGGGACGAAAACGCCTTCATCGTTGGTTATGTCGGCAGCCTGAAAATGATTGGCTTGGACAAGGGCGTTGGCGCCTTGCTGGCTGCGGTAGCTAAGGTCGAAGGGGCGCAATTGGCGTTGGTTGGCGGGCAGTCGGCGGATGCCCTCACGCTTAAGCGGCAGTGGACCGAATTGGGACTGCCGGACGAGCGCTTCTTTCATCTTGGTCATGTGCCGCCGGGCGATGTTCCCTTGTGCCTTCGCGCCTTCGACGTCTGCGCCATGCCCCATCCGGCGACAACGCAATTCGCGCGTTATACCTCTCCCCTCAAGTTGTTCGAGTACATGGCGTCAGCTTGCGCAATCGTCGCCTCGGATTTGCCTGGTTGGTCGGATGTCTTGCGAGATGGCGAAACGGCTTTGCTCGTGCCGCCGGATAATGTCGCAGCCTGGTCAGCGGCGATCTGCGCATTGCAACGAGATTCTGAATTACGGCGGAAACTGGGCGACAATGCGCGAGAACAGGTTATGGCGAATTACACTTGGACCGTTCGCGCAAAACGTATCCTCGCTCATCTAGAAGCGGGTTTCGCTTAGTCGGTCGTTGCCACGGTCCTGCCCTGTCAGTCCCTCGATGGCTTTTTCTGCCGAAAAACGATCAATGTTATCGGCTTGCATCAAGCGCTGCAGCGCTTCGTCGTGACGTTCCGCTTCTAGCATCGCCCGCAGTTCGGACATATCCACGCTGGAATCAAGCAGCCGCAACTTATTGCGCTTTCTTTTGTCTTCTACCTGCAAAAACAGGTACACGCCGACCAGGAAAAGCCCAGCCATCAGCAAGAGGTTAAGCGCGAGAAAAATAAGCAAGGTCATTTCTTTCCCCTAGCAAGTGACATCTTTGCCGTCGGCGCCGAAGGTTCGCAGCCGGTTTTCGCTGTCGGCGAAAGGCGCGACGCTCCTAGGCGCATAATGGAATTGCATCGCCCAGCGCGTTTTCTCCGAGCGGCTGGGCGGCGTACCATGGTGCAGAAGACAATGGAAAAGCAGGCAGTCCCCCCTTTGCATGGGTACGGCAGCGCAGCGATTCACTTGCACATCACTATCGCAGATTTGCCAATCACGCCTTGTCCAGTGGACGACAGGTCCTTCTCGGTGGGTGCCGGGGATAATCATCATGCAACCGTTTTCCGGCACGGCTTCGTCGAGCGCGATCCAGGCGCCGATCGTACTGAACGATCGGCATCAACTTTCGCACACTGTTCAGGCGCTCTTCATCCCCCAACGCATGGAAGCCTTCGGCGGCGGCGGATTCGATCATGATATTGTCGGTGTCGCGCCGCAGGATCAAATCGCGCAAACCAGTTCTCGCGGCGACAATGGCGGATTGCGAGATCGCGTTGCGGATGACCAAAAAGCCTAATTCCTGAAACCGCAAGATGTCGTCATCGCGAACATTATCGACGCCGTCGATGCCGTCAGTGATCTGTCGCTCAAATTCGTACAGGCTGGCCGGTGGCGTGACGCCGCCAAAACTGTCTACGCTCATTTTCCGCATCCTTATGACAGGGCTATTATAACAAGCGCGTCAATCTTGACGAATTTGTCGTTGCTGATGTTCTTCAATGCTTTCCGCCACTTGCAGCCAGTGATCGGTATCGAGCAAGGCGATCTCCTCATCCGTCCAAAAGGCGTAGGCAATTTCCCGCGCTTCGGAAGATTCGGGGTCTTCCCGCACCAAAGCCCAGTGATCCATGCGTCGTCCATAATAATGCTCTACTAATTCCGCCATGATGGCGTTGACCGTCGCGCTGACCAGATAGCCGATGCGCGGCGGTAGAGGACCCTGCTGCAAAGCATGAGCCAGGTCGGACAGCGCCTTCATATAATTCGCCGCCCCCGGGTATTCGAAGTCACGCAGCGCTTGTGGCGGCAGCCTTGAGGGCGCAGTGCCGGTATTGACCATTTGCATGAGGATCTGCCGCGCGAATCCCGCATCCGGGTAATAGTGCTCGAAGGTCTCCAGGAAAGATTGCGCCCGCTCGACAACGACCGCCACGGCGAGATAGAACTCCATCTCCATGAAGAGCGTTTTCAAGAGGAACTGACATTGTTCCGGGTCGCGCTTTTCGGCGGCCTGCCGGAGTTGATTTACGACGGTATCTGAGGACATAGCGCGAGTATTCGCCAACTCTAAGCGTTGCCTTTAGCGAAGTCGCTAAGCTCTGTTTGAAGCAGGCTCTCAATACTTGATTGAACTGACAATGCTAGCGAATCTATAACATGAACGTCTGCAGGAAAAACATCCAAAAATGTGCGTTGCCTTTTATCTTGTTCTGTTCTGATAAGCAAAAGCATTGCGGCATCCTTTTTTCTTCCCGCTTGTTGCAGTTTCTTCGCCGCTTCCGTTAAGTCTTCACCGGACCTTTGCACACGCAACACAACAGGTTTTCCCCCAACAAAAAAATTGTGGATGGCGTCGATACCGCTGTTGCGCTGCACGAACTTTACAGGCAACTCTCGTAGTATTTGGATCACGTCATCAGGCAGATTCTTGTAGGCTTCACGCCCTGCCTCAAGCAACTTGGATTCTGAACGGATTGGGTTTTGAACGCGTTGACGAGACAATTCAACCGCCTCAATGGATGAGTCAATGCCGATGAAGTTGCGATGAAGGAGTTTTGCAGCAACCAACGTAGTGCCGCTACCGCAAAAGGGATCGAGGACCAGGTCGTTTTCATTTGTCGCCAACTGTATGATTCGTTCAAGCAGTTGAAGTGGTTTTTGGGTCGGATAGCCGCAGCGTTCTCTGGCTTTAGGATTCAGAAAGGGAATCTCCCAAGTATCAGTTAGAGGAACGCCTTTCTTGGGTCCATTCAAAACTATGCGGCCTTCGGAATCTGTAACGTAGACGGATTTCCCATGTTTGTTGCGCTCTCGTCTTTGCAAAATTTGATCCAGGTTTGTTGTTTCGGAATAGTCTTGAAAGATCTCGTTGAACGTGTAATTCGCTGTCTTTGAGTACATAAAGATAGTTTGATGTGAGCCCAAGAGCGATTTAGAAGTGTTCGACCAGCGGCGATAAGTCCAGATGATTTCCGACAAGAAACGCTTATATCCGAATATGTCATCTAGCAACACACGAATATGATGGGATGCATTTCGATCGCAATGAAAAAAGATCGTACTCTCATCTTTCATCACGCGACGCATTTCGTACAGTCTTTCACGCAAGAATTCGATATACCTTCCCATAGACTCCCACGTATCGGCAAAGCTGTACTGGCGCATCGTTTTGGACTTTAGAGACTGTTTAGACTGTGTAAAGAAAGGCGGATCAAGATACACCAAGTTTACATGGTTGTCCGGTATCTCTCTTAAAACAAAAAGACAATCACCGTGCAAAATATGATGAGTCATTGGGTATTCTCAACTGCAATTTCTTCGAGTATAGCCAACAAGTCTATATTGGTAACTGTTTTGAGATGTTCCCACGCAGTGTCACCGTAATAGTATGCGCCTCCGTTGGCTAGATATAAGTCTTCTATTGCCGCTTGAATTCTCATGGCTTGCGCGCGGTTAGGATAATAATACATCAATCGAATCGGTTCATAGCCGGCAGCCGCTATCGTTTTGATTCGCGTGTGTTCCTTGGTAATGTGATCTCCGTCAGTCGTAGCGTCCCGCCATTTGATCTCGTATGCTCTTTTGTCGACGAGACAATCGATTTGAAACGTTTTTGGTCGCAAGCCTAAAGTATTTGGTATTCTTAGAGGAACTGCATCCGGAAATTTGCTTTCAAAACAGATCTTCGTCGCATGTTCTAAAAATGCGCCAGCATAAAGATAAAGGAAACGCCCTTTATTCTGATAAATGTCTATGACTGTACCTTCTTCAAGCGATATTCCGAGAACCCGATAAATTAAGTAGTGGGATTTATCGTCCGATTCCATCTCTATCACTCGGTTTTGAACTCGCGTTTGCAATTCACCGGCGTATCTTGCAGCGATCTCTCTTATCTTTAGAGCTACAGTCAATTCGCATTCTCATTCCATAGTTTCTCGTGCATCCAAATGATAACAAAGTTTGCGGAGTACGTAACCTGTCGAAGCTTGCCATGAAAAACCGGCTCCATATACGCTTTCATATCAGTCTTGATTACTGTGAGAATGTCCTTGCGGAGGACCTCTCAGTTTACTGCTATAATTGTGGCTGAGCCGTCCGAATAGCCCAAGGAATCCATCATGGCGATTGCAAGCCCAAAGTTGCGGGTCGACAAGGTTGCCGAATATCTCGGCGACGAAGCCGATTATCTCTTGAACCACTCTTCCACCACCATTCCCAAGGTAAACCTGGCGCTGCCAGGTCCGGACTTCGCCGAGCGCGTCTGGATGGATAGCGATCGCAATCCGCAAGTGATCCGCAGTTTGCAGCAGATCTACGATAGCGGTCGTCTTGCCGGCACGGGCTATGTCTCGATCTTGCCCGTTGACCAGGGCATCGAGCACTCGGCGGGCGCCTCCTTTGCGCCCAACCCCGCCTACTTCGATCCGGAGCGGATCATCGAATTGGCTCTGGAAGGCGGCTGTAACGCCGTCGCATCAACCTTTGGCGTCCTGGGGATGACCGCGCGTCGATTTGCCCATCGTATCCCCTATATCGTCAAGATCAATCACAACGAACTGGTCACCTATCCCAATTCGCACGAGCAGATCATGTTCGGAACGGTCAAGCAAGCGTGGGATATGGGCGCTGTCGCCATCGGCGCCACCGTCTATTTCGGCTCGGAAGACTCCAACCGCCAGATGATCGAAGTTGCCGATGCCTTCGCCTATGCTCACGAATTGGGCTTGGCGACCATCCTCTGGTGCTATATGCGTAATCCCGCCTTCACGCTCAACGGCGCCAACCACGAATCCAGCGCCGATCTCACCGGGCAAGCCAATCACCTGGGCGTGACGCTGAGCGCCGATATCGTCAAACAAAAGTTGCCCACACAGAACGGGGGTTACAAGGCGCTCAACAGTGGCGATTCGTCCTACGGCAAGCTCGATGAACGTATCTACAGCGAACTCAGCAGCGATCATCCCATCGACCTGACCCGCTACCAGGTCGCCAACGGTTACATGGGCAAGGTCGGCTTGATTAGCTCCGGCGGCGCCAGTGGCGCGGACGATTTCGCCGAGGCGGTCAAGACAGCGGTCATCAATAAACGCGCCGGAGGCATGGGCTTGATCAGTGGTCGCAAAGCCTTCCAGCGCCCCATGGCGGAAGGCGCTCGCCTGTTAAACGCGATACAGGATGTCTATCTGAACGAGGATGTGACGATCGCCTAAGATCGTCGCCCTACAGCAAACCCAACGCGCGCATCGCTTCACCCACGATGCCGCGATCCATGTCGAATGTCTCCGCCAATTGCCCTGCCACATCGCCGTCCAGGTAATGATTTTGCCGCTGCCCGTCGACGAAAACTTGCAAATGCGGGGGCCTATCGTTGCTGTTGAAGCGCCAAAGTTGATCGTCGATCACTTTGTGAATGACGATCTCATTCAGAAACTGCCCGCCATCGTGGCGGTAGTCGTGAACCGTGATCGCGCGATAATCGGCATCCGATATCGCCTCGTCGACAAGCGTGAAAACCAGTTCTTGCGGATGAGGCCGGCGCCAAATCGTGTAGTGATTCGCTTCGGCAAATTCGACCCGGTAGCGGAAAAACGGACTGTCAGCCGCCGCCGATTCGCGCTCGGGCAAAGGCAATACCGCATGCAGTGGGTAGCCGACATCCACCAGGTGCTTGTCTCCGTCTAGCCAGATGATGATGGCGCTGTGGCAGCCGATCGATGTTCCCATGTCATTGATGGTCAAGTACCCGTCATAACCAAGGCGGCGCAGCAAACTAAAGAAACCGTAATTGCTCTCGTAGCAAGTGCCGCCTGTGCCCCGTTCGAGCGCGCTCTCCCAAAAATCCTCGGCAAAGACCGGGCAATCATCCTGTGAGTCATGCTTTGCCCGGCGGACAATCCGCGAGGCGCTTTCCCAAGGTACGATACGCGTATACCTCTCGAGCAAGCGTCGCAGAGTGCTTTCAGTTGCTTGCGGACGATCCGGCATGCCAAAACGCTGCAGGATGCGGGTCGCCAGAGCGCCGTCGAGCGGAGGGCTTGCGGTCATCGGGACTTGATCCATCTGAACATAATGACCCTATTATAACGCCAGGACATGGCGAGCGCCCAAACGCGTTTCGGGGTGGGAGCGGTGGACGCTGCGATTATCGCAATATTTCCATCATAAAGACACAATTATTTTAGAATCCTCTGTGCTCTCTGCGCCTCTGTGGTGAATCCCCGTATTTAACTCGCATAGGGGAAATCCACGATTGTTCACCGCTTACCCCAAAACCAATTGTTGGCGACCATGAGCCAATGACATAAAATTGTAGCTCCACCAATAGCGGGAGGGCAAGACCTCACCCCATGCGCTATGCCGAGATCGCTCTAAATGTGCCGGTCAAATCAACCTTCACCTACCACGTCCCGGCCGAGTTGGAGCCGGACTTGCAGCCCGGTTCGCTGGTGCGCGTGGAATTTGGCGTGGCCATGCAGCCCGGTGTCATCCTGCGCTTCAGCGACCAAAGCGATATCCCCAAGACCAAGCCCGTGATCGAGTTGCTTGATCCGCAGCCGGCGCTTGATGCGAACGCGATCGAACTGGTCAACTGGCTCAGCGAAACCTATTTGGCGTCGATCGGACCCTGCGTTTGGCTGTTGCTGCCGCCGGGCTTCACGGGGGTGTCCGACCGGCTCTTTCGTTTTGTCCGCGATGACCTGACGGACGGGCCGCCCGAACAAATGACCTTGCCTGGTACGCGGGTCAAATCCGAAATGCCGCTGCCGAGACGTCTGCTCGATTACTTGCGCCAGCGCGGTCCCAGACGATTACAGCAACTGAAGCGAGCCTTTCCCAAACAAGCTGTCGAGCGTGAACTGGCGCTGCTGGAAGACAGGGGCATGGTCAGGAGTCAATCGGTGCTGGCGCCGCCAGCCGCGCGCAGCAAGACCAGGCCGCGCGTCTATCCGCTATTCTCAAACGATCAGATCGATGAACTTGCCAAGAAGCTCGGCAGGACTGTCAAGCATGCCGATTTGCTGGAATTGATCGCGACACGAGATGAGGACGCGCTTGGTGTTCATGAAGCGCTGGAACGGGTCGGCGCGAAGAACCGCGCGCCCTTGAACAGATTGATTGAACTCGGCCTGGTCTTCGTCGAGAAAACCGAGCGTGATCAGCAAGACCTGGTTTTCCTGGAGGCGACACCCGACGAAGTGTCGACGCACCTCTCGAGTTGGCGCGGCGACGAGATCTACAGGCAACTCTTGCGGCACATAATTGAAGCGAATCCTCCGGCGACGCCCTCGGAGATACGGACGGCCACCGGCGCTTCGACGAAGCTTATCCGAAAGCTGGAACGGGTCGGCATCATCGAAATACGTGAGGAGCGGATCTGGCGCGATTCTTTGCAGGATTTGGACTTTATGCCGACCGAGCCGCCCCTATTGACTCCCGATCAGGGAGCAGTTTGGGATACGATCCTGCCGGCTTTGCGGAGGAACGGTGAAGATAGCAGTCAGCCTGCCCGCTTTCTGCTGCATGGCGTCACCGGCAGCGGCAAAACCGAAATCTACTTAAGAGCGATCGCAGAAGTATTGGAGCAAGGCAGGCAAGCCATCTTTCTGGTGCCGGAAATCGCCTTGACCCCACAGACGGTGCGGCGCGTTTCAGAGCGCTTTGCGGGCCGCGTGGCGATGGTGCATGGCAGCTTGCCCATCGGCGAGCGTTATGATACCTGGAGGCGGGCGCGCCAGGGCGATATTTCGGTGGTGGTCGGAACGCGTTCGGCTTTGTTCACGCCCTTGCCCGATCTGGGCTTGATTATCCTCGACGAAGAGCACGACGCCAGCTACAAACAGATTGCCTGGCGGGGACAACCCCAGTATCACGCGCGAGACGTAGCCGACCATATCATGGCAAGCAAGGGCGGTGTTCTGATCCTTGGCAGCGCGACGCCCGACCTCCAGTCCTGGTACCGCGCGCAAAAGGATCACTTAACTTATCTGCGACTGCCCAAACGGATCATGGGACATCGCCAGCGGATTCGGCAGCAAGCGAAGCGCGCGGGGGTCGTCGCGCGTTATGCGCCCGGCGATTTCGACGCGCTCCATATCGACCTGCCGCCGGTCTCGGTTATTGATATGCGGGCGGAACTCCGTCAGGGCAACAGCAGCATGTTCAGCCGCGAATTGGAACAAAGTCTGGCGGAGGTCCTTGATCGTGGCGAGCAAGCCATGCTGCTGCTTAACCGGCGCGGCCAAGCGACCTACGTCTTCTGCCGGGACTGCGGGTATGTCCTGGAATGCGCCCGCTGCGACAGCCCTATGACTTATCATCGCTTTGATCAATCGCTGCGCTGTCATCATTGTGGCGCCAGCCAAGAGCAACCCCGGCAGTGTCCCATGTGCCAATCATCAAGAATCCGATACTTCGGCGCCGGCACGCAGTCGGTCGACGAAACGCTGCGCGATATCTTCCCGGGCGCGCGCGCGCTGCGCTGGGACACCGATACTGCCAGCAATCCACAGATGCATTTCGAGATTTTGCAGCGTTTCATTGACGGCGAAGCGGATATCCTGATTGGCACGCAGATGATCGCCAAGGGTTTGGACCTGCCACTGGTGACGCTGGTCGGCGTGGTCAGCGCCGATCTGGGCCTGTCACTGCCGGATTTCCGGGCAGGCGAGCGTGTCTTTCAACTGCTGACACAGGTGGCTGGTCGCGCGGGTCGGGGTATCCTGGGCGGCAAGGTGGTCTTGCAGACTTACCAGCCCGACAATTACATCATTCAGGCCGCCTCTCGGCACGATTACGCCGGATTCGTCGAGTCGGAAATCGCCTATCGAAAGGCATTGGGTTATCCTCCGTTTCGTCGACTGGCGCGGTTGGTTTTCAGCTACACGGATCCTCACAAGCCGCAGCAGCAGGCTGCGGTGGCTGCCCAGCGCATCCAGCTTTTGATAACACGTTATGGCATGACTGGCACAAGCCTGATTGGTCCGGTACCCTGCTATTTCACGCGCATTGATCGTCATTATCGCTGGCAACTGCTTCTGAGGGGACCCAACCCGCGCAAGATTCTGCGCCAACTGGCGACAGAACCGGGTTGGCAGATTGACCTTGATCCCATTGACATTCTGTAAGGGACGTAATTGAGTTGTCAATAGCGCCGATATTGAACCTCTTGCCCGCCAAAAAGGAGTCAATGTATGGGCGGCTGACCTCCTAGTAGCTGTCTACGCGCGGCGCCGAGCCGCTCAGGAAAATGACCTGTGATTTGCGGGCGTTTCAACGAAACGTCCCTACAGAATACGAATACTGCGTAGTCGGCGGCATTTCGATATGATGCCATTGCCCTGGCGAAACTTGCCATTGATTCCGCGGAGACGCGCGCCGAATGTTAGAATTTCGACACGTAACTTGTAATTTGGTTAGCAATTGCCGTATGCTGAACATTAGGGCATCTTATGCGTAGATTCTTGAGTCTGTTGTTCGGTCTTGGATTTGGCGCCATATTGGGCGCTTTATTGGTTACATTCTTTTCGCCGGTTTCCTCGGCTGAATTTCGTGAAAACTGGCAGCAACACTATCGCCGCGCGCTGGCCGCTGGGCGTCGCGCCAGCGCGGAACGCCGAAGCGAGCTGGAACGAGAACTCAGTGACCTGCGCGATGCCTGAATCTCCAAATTCTTGACAATGTAAAAAGCTGTGCCTCGGTAGTTATGTTGAGGTTGCTAGAGACAAGATGACAGAGTTTTCTGCCCTGGCTGCATCGACGCAAAAAATAAAGCGGTCGCGCAAGCTGGATTATTCGGTGCCGTTTGCCACGATATCCGCGGCCAGCATGGCCTATCTAGGTAGTAATCGCATCAAATTTTGGGAACGGTCGTCAGTGGCAGTCTTGCTTTGATCTGTGAAAAAAACTGCCGCTGGATAAGTAAAAATAGCCATCGGGGCATGCCTGTCGGTCGCTGAGCCATCGCGTAGCGGCTTCATCATTCACGCTGGTCGAGCGCAGAACACTACGATAGATTATCGGGTATTTCACGATAGCGACGCGTTTCAGTCATTCGCCATTCGGATACGGGTCAAGTTTTGACGATAGGAATCATGGCGACAAAATATAACAATGCGCCTGGCTTTTGGGTACTCTTTGCCACAATAACGGCCGCGAGCATGGCCTTCGTAGCCAGTTCGTCGCTAAACGTGGCGCTGCCGGCCATTCAGGTTGAACTGGGCGCGCGCGGCGCCGATCTCATTTGGATCCCCAACGCCTATATTATGGTTCAGGCGTCGCTGATCGTGGTGACCGGTTCGCTTGGCGATCACTATGGGCGCAGTCGCGTCTGCCTGGTGGGAATTCTGCTCTTCGGTTTGGCTTCGGTGATCTGCGGCTTCGCCACGACGACGAATGTTATCATTGCCGGGCGCCTGGCTCAGGGCGTCGGCAGTTCGATGATCGTACCGAACAGCCTGGCGATCGTTTCCGCTCACTTCAGTCGCAAAGGTCAAGGTTGGGCAATAGGTCTCTGGTCGGGATTCACCGTATTGATGGCTGGCTTGGCGCCATTTTTTGCCGGGGTCGTTACTGACCTGGGCATGTGGCGACTCGTGTTTCTCATCCACATCCCCTTGGGCGTTTTGGCTGCCCTCGTTTTGCTCCGTTACGTGCCCGAGAGCTATAACAAAAACGCGCCTAGGCGCATGAGTATTTTTGGCGCGCTGCTGGTCATCATTGGGCTGGGCGGGATAACCTTTGGCTTCATCGAAAGTTCAACTTTCGGCTTTGAAAGCCCCATTCTTATTGTGTCCATTATCGGCGGCGCGATAGCCGTGGCCAAGTTCCTCCGCGACGAAAAAGAGGACAAACACGGCATTTTGCCCCTGTGGCTTTTCAAGTCGCGCACATTCAGTTCCTCGAACACAATTTCCTTTGTGTTTCACGGCGTGATACAACCGGCGCTGCTTTACCTGCCGCTTAACCTGATCCAGGTACAAGGCTACAGCGCTACCTCGACCGGGCTCTCCATCGTTCCACTGATTTTGGTTGCGACACTGGGTTCCACCCTGGTGGGTCCCCTGCTGGACCGGCGCGGACCGCGTCTTCCCATGACGCTTGGATTAGTCATCGTCGCCGTCGGGTTTTTCTCCTTCGGCAATGTTGGCGTTACCGGTGGTGAATCCGAGTACTTCAGCACTTTCTTTGCGCCAGTTGTTCTCTTCGGCTTCGGCTTCGGTTTGTCATTTGCGCCCCTGACGATGGCGGCGATGGCTTCGGCGCCCGGGAATAACGCCGGCATCGCTTCCGGCGTCAACAACACGATGACTCGCGTTGGACAGGTTCTGGTCGTCGGCGTCTTGGGCGGACTTGCCATTACCTGGTTCGGTCAGCGGCTGATGAACGATTCCTATATCAGATCTTTGCCGACCGAGGCGCAGGCGCATCTCGCCGCCGATTCTGGCGACCTGGCTGAGACCTCCATTCCCGATTGGCTGACGGCCGAAGAGCAGAAGCGCGTGCATCAGGTCATCCGAGAATCCTTCGCCACAATCTTCAGCATCTTGATGTATATCGGAGCCGCCGCCTGCCTGCTCAGCGCCGTCATCGCTATCCTCACAATCGACGATCGCGAGTTGAAGCTCAAAAGCGGGCAAGACATCCTGGATGATAGCGATGCGCTGCCAGATGGACTGCCTAAGCCTGGCGACCCTCCCCGTATACAGCCTCCCGAATCCCCTTGAGATAGCCGATGGCGAACAACCGGCCGATTGCCGAATAGCCGGCGTTCTCGTTGTCGTCGCCGGCCATCGTCGGCACGTGATCCGGCCGCAGCACGTCGTCGTAACCAATATCACGGTAGGCGCGCATGCAGGCGACCATGTCCGTTTTGCCCGCATCGTGGAAAGTTTCCTCGAATTTTTCTGGCACGCCCGCTACATCGCGCATGTGCACAAAGAAGATCTTGTCAGCGAACTTTCGAATGACCGCCGGCAAGTTGTCCGTCATAAGCGTGAAATTGCCCTGGCACAAGGTGATGCCGTTCATCGGGCTGGGCACCAGTTCGAGCAGGCGCTCAAAGTTCTCCACGCTGCGCATGATACGACCCAAGCCGCGTATTGGCGAGAGTGGCGGATCATCGGGGTGCATAGCCAACTTGACACCCGCTGTCTCCGCTACCGGAATCACTCTTTCCAGGAAATAACGCAGATTGTCCCAGAGCTGTTCCTCGCTGACCTCGCCATATTCGGTCAGGGGCGCCTTGGTCATCTGGCGATGATCGTATCCGGTGACGAGGGCGCCGCCGCGGGACCGGATCGTGGTCGAGGTGCGCATCCAGTTCATCACCGGCATCCATTCGTAACACCAGACACCGATGCCCAGCGCCCCCATATTGCTGATGAGTTCGCAGACGGCGGCGATCTCTTCGTCGCGGCCCGGCAAGCCCAGCTTGGCTTTGTCCAGCGGCGGTCGACTCTCGAGCACAACAAGCTCGAAGCCGCGATCTGCGTAGGCATTCTTCGCGCGCAGCAGTGAGGTATAGGACCAGGGCGCTTCGGGGCCGCTTGGCGCGTCCAGGTCCATGGCGCCAACCACTTTGCTAACGCCGCATTGCTGAACCATATCCCAGAGTGCGGAATGGTTCGGGGGCAAATACTCAGCAATTTCGATCATCATATTCCCTTTGAGCAAGAAATCGGTTAAACAATCAGCGCGAAGGCTTGTCAGTCAAGATTTGTCGCGCTTCTCATCGGATTCGCAATGACTTCGCAAAACCAGGCATCCTTGATAAAATGCGGCGATTGTCCCGCGCCTGCACTGTGCAGGATACATCTTTTTTGGATTGCATGCGTAGATAATAACGATATCGGCAGCGAGAATCGAAAATTCATGCAGAGCGTCGTCGAAGCAAGGCATCATGAAACTGAATCCATTGTCGGGCTGAGCAGCGCGGATGTGCAGCGACGCCTGCGCAATGGCGAAAGCAACGACTATGAGGCGCGCGTCGGGCGCAGTTATTGGGATATCTTCCGCGAGAACGTGCTGAATCTGTTCAACATCGTCCTGGGCAGCTTGCTGATTGGCGTGATTCTGCTGGGTGACTACGCCACGGCGATATTCGCGGGCTTCAGCGTTGTCTCGAATACGTTTTTTGGCATGATTCAGGAATTCAACGCCAAACGCCAACTCGATCGACTGGCGGCGCTGAGCGAGCAGAATGTGTCTTGCCTGCGCGACGGCGACTGGATCGACGTGCCGATGCGGGCGGTGGTCAAGGACGAGATGATCCACATTGAACCTGGCGATCGCCTGGTCGTCGATGGCGGGATCGTCCAGAGTGATTCGCTGGAAATGGACGAATCGCTCTTGACCGGCGAATCGGACGCCATCAGCAAAGCGCCGGGCGACGACGTCTACTCCGGTTCGTTTTGCACCGCCGGTACCGGCATTATGCGCGCCAGCAAAGTCGGCGCGGAAAGCTATATCAATCGGCTTTCCACCATCGCCAAGCAATACAAGATCGTCAAAACACCCACACAAATCAAGATCGACATCATCGTCGAAATCACCGTCTTGATTATGTTCGTCTTCGTGCCCTTGATCTTCATCACCGGTTTCCTGATTGACAACGCCTTCCTGGAGATCGTGCGCAACGCCGTCGTCTTCACCACCAGCCTGGTGCCGCAGGGCTTGGTGTTGGTGGCGATTCTTTCGCTGACTATCGGCGCGGTCAAGATCAGCCGGCAGCAGACGCTGGTGCAGCGCGTCAATGCCGTAGAATCGCTGGCGAACGCCACTGTGCTTTGCTTCGACAAAACCGGCACGCTCACCCAGAACAAGCTCGCCGTGCACGAGATCATCGAAATTGGCGAAGCCGATATCGGCGCGGTCCACCGCGACCTGTTCATTTACCTGAAGAATCTGGCGCACCTGAACAACACCGCCCAAGCCATCGAGCGCTATATCGGGCGCGTCGTCCGCGAAGACAGCTATCCGTCCAAGCAGCGGGAGATCCCCTTCTCCTCCTTGCGCAAATGGGCTGCGCTGGAGTTCAGCGATTCGACGCTGCTGCTGGGCGCGCCGGAGCGCCTCTTGCGCCCGTCGGATCCGCATTTTGCTCATGCGCAGGCGCTGGCGCGGGATGGCATGCGCGTACTGGCTTTCGCGCGGATGCAGGGCGCGCCGGCCGCTGACGCCATCGAGGTCGCGGATGCGGTGCAGCCGATTGCGCTGATTGTCATGAGCGACCAGATTCGGGACGATATTCAGGAGACCTTGCAAGCCTTCCGCGACGAGGGCTTGAAGCTCAAGGTGATTTCCGGCGACAACCTGGAAACGGTGCGCGCCATCGCGCGGGAATCGGGCATGTCGGTTGACAGCGCTTTTACCGGCGCCGAGCTTGAGGCTATGGGCGCGACGGAGTTCGCCAGCGCCGTCAGCGAGTCGCAGGTATTCGCCCGCGTCGAACCCGATACCAAGCAGCGCATCGTCGAGTCGCTGCGGCGGGGCGGCGAATACGTCTCGATGGTCGGAGACGGCGTCAACGATGTGCCGGCGCTGAAGGCGGCCAACCTCGCTATCGTCATGAACGACGGCACCCAGATCAGCAAGGATGTGGCCGATATTGTGCTGCTCAACAACGCCATGTCGACGCTGCCGCGAGCCTTCCGAGAGGGCAAGGAAACCACGCAGACCATCTTCGGCACCATGAAGATGTTCCTGGTGCGCAATTTCTACAATATCGCGCTCTTCGTATTCATCGCTTTCATGGCGCTGCCTTTTCCGATCACGCCGGTGCAGATCAGCTGGGCCACCTTCGGCACGGTCAACTTGCCGGCGACTTTCATCGCCTTCGGCTGGCTGCGTCCGCAGTTCATGGCGCGCTTCCGCCGAGACGTGATGGACTACATCTTCACCATGGGTTTTATCGGCGCGGTGATCATGACGCTGCTCTATCTGGTCACCTGGTTCAGCAGCGATGGCGATCTTGCGCTGACACGCTCGAACATCACCATCATGGTGGCGCTCTACGGCATGCTGATCACCTGGCAGATCCAGGGCATCGACTTGTATCAGCCGCGCAGCTTCGCGCAGCATTGGCGCATCTTGATACTGACCAGCGTCTTGACGGTACTGACCATCCTCATCATGTACGCTTATCCGGCGCTCTTCGAGTTCAAGCCGCCGGTCTGGGACGGCGGCGACGGCTCGCTGCTGATCGTCGCGATCGCGGTCTTGTTCCTGCTGACGATGGCGCTGTTGAGTCATGGCATGAAGTACCGCTACCTGCTCAACCGCTTCTGGGATCTGATGTCGCCGGATCGGGCTTAGGGTTGATTCACCGCAGAGGCGCCGAGGGCACAGAGAATAAAATCCAATAGTTAGAGTTCTGTTGGAAATTCCGCGTAAGAAAGCGTTGTTAAGAGATTTCTGCCGCTTCATTGCCATTTTGCCGCCGGGGAAAAACTTTTTTCGGCAGTTTGGCAGGGTTTTACTGCCGAAGGTATTAGTGTGCGCTGGTAACGGGTAGTGGGTTGCAGGGATCATGGCGACAGCGTAGCATGAATTGGAGCGTAAAAGGCGACTATTTGGTCGCGTTTTTTTTGGGATGGCGTTGCGCGAGACGGTGGGGGT
This sequence comes from Anaerolineae bacterium, assembly GCA_034420635.1. Taxonomy (GTDB): domain Bacteria; phylum Chloroflexota; class Anaerolineae; order Aggregatilineales; family Phototrophicaceae; genus UBA6055. Next base: position 113,679 of record DAOULD010000005.1, on the reverse strand, counting down.
AAGGGAGATTCACCACAGAGGCACCGAGGGCGCAGAGGGGCGAGCCGGCGGCTCGCCCGATCTGTTTTGAATTCTTTTTTCTTTGCAAAAAGCAACTTCAGGTCGTCTTTGCGATCTACTGTGGCCGGATCGGGCGTAGGGCGGTTTCTCCACTGCGGCGCCGCTTTCATCATTCATGTATCCAGGTTTTGGCCGAACATCTCATATGCTACGGCAACAGTCTGTTTGGCAACTGCCTCATACGAGGGTGAAACAACTGCGGGTGAAAATCGGTGCAAGGTAAGCAAGTCGCGCAATGCTTCTGCCTGCGCATACGGCATCGTTAACTTGTAGATACCATCAGTCTCAATTAGAGTTGCCAGCTTTTCGTCAAAAGATTGCCAGTTCTTGCCTTGCTGTACATCCTCTTCCGTGAATTCGGTGTCACACAAGAACAAACCCTTCTGCATACGGAGTGGGAGGATTTCCATGAATGGATGTTCAAGCAACTTTATGGAAGTATAATCACCGAGGTCTTGCGCGTGCACTGCCCATACCGCGACTTCTTCAGGCAATAATTCGTAGCATTCTTGCACCTTGAGCGCGAGTTCTGTGACCGTCGCAACCACGTCTCCTTCTTCTACTAAACAGTGCGCACACTGTCGGAAGTATTCTGCTAGTTGATTTGAACCCATACCCAGACTGCTATAGAGGTTGGTGAAGTCCACTGCAAAATAGGCGGCAACCAGGGGACTATGTGTAAAGTCTAGCAACCTGGTAGGTACTCCCGAGTGTTGGGCGATTGCGAACACCACATGCGAAAAATCATATCTTGCTCCGGCTGAGAGCTCCCGCACGGTTGGCTTGAAAGTATTCGTGTAATAGCCTAGAGAGTTATTAGGAATGGGCAATTGCGCTAGGTTGGCGTTACTGATGAATAGTCTTATCAGGGCGAGCTCTAGCCCCGGATTAGTGTCTTTGCTCCATTTGCGAAACAGGCTTGGTTTGAGCTCCCAACGCACGTCATTCTGCCCCCGAAATATCCAGTTTTGCCTAGACCATCTCGGATGCGTCAAGTCAAGATTGTCTAGGAACTCTCGGGCAGTTTTGCATGGAACTGTCACATCTTTGAACAGGTCTATCTTGTCATTTTCAGTCTCGATGCTCATTTGCGCTGCCTCCACCTTGTGCAGTTTAGTCAGGTTCGCAACTGTAATGTTTATTAGCACTTAGTCGACCTACTCCAGCCTCACTTTCCTTCTGTCATTTTGGGGGAAGGGGCTGGGAGATAGTGGCTAGGCCCGCCCCCGCCAGCGCTCCCAGAGCCAAACCAGCGCCAGCGCCGAAAACACGAAGAGCAGCGGGTCCGTAGGCGAGCGGTAGCGCGTCGAGGGATGGAAGAGCAGGTAGACCGCCGTCTGGCTGATCTGCACGAAAAACAACAGGCTCAGATCCCGCCAGTCGCGGCGGCTCAAGACGGCTCCAGCGCTTGCCAGCAGCCATAAGCAGCCGAAGCTGACGATATGCAGGTTGCGCCCGACGACAGCGAAGAGGCTCTCATCTTGATAGGCGGCGTTGGCGGCGCTGACGCCGGTATGAGAATCGCCGTCGCTGATGATTTGCACGACGCCGTCGGCGGTGACGCGCAGGCGCTCGCCCCCGCGCAAATTGTTGAGCGGCGTGACCTGCGGATTCCAATAAACCCAGAATTTCACCCAGAGCAGTTCGGGTATGCGCCTGGGATTCTCGCGCAGGTAGCGCAGGCCGGCGTTCAGCAGCAATTGATTGTTGAGATAGGGATCGTCGGTCCGCGGCGCGTCGGGCGGTCGGCTCGACCACTGGACATCGTAGCCGGCGCGGAAGATGGGCACGGTCTGTCGATTATTGCCCTGATACAGGTTCTCGCCGCCGTTGAGGGCCACGGCCACGAATCCCCCGTGAATGGCCGCGCCACGGAGGAGCCAGGGCAGCAATACGAGAAGGCTGACAAGCGCGACCGGAAGCAGACGCAGCAGAGTTTGCCGCCAGCTCAAGCGAAAGAGGAACCAGAGCGCCAGCAACAGCGCCAGGGGCGGCAATAGCGCTCGCGCCAGAGCGGAAATGCCCAGGACGATTCCGCCGGCGCCGGCCAGCGCGAAGGTCCGGCGGTTTTCCCTTTCCTGTTCACGCAGCAGGATCATCAGCCAGACGAAGAGGTGCAGCAAGGTAATCCAGAGCGCGGTGTCATTCAGCGTGAGGTTTTGGAAGATCAGATAGGGGTAGAGCGCGAAGAAGAGAGCGCTGAGCGCGCCGATCCATTGGCCGCGATGTCCAGGGAAGAGCCTGCGCGCGATATCGTAGAGCAGGGCGATGGCGCAGACATCCAAAAGTGTATGAATGAGGCCGACGGCGACATAGCTGCGCCCGAAGATGCTGTAGATCAGTGCCAAGAGATAACTGTACAAGGGCGGCAAGACCGAATCCGGCGCCCCCGGCTGGCGGCCGTAGACGCCGGTCTCCAGCAAGTTCAGGGCGTAGGCGTCGTAAGCGAGCGAGCCGTGTATTTCGGCGCCGGGCTCGCTGAAGGCGAAGACGGACGGAAACGCGAAAAGCGCGCCGAGCCGCGCGATGATCGCGATGGCTAAGACCAGAAATAGTTTGTTATTGACAAGAGGCCTGCGCATCACTCGACTTTAGCTCTGGTACAGCATTCTCCGCCATCAGGTCTCGACGGACGAAGCGGAAAGTTGTAGCTAGCGCTTCCCCAGCATATCGTTTGCTAGCTTCTCGAAAAAAACGAAATCCCCCTACACAACTGTACAGGGGGACTTCATCAGATGCTTGTCTTTTCTGTCCCATTCAATTTTGAAAGGGACGCCAGGCATGGCTAAACCGCCGGTTGCTTGTAGCGCAGCGAGATCGACTCGATATCGTCCATCAATTGGTTGAACTGATCGAGATTGAGTTGCTGCTTGGCGTCGGACATGGCGACATCGGGGTTGGGGTGGACTTCCACCATCAAGCCGTCGGCGCCGCTGACCCGCGCCACGCGACCCAGGGGATTGGCGATGTCACGGCGTCCCGCGGAGTGCGAGATGTCGACGATCACCGGCAGGTGCGTTTCCTGCTTTAGCAGCGGCACAGCGCTGATATCCAGCGTATTGCGCGTCCATTCGCTGAAGGTGCGGATGCCGCGTTCCATGAGGATAACCTGGTGGTTGCCACTGCTCATGATGTATTCGGCGGCGTAAATGTATTCCTTCAAAGTCGCGCCGAAGCTGCGTTTGAGCAGCACGGGCTTGCTTTGCTTGCCCAGGGCTCGCAACAGGAAGCTGTTCTGCATGTTGCGCGCGCCGACCCAGAAGGCGTCGACATATTCGTCCATCATCGGTATCAAGGACAGATCCAGCACTTCGCTGATGACGACCAGCCCGTATTTGTTGGCGACCTGCCGGGCGATCTTCAAACCCTCTTCGCCCATGCCCTGGAAGTCGTAGGGCGAGGTGCGCGGTTTGTAACCCATGCCGCGAATCATCTTGACGCCGCGCGCGGCCAGCGCAGCCGCCACCTGGTCCATTTGCTCGTAGCTTTCCACGGCGCAGGGACCGGCGATAAGCTCGAAACTGTCATTGCCCAGGCGCAAGCCGTTGCTGAATTCGATGACAGTGTGCTGATCCGGCGACTTGCGCTGCACCAGAATCGTTTGCCGCGCGTCTTGCTCTTCGAGGCTGAGCGTGGCGCGGAAAATCTCGTTAAACAGTTTGCTGATCGTTTCGTTGCTGAAAGGTCCCTCGTTGGCGTATTGGAGCGCGGTCAGCATCTCGGCTTCGCGTTGCGGGTCATAAAATCGTGTGCCCATCTCTTGCAGAACCTTGCCGATTTCCAGCGCGATTTCGGCACGTTTGTTGAGTAACTCCAGGATCTCCAGATTGATCGGGTCAATCTGGTCCCGCAACTCCTTGAGACGGTTTGTTGAGGACACGGCTTTTGTACTCCCAATACATCCACTAAATGGCCGGTGAGAGGTATTATACACAGGTATCGGCAAATAGCATGGTCAGATTTTCTCGGCCGGGCGAGGTCTGTGATGCCGGCATTTATTCCAGGTTTGTCGCTTTCTCGCGAGTTTTTCCACGAGGCAGTCGCGCCGATCATTGATCAAGCCTACCCTGGTTTGCCTTACAGCGCCGCTTTGATCGGCAGCGGATCCGAAGTGCTGGGATACGATTGCCAAGTGTCCACCGATCATCACTGGGGTCCGCGCGTCATGCTATTTGTTAGGGCTGCGGATCACGCGCGTCACGCTCGGGCATTACGGAGCTTGCTCAGTCATCGTCTGCCCTACCAATTCGCGGGGTATTCAACGCACTTTGGGTCGCCGAAGGTCGGCGGAGGCGACAAGGGGACACAGATTCCACAGAGGATAGATTCCGGTCCCGTCAATCACCGTATCGAGATCATGACGATTGACGGCTATCTGCGCGCTACCGCTGGTATTTCCGCTGAACAGCCGCTCGGCGCTGCCGATTGGCTCAGCGTGCCGCAGCAGAAGTTGCTCTCGCTCACCGCCGGGGACGTATTTTGCGACGATCTCAATCTGGCGGCTTTACGTGCGCGGCTCGCCTGGTACCCGTATGATGTATGGCTGTATCTGCTGGCATGTGGCTGGTCGCGCATCGGCCAGGACGAGCATTTGGCTCCCCGCGCCGCTATGGTCGGCGACGAACTCGGTGCGGCTTTGATCGCCGGTCGTCTGGTTCGCTCGATCATGCAATTGTGCTTTTTGATGGCGCGTCGGTATGCGCCATATGCCAAGTGGTTTGGCAGCGCTTTCGCCGAATTGCCCTGCGCAAGCGAATTGACGCCGGCGCTGCGGCGCGTTCAAGTCGCGAAGGACGATGAGGACCGACAGGAGGCGCTATGCGCAGCCTACGAGAGCCTGAACCGTCAGCACAACGCGCTGGGACTGACCGAGGCGATTCAACCGGCGTTGCTGCCCTTTCATAATCGCGGTTTCCAGGTCAGCGCGGCCTGGCGCTATTGCAAGGCCTTGATCCAGCGCATCGGCGATGACCGGCTACGGGCGGCGGCTTCGCGAGCGCCAATCGGCAGTATTGATCAGTTCAGCGACAACACGGACTTGCGCGAGGCGGCGCATCTGCGCCAGAAAATCGCAGCGCTATATCATCGATAATGCCCCTGAGCGCGCCGCCACAAAAGCCGCTACTGATCGCCGAACGTCGGCTTCCGTTGTCGCCCAGGAACAAACGCTGATGCGTATTACGGGTTCTCCGCGCCACTCCGACCCGCCACACCAGCACTCGCCGCTCGCCTGTAGCGCGCGCAGGGTTTCCCGCGTTAATTCTGGACCCTCGCAAGCCACCAACACCTGATTGAATACGACCTCATTCAGAATCCGGAACTTGCGCTTTGCCAGCTCGTCGGCGAATTGTCGCGCCCGGGCGCAAAGTTGCGCAACCAGTTCATCGACGCCGGCCCGGCCCAATGCTTTCAGCAGCGCCCACAGTTCGATCCCGCGCGCTCGACGCGACATCTCCGGCGCATACAGCATACCGTCGCGACCCTCGCTGAAGTGGAGGTAGCTGCCACTCGCTTGTAATGCCCCTGCCAGCGCCAAGCGATCTTTACAGAATACGATGCCGCAATCGTAGGGGCTGTTGAGCGTCTTGTGGGCGTCGACGGACCAGGAATCCGCCATTTCGACGCCCAGCGTCAAATGAGCCTTTTCTCGGCAAGCGCGAGCCCACAAGCCGAAGGCGCCGTCGACATGCACCCAGGCCTCAGCCTGCTCCGCCGCAGCGCAAATGGTCGAGAAATCGTCGAAGGCGCCGCTGTTGACGTTGCCCGCCTGCAGGATCAGCAGCGATGTTTCGTCCAGTTGGGGAAGCTGCCGTGGATCGAATCTGCCCTGACCGTCGGCGGCCACAACCTCGATCTGGGCTTGGCCAATGCCGAGAATCGCCAGCGCTTTTAAGACGCTGCCATGTACCGCTTCGCTCATGATCAGGCGGATTGACGGCGCGCCGAAAAGCCCGCGCTCGGCGACATCCCAGCCCTGCCGCGACAGGATGGCGTTGCGTCCGGCCAGCAAACCGCAAAGGGTTGCCGTCGACGTCCCGCTGACGAATCCCGCTGCGCTGCCTGTTGGCAGGTCGAGCAGGTCAACCAGCCAGGTTTCGCAGATCGCTTCCAGCTTGGCGGCAATCGGCGACATAATGTGCAATGCCGCGTTCTGATCCCAGACATCCGCAAGCAGCCTTGCCGCCAGCGCCGCTGGAATCACGCCGCCGTTGACGAAGCCGAAGTAACGTCCGCCGCCCTGGGCGACCGCCGCCGGCGCGCCGATCTCGTGCAGCAGCCGCAGGATCTCGCCCGTTTCGCAGGGTCCATCCGGCAGTCCCTCGTCCAACGATCGCAAAGCATCCAGGGCGAGCGCAGTCGGGAAGACGGGACGGCGCTTCAGCGAATCGAGATATGCCAGGGCGTGATCGAGCGCCTGGCGATAGATCGCCTTGTCTTTCGATTCGTTTTGCAGCCGGTTCATTAGTTCACTCATCAGCTCACTCTTTGCAGCATCCACTTCGCTCGCCCATTGTCAGAAACGCCGCGTTCGCGCGATTAATCCCGAGTACGCAATTTGTAAGCGCGCCGTAATCTCAAGGCAATATATTTCCGCCAAAACATGTACTATACTATAAGTATCCGATTCGATTAGGAGAGTGAAGAGGATTATGGAAACAATCAAGAAACCGTCATTGTGGCTCGGCGCGCTGGTCGGCGCGCTGCTGACGATGACGCTGACTTCAGTGTTATTCCTGGCCGATCAACTGGCCGGATTGCCCTTTATCCCCTTTGATGTCTTCGACTTTGTTTCGCGGGTTTTGCCGGGCGCGCTGCTGACCTTCGGCATTGATATGATGGTGGATATCATCATCACCTTTAACATGGGCGAGACATCAGTCGCTGCCAAGACTGCCGAGCAGTTGATGGGTCTGGGCGCCTTCCTCATAATTGGCCTGGTTAGTACCGCGGTCTTCTACGGGATCTTGAATCGCAGCAAGACCCGCGCTCGCAATCTCTACCCCGGCATGATGCTGGGTTTGGGGTTTGGCGCGGTCATGCTGCTGATCTCCGAGCAGGTGAATCTGACCGCCACCGCGCCGAAGGCTGCGCAGATCGTTTGGGTTCTCATCGTTTGTCAGTTGTGGGCAACGGCTGCCAACTGGATCTATAACGCGCTCGCGCATAGCGGCGCGAAAACCAAGATCGACGAAGAGACGGGCGAGACGATCACTGTCGAGGCGCTCGATCGTCGCCAGTTCATGGTGCGCATCGGCGGCGCCAGCGCGGTCTTGACGGTCATCGGCGCCGGGCTGGGCGCCTTCATCGGCAATCGTCCGGGCGAAGGGCAAGTTGCCGGCGACGCCTCGGGCGCGTCGGATGGCGATGTCCTGCCCAACCTCGAAGGCAATATGGAGCCGGCTCCGGGCACCCGACCCGAGTACACGCCGCTTGACGATCACTATCGCATCGACATCAGTTCGCGACCTCCGGTGATTGACTCCGGCGAGTGGCGGCTTGACGTCACGGGTCTCGTCGACAATCCGGTCAGCTTGTCGCTGGGTGAGCTCTATGACAAATTCGAGCGGGTCGATCGCTTTATCACCTTGTCTTGCATCAGCAACCGCATCGGCGGCACCTTGATCAGCACCACCAAATGGTCGGGCTTCCGCATGAGCGACTTCCTCGATCTGGTGAAACCACAAGCGGAAGCCGTCGCGCTAAAGATCACCGGCGCCGACAATTTCGATGAATATGTCATGCTCGATGTCATCAACGCCGACGACCGCATTATGTTCGCCTACGAGTGGGACGACCAACCGCTGAAGCAGAAGCACGGTTTCCCGCTGCGCATCTACATCCCTGATCGTTACGGCATGAAGCAGCCCAAGTGGATCGAGAGCATCGAATTTGTCGATACCTGGCAAGAAGGTTACTGGGTGCGCCGCGGCTGGAGCGTCGAAGCGATGGTGAATCCAACCTCGGTTGTGGACACTGTGGCGACGGACGCGATCCTCAAGGACGACGAGGGTTATGTCGTGCCTATCGGCGGGATCGCCTATGCCGGCGCCAAGCGCATCTCCCGCGTCGAAGTCAGCATCAACGATGGTGATTGGCAAGAGGCGAAGCTGCGTATGCCGCTTTCGGAACTGACCTGGGTGCTGTGGCGCTTTGACTGGCGCTTCCAGGAAGGCGACTATCGATTTGCCGTGCGCGCTTATGACGGCGACGGCAACTTGCAAAGTCTGGAATCGCGCGGGACGCGCCCGGACGGCGCTACCGGCGTCCATTCCAAGAAAGAGACGATGCCCTCGCTGGCAGATCTGGAGAACCCGCCGCAAACCGACGCCGAAGCCTAATCGGCTCATCAATCGTCAGCTCAGCTCCTCTTCCGCCAGCGCGTGGCAGGGGAGCTTTTCATTTGTGCACGTAACGTGTTCACAAAGACTTGCATGTCGAGACACTCATCGTTAGAATATGGTTATCCACTTGCACATTGAAGGAGACGCTGAGCATCATGGACTGGGGACAAACCATCGCGACAATCGCTTCTGTGCATGCTGAACCCGCCACATAGCTGACCGATCTCGAATCGCCGCAGGCGGAGGAGGGTGTCGAGTCGGACTCCTAGCTCGTTGCTCGTTGGCAGCGGTGTCTCCATACCGGAGGGGCAGGTGGGACGCGCGCCGTCTTTCTGTGGAGGGCATACCCGGCGTCGCTTGACTCAGCCAACGCGGTTGGCTTCTGTTCGCTTTCTTTAACGATTGCAGGCAACTTAAGACAGGGCGAAATGAGCGACTGGACGCAAACAATACTAACTGTTGCATCTTTCGTAATGATGAACGTTGTAATCGCCATTCACTTTCGAAATCACTGCAACCGGATTGTGGCCAAAACTCAAGTCATGGACGGCCGACTTCGCAACATCGAAATGTCCTTGAAACAAATGAATAGCGTTCTTGAAAAACAAAGATATCAGCGACGCTCTGTCAACAGGGCGGGATAGTATGCCCTTAACTGGCCATATACTCATCATGCCTCGCGAAGCAAAGACGATTTACCGAGTCGCCCGACTACATCCCCATCCTTGGCATCGCCAATAGCCGGTCGGATACAGTGCCGCAGTCTGTGGTTTCTTCAAGTCTATGGGTCAGCGCATCAAATGATACGTTCTCTGCTGGGCAGTTGAAACCTGCGATTGTTTAGGACGGAACCTACACAATAGGTTGCTGTTTAGACTGACCGTAGATTGCGCAGTCGATTGCCTGATGGTATCGTTCTGGCACTATCCGCCAAACAACAGGTTGCAAAATGTTTCGCAGTCGTCCCTTTCGCTTGATTGCGCTGGCGCTGGCGCTCGCCGTCACGAATGTCGCGTCGGCGCTCCGCATCTATATTCCCGTGACCTTGGATTCCGTTTCGCTGCGGCGCGCCGAGGATTGCTCGGGGGCATTTCTGGCTCATGAACTGGACCATATCACGACGCCGACCGCGCTGCCAATCGGATTCTACGACAGCAATGGCGCGGGTTTGGCCATCAATGACCTGAACAATGACGGTTTGCTGGATATCGTGCTGGCAAACCTGGGCGGCGACAACGCTGTTTTCTGGAATGTGGGCGACCTGCAGTTTCGAAAGCAGGCGCTCCCCTCCCTGACGCCGTCGCGCGCGGTTGCCACCGTCGATGTCGACGGCGACGGCTGGCTTGATATCGTCTTCACGCAGCAGGCGGCCGCCCCGCTTTATTGGCGCAATCAAGAAGGCACCGGTTTCGCTATCCAGGTTTTGAGCGGCGTAAGCTATATCGGCTATGCCATGAACTGGCTTGATGCCGACCGCGACGGCGATCTCGATTTGGTCACCGGCTCCTACGATGTCGAGAACGAAATGATCCTGGGCCAATCGGCGCCGAAATCGGGCGTGATCTATTACGAACAAGGCAAGGACCGCTTCCAGGCGACGCGACTTGCGAACCGGTCCAATACCCTGGCTCTGCTTACCGGTGTCAACGCAGATGGTGACCAGGAAATCATCATCGGCAACGACTTCGCCGTGCCCGACCGTTTCTTCACATTTGTAGACGGCAGCTGGCAAGAGCGGGAACCACCGCCGGTGATGCCGCACAGCACCATGAGCTACGATGCGGCCGACCTGGACAATGATGGACGTGTCGAAACATATGCTGTGGACATGAAACCCTATGCCGATGACGAAGAAACGCGCGCGCAGTGGGGACCGGTGATGGACATGATGATGGCGATGCCGCACGTCGAGGGCGATCCGCAGATCATGGAAAACGTGCTTTACGCTGGCGGTGGAGCGGGGTTGGCGCAAAACATCGCGCCGCGGTTGGGCTTGGACGCGACCGGCTGGAGTTGGTCGACGAAATTCGGCGATCTGGACAACGACGGATTCCAGGATCTGTACGTCGTCAACGGCATGATTTCTCGGGAGATGTTCTCGCACTTGCCGGGCAATGAGTTGGTGGAAGAAAATCAGGTCTATCGCAATCTTTCCGGCAGTCAGTTTGTTTCGCAGCCAAGCTGGGCGCTCAACGACAAGGCGAGCGGGCGCGGCATGTCACTGGCGGACCTGGACAACGATGGCGATCTCGATGTGCTTGTCAACAACTTGAATGCGCCGGCGAAGGTCTTCGAGAATCAACTTTGCGGCGGAGAAAGCATCGAGGTCGACTTGCATTGGACGTCTTCCGCAAGCGCCAGCGTCGGCGCGCAGTTGTTCCTGGAGACCAGCGAAGGCGCCTATCGCCGTGATGTGACCGTATCCAGCGGCTACCTGTCGGGCGATCCCAGCCGCGTTCATTTCGGCTTTCCTTCCGGCGCCGCGCTAGAGCGTTTGACCATCATCTGGAATGACGGGGAATACAGCGTCGTGGACGAATTGAGGGCGAATAGCTTAATCACTGTGAGGCGGGAATAGCAGACGAGTCGTCTCCGCTATGACGTCTTCGCTGCTACGCATAACAGTACCGTAAGTTTCTCGAAATTGATCCTGCAATCATTTCTTGATACTGAATCTTGGGCAGAATGCATCGACCCGTCATGCTTTGGCTCGCTTGCGAAGGAGCGGCTGGTGTGCCAGAATCAGGCCATCGTAAATTCTTATTGCTAGGAGTTCGTCATGTTTTCGAGAATTTATTTGAAGCGCATTACCACTACAGTGCTGATCGTCGTGTTGCTACTGGCTCTGGGACTTGTCGCGATGCCGCTGGCCGCACAGGACAGCCTCGCTGACGCCGCGGCCGCATTGGCCGGCTCCATGGCCGAGTATGGTGTCAGCGAGAGCGACATTAGCTTCAGCAACGAGGGCCAGACGATCGTCGGCACGCTGGCCATGCCGGAGGGCGAGGGACCTTTCCCGGTCGCTTTGCTGCTACACGGCTTCACTGGCACGCGCCACGAACTGCCGGTTCTCGGCACTGAAGACACGATGTTCAGCCGCGCCGCTCGCTGGCTGGGCGAACGCGGGGTCGCCAGCCTGCGCATCGACTTCCGCGGCTCTGGCGAGAGCGAAGGCGCTTGGGAGGACACGACTTTCAGCGGTCAGATCTCGGACGCCATCGCAGCACTGGATTACCTGGAGGTGCTGGAAGGCGTCGACAGCGGCAATATGAGCGTACTTGGTCTAAGCCAAGGCGGACTTGTTGGCGCGGCCACGGCCGGGCGCGACGCGCGCGTCAGCAACCTCGTACTCTGGTCGGCGGTATCAAATCCGGTCATGAGTTACGGCATCCTGCTGGGTTATGACAACCTGCTGGCCGGCGCGGCGGCCGGAGACGAGGCGCTGACCATCGCATTGCCCTGGGGCGCCGAGACATCGCTTAAGGGTCCGTTCTTCGAGGATATCTTCCTGGTCGATCCGGTGGCCGAGATAGCTGGCTATGGAGGACCTTTGTTGGCCATCACTGGCGCGCGCGACACAACCGTGACGCCGCAACCGCAGGCCGGCCAGGTCTTTCTTGACTATCACGAGGGCGCGGAGGCGCTGGTCGTGCTGGATGGCGATCACATCTTCGACGTGCTGGCAGAGGTTACAGAAGTGATCGACGAGGCGCTGGCGTACAGCCTGGCCTGGCTGCGGAGCAACTAGCAAAACGATCAATTGGCAGGCTGCGGCCGGACAGGCAGTGGTCCGATTATCAGTTGCGGCTCAATCACCGTGATATGACCGTATCCAGCGCTTACCTGTGAGGCGAGAATAACTTTGTCGCTGGCGGGGCATGGCGCAAGGGCGGCGCGCATTCCGGCATGAGCGGGAGCGAGCGGTTTGACAGAGCATAATTCGCATGTTAGATTATTGTATCGGTTGCGTAATCGGTTTTATGGTTTGTAGCGGCTGAACTGAAAGTGAAGAGTTGACGGTCCGACGAATGATCATTTCACCACCGTCATTAATTTTGGCGACCAGGGTCATCCTCACAGCTCCGCAATATGACGTCGCGGGAGGCGACTAGGTGGCCGCGACGTTAAAAGCAAGGCGCGATGGCGAGTCCCTCTGGGCGGCGAAATTACGCGAGTTCCGCCGCGCCTTCACCGGGTTGCGTCGAGAAGAATCGATCGCCGGTTATATGTTCCTCTTGCCGAACCTGATCGGGTTCCTGGTTTTCATGCTCTTCCCGATTCTGTTCGCCTTTTACATCATGCTCACGGACTGGAGCCTGGCGAAGCCGCCGGAGTTCATCGGTCTCAAAAACTTCGATACCATGGTCAACGACAGGCTCTTCTGGAAGTCGCTCGTCAACAGCTTCTATTACACCTTTGTCGCCGTCCCGACCGGTATCTTCATCGCCTTCTGGCTGGCGCTGGCTTTGAATCGCAAAATGCGCGGCATCATCTTTTTCCGCACCGTCTATTTTTTGCCGCAAATCACCTTGACAGTGGCTGCGGCTACGATCTGGCGCTGGATTTACCAGCCCGAAATCGGCATGATTAACCACGTTCTCGATTGGTTCGGCATTGACGGACCGAAATGGATTCACGATACCAAATGGGCCATGCCGAGCGTCATCATCATGAGCAACTGGCAGGGTATCGGTTTCGCCATGTTGATACTGTTGGCGGGCTTGCAGGGCATCCCGGAAGAGTACTACGAGGCGGCTTCCATAGACGGCGCCAGCGGCTGGCAACGTATGCGCTACGTGACTTTGCCCATGCTCTCCCCAGCAATATTTTTCGTGGTTGTCACGTCGTTAATCGGGGCGTTCCAGGCTTTTGATCAATTCTTTGTCCTGACGCAAGGCGGTCCCGCCGACGCCACCACGCCGCTGACGCTCTATATCTTCAACAACGCATTCAAGTTCTTCAAGATGGGTTATGGGGCGGCGCTGGCGGCTGTCCTGTTCGTGATCATTCTTATCATCACCATTATTCAGTGGCAATTGGCGCAGCGCTGGGTCTTTGGATTTGAAGAAGACGAATAAGGGCGGCGGAACCGGGTAAAAACGATGGCTACTACAAGCGCGAGAAAAGGCGGTCTCTTCGGCCAAAAGCAGAGCAAGATTCTGATGGATTTGCTCGTCTATCTGGTGCTGTCTGTGGTTGGCATTATCTTCATCATGCCCTTCGCCTGGATGGTCGCCAACTCGTTTAAGGATATCCGCGGCATCTATCAGTACCCGCCGGAATTCATACCCGAGGTCTGGCACTTCGAGAACTACTCCGAAGCCTGGACGATGACGCATTTCGACCTGGGTTTTCTCAACAGCGCGTTCGTGGCCGCGGCGGTTGTGCTTGGACAGCTATTCACCGCGAGCCTGGCCGGCTATTCTTTCGCTCGACTGCGTTACCCCGGGCGCGACAAGATCTTCCTGCTCTATATTTCGCTGATGATGGTGCCCTTCACCGTCTTGTTGATTCCTCTCTATGTGCAGATGCGCTACTTCAACTGGATCAGCACCCTGCAGGCGGTGATCGTGCCCTTCCTCTTCACCCCCTGGGGCACCTTCATGATGCGGCAATTCATGGTGACTATTCCGCGTGAATTGGAGGACGCCGCGCGTATTGACGGCTGCGGTTTCTTCCGCACCTACTGGTTGATCATCTTGCCCTTGACCAAACCGGCGCTGGCGACGCTCGCCATTTTCACTTTTGTCAACACCTGGAACAGTTTCCAATGGCCGCTGATCGTGCTGGGCAAACCCAAGGTCAAGACGCTGCCATTGCTGCTGGCGTCTTTCCAGAACCAGTCCGGCATGCGTACCCCCTGGCATCTCATCATGGCGGCGGCCACGTTCGTCGTCATTCCCGTCTTGATCGCATTTGTCGTCGGACAGAAGTATTATGTCCGCGGCATTGTCACTAGCGGCATCAAAGGAGGTGGCTAGGGATCCAATATGTTCTTCGTTTCGGAATCGAATTCTCAATTATGAAAGGACGCGCAAATGATTCGCAAACTCGTTCTACTCATATCCGTTCTGGCGCTGCTCAGCTTTGGTTTCGCGGCTTCGGCGCAGGACATGACCGACTGGACCTGCGGCACAGTAGATGGCGACGCCTCCGCAGCAATCACCATCACCGGCTGGGAAGGACCCGGCGAGGTCGATAAATTCTTGCTGGCTTTCGACGAATTCTTCGGCGAATACTATCCCAATGTTGAACAGATCCTCAATACGGGCGTAAACTGGGGCGACTACTGGACGACCCTGCCGGCGCAGTTGGCTGGCGGCGCCGAGATCGATATGGCTTGGATGCACGATACCCGCAACGATACCTTCGCCGCCAACGGCTGGGCGCTGAATCTCGACAGCTACCTGGAAGCTTGCCCGATCCCCGGCTGGCCCGAGAAGTTTGTCACTTCGCAAGTCGACGCCTTCAACTACCAGGGCAGCCAGTACGCGATCCCCTATGACTTGGCGCCGGGCGGGCTCTATATCAATCTCGATCTCTTTGAAGCGGCTGGCTTGGAGCCGCCGAACGCGAATACGAGCTTTGAAGAGTTTACTGAATTGGCGATCGCCCTCACCCAGGATACTGACGACGATGGCGATACCGATATCTGGGGCATCAGCAATTTGGTGAGCGTCGGCAGAGGCGCCGGCGGAGCCTACTGGATCATCAAGAGCTTCGGTGGCGACTTGTTCAACGAAGAGATCACTTCCTCGGTGATGGATTCGTCGGAAACGACCGCCGCCCTGCAATGGATGGCTGACCTGCTCTGGGATTCGGGCGCGCATCCGACAGCCGACTCCATCGCCGCTTCCGGTTTCACGACCGAATTCCTCTTCGCCAACGGCAATGTCGCCATGCACTACGCGCTGAACGACGCGGCTTCCCGCATGTGGGAGTTGGTCGGCGACAGCTTCAATTGGACGGTCGTGCCGACACCGACCGGTCCCGCTGGCCGCTACAACTTTATCGGCGGCTCGGCCTTTTCGATCCCGACTTCGGCCGCGCATCCGGACTTGTCCTATGAGTTGATTCGCTATACGCTGGCCAACCCGGATCACCTCTGCCGCACCGCCGCTATGGGTGCCGCTCTGGTCAGCCAGTCCGATTTCCATAATTGCGCCGCCCCCGATGACGCGCCCTACGCCGACGCCTACCACGAGGTATTCTCGGTCATCGGCGCGCGCGATGGCGTGCACCCGCCCTACCATTCGAAATACCTGGAATGGGAGACCTCGGTCTGGATCAGCAATATGGACTTGCTCTGGACAGGCGAGGAACGCGACGCCGCCGTTGCGGTGCAGCGCGCGCACGAACAGACCAACGCGCTCCTAGGCGGCTAGCTCGCGCGACCTTCTGTTAGCCCTTGAACGACCTTGGGGGACTGGTTACACTGGTCCCCCTTTCCCACATCACATAGTCTAACTTTGAAGCCGCGACGATGGGATCTGCCATTAATCGCGGCGTTCTTCGTAGGCTATCTGGGAAGGATCGCTTATAGTATCAGTCTTAAGGAGATGCAAGATGAAAAAAGCAATACTTACGCTGACACTCGTCGTTTTCCTCGTGGCGACGGCGCCAATGGCGAGCGCGCAAACCGAGCTCAGCATGTGGTACCACGGTGGCGCCTGGGCGGCTGAGCATCAGGTGTTTATAGACCTCATTGAAGCCTTCAACGCGTCGCAATCGGAATATACGGTGATCCTGGAAGCCTTCCCGCAGGAGTCATACAACTCTTCTATCGCTGCTGCGGCCGCCGCCGGCGAACTGCCGGACATTATTGATGTGGATGGTCCCGTCATGCCGGGCTGGGCTTGGGCTGGCTGGATGGCGCCCTTGAACTTGTCGGAAGGCGCGCTGGATGATTTCCTGCCTGGTCCCATCGGCGAATGGAATGGCGAACTCTACGCGGTCGGCTTGTGGGACGCGGCGGTGGCAATTTTCGCCCGCCGCTCGGTCTTGGAAGCCAATATGATCCGCATACCGACCCTCGATGATCCCTGGACCGGTGAAGAATTCGATGACATTTTGGAGCAACTGCAAGCCACTGACGACTTCGAATATGCGCTGGATCTGGGCATGGCTTGGACCGGCGAATGGTATCCCTACGCCTTTTCGCCCTTCCTGCAGAGCTTCGGCGGCGACATGATCGACCGCGAAACGTACACGACGGCGGAAGGCGTGTTGAATGGTCCCGAAGCCGTCGCCTTTGGCGAATGGTGGCAGAGCCTGTTTGAGCGCGGCCTGGCGCCGGGCACATCGCAGGATACCGGTGATCGTCAGACCGGCTTCATCGATGGCAAATACGCCTTGCAATGGATCGGAAACTGGGTTGGCGTTTCCACGCTTGAGCAAGTTGGCGACGACCTGCTCTTCCTGCCCGCGCCCGATTTCGGGCATGGCAACATCATCGGCGCCGCCTCCTGGCAGTTGGGCGCTTCCTCTACAACGGAACATCCGGAAGGCGTGAGCCAGTTCATTGAATTCGCCATCCAGGACGAGTGGTTGACGGCTTTCAGCGATGCCACGGGTTTGGCGCCGGCGACCGCGAATGCGGCCGCGATGAGCGAGAACTATTCGGCTGGCGGCCCGCTGGAAGTTTTCTATGAGTTGAGTAACCAGCAGGCTTTGATCCGCCCGGTCACGCCTGGCTACGCCACACTGGCGCTGATCTTCGAGAAAGCCTTGGCTGATATCGCCAACGGCGCTGACGTGCAGGATACGCTGGACGCGGCCGTCGACGAAATCGATGCCGACATCGAAGACAACATGGGCTACGGCTTCGACATGTAGTTGGCGCTACTCCAGTCGGAGCGAATAGAATGTAGGGGCGACTCATTGAGTCGCCCGCTCATCAGACATTTGCGGGCGAGCCGTCGGACGCTGATGAAATACTCGTCGTTACCCCCACCCCAAACCCCTCCCCCATAAAGAGGGAGGGGCTTTAACGGCTCAATACAGGTCACAAGACTCCCCCTCTCCCCTTGTGGGAGAGGGGGCCGGGGGTGAGGGGTGTTTTTTAACGGACTCCGACGGCTCGCCCCTACAAATAATGCTTGATATGAGATTACTATAAGAGCCACGCAGGGTACGAATTGGTTTCTTTGGACAAGTCATGATTAGCGCAGCGGAGACGAGGAAGAACGCGCCGCTCTGGGTGCGTTTGCTCGTGCCCAAGGACGCGCCTTTGTATCAGCGCAACGAGGCCATCCTGGGCTGGCTGCTGGCTTTTCCCGCGCTGCTGGTCTTGACCGTTTTCCTGGTCATCCCCTTCTTGATGGCTTTTGTCATGTCTTTCACCAATCAGCGGCTGGTTTCGCCGAACCCGACTGAATGGGTGGGCATGCGCAACTTCGAGCGCTTGTTGACCGTTCGCCTCTTCACGCTGGAGCCGGAGCGCGACGAGGGCGGCGCGCTTGTCTACGACGATGACGGAAGCATCGCCTATCCCCGTCTCCGCACGTTCACGCGAAAGAACCCGGATTACCCTGAACTGAGCGGCTTGCGCGAGTTTACGTCCTGGCAGTCGGGCGAGAATCGCACGGTGATCCTGGCCGCGGATGTTGTCTTCCTGCGCGCCTTGATCAATACGCTGATATTCGCCGGGGTTATCGCGCCGCTGCAAGGCGGGCTGGCGCTTCTGCTCGCGCTCTTGCTAAATCAGGCTTTGCCATTCATCAATGTGTTCCGAGCCATTTACTTCGCGCCGGTGGTGGTATCGATGGTGGTAGTATCGCTGCTATGGCGCTTCATCTACGATGGGGAAAACGGCTTGCTCAATACGATGCTGGGCATAGCCACGCTAGGCAGTTTTCAGCCGGTTGATTGGCTGGGCAATCCCTATACTGCCATGCCGGCGATGATCGCCATGTCGGCCTGGCAAGCTGTTGGCTTCCATATGGTCATTTGGCTGGCCGGATTGCAAACGATTCCCGTCAGCTTGTACGAAGCGGCGGGGCTCGACGGCGCCGGCGCCTGGCAGAAGTTCCGCTATGTCACCTGGCCCGGCTTGCGCAATACCGCAGTCCTTATCCTCATCGTTATCGTCATCCAGGCCATGGGTTTGTTCGTTCAGGTCGATGTCATGACGCGCGGCGGTCCGCTGGATGCCACGCAGAGCGTCGTCTATCAGGCGGTACAGCGCGGTTACGACAAGCAAGATATCGCTGAAGGTTCGGCTATATCGGTGGTGCTCTTCTTCGTGGTGCTCGCCATCACCATAGTTAATCGCTACCTGACGCGCGATCGGGATACGTCATGACGACCATGACCTGGGAAACTCGACATCGCCTGATCATCAGCCTGCGTTACACGCTGTTAATCCTGATTTCGGCCATCTTCATTTTCCCGATTGTCTTTATGGTCGTCTCGTCCTTGAAGCCCGATCTTCAATTGCTGCGCGACTCCGGCTCGCTGTTGGCATTTGTGCCCTATGGCGATGTTTCGCTGGACAATTACGCATTCGCTGTCGAGCGTGTACCGGTCGTACAATTCGCTTTCAATTCGATATTCACCACCGTCGTGGCGGTACTGGCCAGCATCCTGCTCAATTCGATGGCGGCTTTCTCCTTTGCCTTCCTGAGGTGGCGTGGGAAAAAGCTCATGCTGACCTTTATTATTGCCACGTTTATCGTGCCCTTCGAGGTGCTCGTCATTCCCTTGCTGCTTGTTGTCAACAACCTGCCCTGGATCGGCCCGGAAGGCATCGAGATCGGTTGGCTCAACACCTACCATGTGCAGATCATTCCCTTCATCGCCGATTCATTGGGCATCTTCCTCTTTTATCAGTATTTCCGCGATCTGCCCGATGAACTGGTTGAGGCGGCGCGGATTGACGGCGCCAGCGTCTGGCAGCTTTTCACGCGAATCATCATGCCGATATCCGGTCCCATCCTTGCGACCGTCGCCATCCTGAAATTCCTCCTCATGTGGAACGCCTATATCTGGCCCCTGATGGTCGTCCGCACGGAGGAACTGCGACCGATCATGGTCGGCTTGCAATACTTCTTTCAGCGTTACACTTACTGGGGCGAGATAATGGCTTATCTGACCCTGGTGACGATTCCCGTCTTGATCTTCTACCTGGCGCTGCAGCGCGCCTTCATCGAAAGCATCGCCACCTCGGGCATCAAAGGCTGAGCCGGAAAGTCCTTAGGCCAGCAGTCCGCGCGCGAACGCCAGATCCTTCACGATCAGTTCGTCCACTCCCTCTTCATCGCTGTACTCAGCCGAAAAGCAGATCGGACCGCTGTAGCCGATCGCTTTGAGTTTGGCGATCACCCTTGGCCAGGAGGCCCGCCCCTGCGCGCCGGAAGTCCAATAGATCTTCCACTCGGCGACTTCGGCTTCGGGACCGTTGAGGCGCCGCCAGTAGGCGTTTTTGAGGTTCACCACGCACAGGTAGGGCGCCAGGATATCCAGCGCCGCGTCGCTATCCATACCCTCGAGCGCGTTATGCGCCGGGTCCCAAACGGCGGCCACGTAGCGCGGGTCGTAATCCTTGAGCAGATTGTGGGCGCCCATTTCGTTGACGGGCACGAACTTGCCGCTGTGGTTCTGCACGCCGATCCGCACATCATATTGCTCGCAGAAGGGCAGGGCGGAATCCAAGCGTCGACGCGCTTGCGCTTCGGCGGTCCAGTAATCCATATCACTTTGCCAGAACATAACGCGGTTCATCTTGATGCCGGCGGCGGCGCAGGCGCTGTAAAGCCGCTCGTCATCGAAGGGCAGCGCTGCCGTCACATTCAAGACGCGGATGCCGTTATCGCCCAGCAATTCGACCGCGGCCGGCAGATCGCGCTCAATTGTTTCCGGCTCGACCTGGAAGCCCGGTCGCACCGGCAATTCGATCAGGTCGAAGCCCAGGGACTTGATATGCGCCGCCAGTTCGGGCAGGGGCAGGTTCTTCCAGGGTTTGCTAAAGATGGCTAATTCATTCATCGCGCGCCTCGTTCAACTCTTGGTCGGCAACATGGATACCAGGTCAATGTTGACGCGCGGCGGCAAGCCCGCGATGAAAACCACAGTCGCCGCGATATCTTCAGACTGGATCATTTTCATCTTTTGCTCCTGGCTGAACTTGACCGGCCGCCGGTCAATGATGGGCGTGTTGCCCGCGCCGGGGTTGAAGAGGCAGGCGCGCACGCCCTGGGCGTTGCCTTCTTCGTTGGTGACCGCGTTGAGCGCTTCCATGCCGATTTTGCTGGTACTGTAAGCCACGCCGGCGCCGAGGCTGGGGAACATGCCCGCCCGCGAGGCGATATTGACGATCAGCCCGTCGCCGCGCGCTTTCATTTCCGGCAAGACCGCTCTGGTAAAGACGTAGGCGCTGGTCAAGTTGATATCCATGAGTTCGCGCCACTGCGCCGCCGAGGTATCAGTGATGGAACGCTGCGGAATATTGGTTCCGGCGTTGTTCACCAACACGTCTACGGGACCGAAGGCTGCGCGGGTCTGCTCGACTGCCGCCTGAATCTGGGCATCGTCGCTGACGTCCGCCGGGCAGACCAAGGCTTCGCCGCCCTTTGCGCGGGCCGCCGCGGCGACTTTTTCCAACAGTTCCGCGCGCCGCGCCACCAGGCTGACCTTGGCGCCTTCGGCCGCGCAGGCGATAGCAATCGCTTCGCCGAAACCGCTGCTGGCGCCGGTGACGATGATGGTCTTGTCTTGTAGTTTTCCCATGTTAAGGCTCCTGCTTGCTTTAGGCCATGATATCGAGCTTAGCGCGCGTAACCTCGTAGCGCAACGATTCGCCGCGCAGGAAACGCTCGATCTCGTCGATGCAAAACTGACCCTGCCGGATGCGCGCCTGCTGTGTATGCGCCGAAATATGTGGCGTAATAATCACGTTCTCCAACTGGCGGAAGGGGCTGTCGTCCGGCAAGGGCTCATGTGCGAAAACATCGAGCGCCGCGAAGATCCGCCCCGACTGCAACTCGGCCAGCAGCGCCGCCTCGTCGATCAGATGCGCTCGCGCCGTGTTGATGAAGATCGCGCCGTCTCCTAGCATGGCGAACTCTTGGGCGCCGATCATCTGATATGTCTCGTCTGTCGACGGCGCGTGCAAACTGACGATGGGACATTCGCGCAGCAGCCGTTCCAGCTTAACTTTTGTCGCGCCCAGAGCCGCCGCTTCCTCGGCGCTGAAGTAAGGATCGTATACCCACAGCTCGGCATCCATCGCGCGCAGGCGGCGCATGGTTTCGCGTCCGGTGAGGCTGGCGCCGACGATGCCGATGCGCTGTCCGGCGAGTTCCTTGCCCAACTCAAACGAGCGCGCGGCGGCCCATCCCCTGTCCTTGAACGCGCGGTCAATCTTGTGGAATCGCCTCAGGGCGAGCAAGACGAGCAGCAGGGTAGTCTCCCCGACCGGCGGCGCCAAAGCAGCGGCGACATGCGTGACACGAGTCCCGTGTTTGAAGACCGGCGGCGGCAGCAAGCGCTTGATGGAGCCGGCCGAGTGCGCGATCAGCTTGAGCCTATCGGCTCCTGCCAGCACCTCGTCCGTGAAGACGGGCGCGCCCCAGCCGGTGATGACGATGTCAACGTCGCCGACCGCATCCGCGAGTTGCCTCGAGGTCAGGTTCTCGTCAGAGACGGCGAAATCCAGCCTGCCCAGTTGTCGCAATCGCCGGTCTTCCTCGGCCGCGAACAGGTCGCGGTAAAGTGATTCTCGAATGGCAATGAGGATCTTCGGCTTGTGCTCCATAGTTGATTAGTCTTGGAGAGCGTCCCGCAATTTCGGCACCAGATTGGCTTCCGGCTCGTAGGGCAACTCGACCACCTTGTGGTTGAGAGAACTGGCGTAAAGCGCCAGAATCACGTTGAAGTCGACCAGAGCGCGATCCAGGTTTAGCGGATGCGCGGCGCTGTCGTCTTCCAGCCAGTCGAACATCGCCTCGGTCATGGCTGCTTGCCCGAGCACGTCTTCCTCCGGGTACTCGTGATCGCCGCTATCGTAGGCGCCATTGATGAAGGTCTCCCAACCCCACATCGTCCAGTGGATATAGCCCTTCATGCCATAAACCGCGATGCGCTTGTGCTGATAGATCGCGTCGCCGCGCGGCACCCGCGGCGCGTTCTCGCCGCAGCGCAGCGTCGCCTGCACGCCGTTTTCGTATTCGACCGCGGCCAGACTTTGATCGGGGGCGTAATGCTCTTTGACGTTGGGCTGCAAGCCCACCGCGCCCGATACTTGCCCGAAGACAGTCGTGGGCGTCCCCGGATTAAAGGCGCCGATCGCCTGCAGGGAATGCGTACCCTGGTATGCCAGGTTCATGCCCGAGCTGGCTTCGATGAAGCGGATATCGCCGATGGCGCCATCCGCCACCAACTTTTGCAGATGCTGCCGGCGCGGATGAAACTGCAATTGATGATTGATAGCGACCTTGATTTTCGGATTGCGCGCGGCGAAATCTCTGATGGCCAGGTAGTCCTCGCCTTGTATCGCCAGCGGCTTTTCCACCAAGACCGCTGGCACGCCCGCTGCCTCAGCCGCTTCCAGGACCTCCAGCCGTACGCTAGGCGGCGTACTGACCTGCGCCAGGTCGGGCTTTTCTTTCTCGAACATCTCGCGGTAATCGCTGTAACGCGCTTTCACATCGTACTTGTCGGCGAACTCATCCATTGGGTCGCGCTCCAGGTCACAGACGGCCACCACCCGGCCACGTTTCACGTACTGATAGGCATTCGCGTGTCCGTGCGCCCGCCCGCCGCCGACGCCGATAATAACCGTTTTATACATCGCTTCCCTCCCAGGGCTGTAAAATTACTTTGCCACACTGCCCGGAAAGCTGCGTCTCCCAGGCGCTTTGAATATCATCAATAGGATATCGATGGGTGATCAGTTGATCCAGTTTGTCGCCGACCTGGCTGATCATCGCCATCATGCGCGGCGTATCCGCCAGGTTGTAGTGCCAGGAACCGATCAATCGCAAGCCCTTGCGGATCATATCCTGGCTGATCCTCACCGGCGTGTCATCTGTGCACTCGCCGACAAAAGCGACCATGCCCTTGCGCCGGGTCGCGTCTATGCAAAGCCGGTGCGCCGCCACCACGCCAGAACAATCCACCGCTTTGTCAACGCCGCGCCCGTCGCTTGTGAGCGCCAGAATCCGCGCCAGCGCGTCTTCGTCTGTCGGGTCAATCACAGCTTCGGCGCCGAGTTCAAGCGCTTTCGCCGCGCGGTACCTGTTCACGTCAACAGCGATCACAGTCGCGCCGCGATACCTGGCGCCGATCACGCCGCCCAGTCCCACCGGTCCCAAACCCGTAATGAGCAAGGTATCGTGCGCGTCAAGATCCATCAACTGAAAGGCGCCGAAGGTCGGTCCCAAGCCGCAACAGGCCATCGACGCGTGTTCGTAGGATATGCCATCGGGAATCGGCGCCAGCATCCAGTCCTGTTTCAAGAGATATTGCGACATCGTCGCTTTTCCATCGTCGCTGCCATGACAGGCGTCAAAGTCGATCACGTCCTGACAGTGGATGTATTCGCCGGCCAGGCAGTAGGCGCATTGTCCACACGAGGACAGCGGCATCGCCACGACGCGGTCGCCGACTTTTACTTTGCCCGGCTGCGCCACCGCCACCACCTCGCCCGCGGCTTCGTGCCCGAAAAAACCGTGATTCGTACCAGAGGCGAAGGCTTTGTATTCGGTACACATGGGCGCGGCATGCACCTTGACCAGGACCCAGTTTTCTTTGGCTCGGGGCGTCTGTCCAATGGCGATTCCCGCGCGTTGTTCTCCCAGCACTGTGACACGTTTCATTGGCGTTCCTGTTATTAGCGCGCGCCAAGGATTTGATCATCTATCCAAGCCGCGCAATCGGTTTCCCAGCGACGCAGGCGACTATAACATAGGGCGATTGCGCTCGCAACATAGCTGTTGGGATAGCCCGGGCAATCGCGCCAGATTTTTTTCCTAAGCACCGAGGACACCGAGATTTAGCCGGTTTTCTGTTAAAAGGAGACAATGCAGGGACGACATACCATGTCGCCCGAAATCTATACAGGATAAATCGGGCGACCAGATTGGTCGCCCCTACACAGTTAGCCATTATTTCTTAGCATCAATTTCTTGGTCCTACTTTCGTTTCTTCTTGATGAAACAGAATTTGAATCGATGCTCTGCCGGGACAACCGCAGATTTGACGATTCCAGCGCAATCGGATACCATTCCAGGAATCGGTTGCGCAACGCGTTACTCAGCCGCTCGGCGCGTAACCGGCGAAAAGGTCCCAAGAATGTCGCGCTCACAGAAAATAACAGCCTTTCTCCTCGAAAGAGCAAGGAGGCTGTTCAGAAAGAGGACTGCGCATTGATGAAACGCATAACGATGCAAGACGTTGCCGAGCAAGCCGGCGTATCTAAAGCCACCGTCTCGCATGTGATTAACGAGACGCGCTTTGTGGAAGAGACCACCAAAGAACGGGTGCAGGACGCTATACGCTCGCTCGGCTATCGTCCCAATGTGGCTGCCCGCAGCCTGACCACGCAACGAACCCGCGTCATCGGCTTGATCGTCTCCGACGTCACAAATACCTTCTTCGGCGAAATCATGTTGGGCGTGGAAGATGTGCTGATCGCCAATGGCTACAGCTTGATGGTCTGCAATACCAGCGAGGTGCTGGAACGCGAGGAATACTACATTGATATCCTGTTGCGGCAGGGAGTCGATGGCATCATCGCCGCCGCCGCCAGCCAAAACTGGGACGCGCTCAACGAGGCGGCCAAGCTGAACATTCCAATCGTCATGCTGGATCGCACCTTCGACAACGCCAAATCGCCTTATGTCGGCGTCAACAACAAATATGGCGCCTATCTGGGAACGAAGCATCTCATCGAGCGCGGCTATCGCGAAATCGGCATTCTTTCGGGTTTTCAGCGTCTGTCGACCATGCGCGAGCGTCTTTCGGGTTTCGAAATGGCGCTGTCGGAAGCGGGCCTGCCCCTGCGTGAGTACTGGTCCGTGGCCAGTCGCTTGAGCATTGAAGACGGCCAGCGCGCCATGCGGGAACTTATGACGCAAGAAGAGCGGCCTCGGGCTGTATTCGTCTGCAACAACTTGCTGAGCCTGGGCGCGCTCATGGGTTTGCAAGCCTTGGGCATGCGCTGCCCGGAGGATGTCGCGATCGTCGGCTTTGATGATCATCCCTGGGCGCAGGTATCGAGCCCGCCCTTGACCGTGGTGCGCCAACCCACCTACCGCATTGGCGAGACCGCCGCGCGCAAGGTGCTGCAGGCGCTGAACGGAGATCAAGATGATATCCCCTCCGCTCTTTTCAATTGCGAGCTGATCCTGCGGCAATCGAGTTGAAATCTCGACAAATGGCGATTTTTAACGCCTGCCCCCGATGCCATCAAGCGGAAAAGCCGAGCTTTGTATCGGCTAGAATCGTTCCCTCATTCTGCAGTGCTGCGGGTTTCTGACCACGGTTGAGCAGAAGTAAATCCAAGAAAGTAATGTGAAACTATGATGAAGCATAGAGAGACGCAAAATAATCGAAAACATTGTAAGGCTTGTCCGGTACTCTAACTGTGGTGAACAGGCCGGACGCAGATACACGTCAGAACAGCAAGAAAATGACACCATTTGGCGACCCAAACTACAATATAAAGACAAGCTATGTAAGGGCGTCTCGCCGAGACGCCCGCTTCCCGGCTAGAAATGCTTGGATAACCACATTGAAAAGGACAAATGGAACGGTATTTCACCAGTAGCGGACAAGCCTTGTAGGAGAGACCCTGTGAGTCGCCCGCTTGCGCCATCCACTACATATCACTTTCGTTGCATGGCTAACTTTGATACTACTGAGAATGGACCGGAGATATTAAATTCGATCCGCGTTTGGATAGGAGAAAAACATGAGAAAACAGTACGACGCGACTTGGGCATCGCTCAAGACGCATCCTACCGCGGCCTGGATGCGCAAGGCGAAATTCGGCATCTACACCCATTGGGGCATCTATTGCGTGCCCGCCACCGGACCCAACGTGACCTGGTATCCCTATCACATGTACCGTGAGGGCTCGCCACAATTCGATTATCACTGCAAGACTTATGGGCATCCCTCGCAGTTTGGCTACAAGGACTTCATACCCATGTTCACCGCCGAGAAATTCGACCCCGATGAATGGGCGGAGCTCTTCAAACGCGCCGGCGCCAAATTCGCCGGTCCGGTCGCCGAACATCACGACGGTTTCCCGATGTGGGACGCCAGCGACACCGAGTGGTGCGCGGGCAAGATGGGACCAAGGCGCGATGTGGTGGGAGAACTGGAAAAAGCCATCCGCGCCCAGGGCATGCGCTTCATGGTCGCCATGCACCACGCCGAGAACTGGTGGTTCTTCCCGCATTGGAAAAGCGAATACGACACCTCCGATCCCGCATACGCCGGGCTCTATGGCCAGCCTCATAATCTCGATTTCGACTACGATCCGGAGCGGGCCGGCGTCCATCAAGACCACGGCGAATGGATGGCGCAGGACAAACCCAGCAAAGCCTTCCTCGATCGCTGGAAGGGGCGGCTGGTCGAAGTCGTCGAGCGCTACGAGCCGGATTATATCTGGTTCGATTTCGGACTGCGCTTCGTGCACGATCAGTATAAACAGGACTTCCTGGCTTATTACTACAATAAAGAAGCCGAATGGGGACGGGAAGTCGTCGCCAGCTACAAATGGCACGATATCCCGCCCGGCGCCGCTCTGCTCGATTTTGAACTGGGCAAGACCGCCGAACTGACCCACTACGAATGGATTACCGATACCACCGTCGATGATGGCCAAGGCTGGGGCTACATCAAGGAAACTGAATACAAGTCGGTGACTGAAATGGTGCAGTATCTGGCGGATAACGTCAGCAAGAATGGTTTCATGCTGCTCAATGTGGGTCCCAAACCCGACGGCGCCATCCCGGACGAGTCGAAAGCGATCCTCGCAGGCATGGGCGACTGGCTGCGGGTCAACGGCGAGGCGATCTACGGTACAGTGCCCTGGAATACCTTCGGCGAGGGACCGACCCAGATGACCCACGTCGGCGCCTTTAGCGATACCAAGGAAAAGCTGCGATACACGGCTCGGGATATCCGCTTCACCGTGCGGGAAAACGTGCTCTATGCCATGACCTTTGACTGGCCCGAGAAAAGTTTCCTCATCGAATCCGCGCGGGCATTCTATCCGGGCGAACTGCGCTCGGTCGAATTGCTCGGTAGCCAAGGCGAGCTCAAATGGGAAATGACGGATGCCGGGCTCCGGATCGAGCGGCCCGATCACAAACCCTGCGATCACGTCTACGCCTTCAAGATCACACGCAATACCAGCATCTAGGAGCCGCTCGTCGCACGAGCGGCGCGGTTTACATAAACAAGGACGCACTAAATGGAATATCGCAAGTTAGGGAAAACCGGCTTGGACGTATCGATCCTGAGCTTCGGCGCTTCGTCGCTGGGGGGCGTCTTCCGTCCCATCGACGAAAACGAGGGCATCCGAGCCGTGCATGTCGCGCTGGACCTGGGCCTCAACTTGATCGATTGCTCGCCCTTCTATGGCATCACCAGGGCGGAAACGGTCTTGGGTAAAGCGCTGCGCGGCGTTCCCAGAGACAAGGTTGTGCTGGCGACCAAAGTCGGACGTTATGGAGAAGAAGAATTCGATTTCAGCGCCGAGCGCGTCACGCGCAGCATCGACGAGAGCTTGGGACGATTGGGCGTCGAGCATATCGACATCATCCAATGCCACGATATCGAATATGTGCCGCTGGATCAGATCGTCGACGAGACAATCCCGGCGCTGCGGAAGGCGCAGGAAACGGGAAAAGTGGGCTTTGTCGGCATCACCGGATTCCCTCTGGCGATTTATCCCGCCATCATGGATCGCATCGAGGTCGATACCATCTTGTCCTACGCGCATTATTCGCTGAACGATACCACGCTGGAGGGATTGATTCCTTATTTGGAGGAAAAGGATGTCGGCATCATCGGCGCATCGCCGCTGAGCATGGGCCTGCTCACCAACCGCGGTACGCCGGACTGGCATCCCGCCACCGACGAGATCAAAGCCGGCTGCGCCGCTGCCGCCGCCTTTTGCCGTGAGCAAGGCGTCGATATCGCCCAACTTGCGGTACAATTCTCCCTACGCAATCGGGATATCCACAGCACCTTGATCGGCACCGCCAACCCGGAGAATATGCGGCGCAATGTTGAATGGCTGGATGCCTCCTATGACGAAGCCCTGATTGAGGCGGTACTCGAGGTCCTGGCGCCGATCCGGGACAAGACCTGGCAGACCGGGCTGCCCGAGAACAACTAGGAGGTCGGGATGGGCATGCGCATTGATTCCCATCAACATTTTTGGATTTATGCAGCTGAGGAATATCCCTGGATCGATGAAGACAAGGACGCGCTCAAGCGCGACTATATGTCGGCTGATCTGGCACCGCTGATGGCTGCCAATGGCATCGACGGCACTGTTGCCGTCCAGGCGCGGCAGAACCCCCGCGAGACCGAATTCTTGCTGGAACTCGCTGATGCGAATGACTTCATTCGCGGTGTCGTCGGCTGGGTAGATCTGCGCGCGGACGATGTCGCGGCGCAATTGGAGCGTTTCGCGCCGCATCCGCGCCTGGTCGGCGTCCGACATATCGTGCACGACGAAGTCGACGATCGCTTCATGCTCGGCGGCGGCTTCCTTGATGGGCTGGCGCTGCTCAACCAATACAAGCTGACTTACGACTTGCTGCTCTATCCGCGGCATCTGCAAGTGGCGATTGATGTGGTCAAGCGCTTCCCGAATCAGCCCTTTGTGCTCGACCATATCGCCAAACCCTTCATCAAGGACGGCATACTGGAACCCTGGGCGAGCGAGATCCGCGAACTGGCGACTTACGAAAACGTCTGCTGCAAGGTCTCGGGCCTGGTCACGGAAGCGGCTTGGAAGGCCTGGACGCGGGACGACTATGCGCCCTACCTGGATGTGGTCTTCGATTGCTTCGGCATTGACCGGCTGATGTTCGGCAGCGATTGGCCCGTTTGTACGCTCTCCGGCAGCTATAGCGAAGTGGTCGGCATTGTCCGCGACTACATAGATGGGCTGTCGGACGAAGAAAAAGACAAAATCATGGGCGCCAACGCGAGGTCCTTTTACAGCCTTCCTTGAGACTACTGGAGTAAATGCCTTGAAAGCAATCGTATTGGAAGAACCCTTTCAACTGAGCTTGCGGCAGGTCGCCGAACCGAGCAAACCCGGGCGCGACGAGGCGCTCGTGCGGGTCAAGCGCGTGGGCATCTGTGGCACCGATTTGCATGCCTTTGGCGGTAATCAGAACTTTTTCAGCTACCCGCGCATCATGGGACACGAACTAGCTGTAGAGGTGTTGGAGATCGGCGCTACCGATCGGGCGCTGGACTATGTCGCCGGCGATCAATGCTGCGTCATCCCTTATATGAATTGCGGCGAGTGCGTCGCCTGCCGGCGCGGCAAAAGCAATTGCTGCACCGACATGCAAGTACTGGGCGTGCATATCGACGGCGGTATGCGCGAGCAATTCACCTTGCCGGTCGACAAGCTCCTGCGGGCGGGCGGGGTCCCGGTCGAGCAACTGGCGCTGGTGGAGATGCTCTGCATCGGCGCGCACGCGGTCCAACGCGCCCGGATATCGGCCGGCGAAGATGCGCTGGTGATCGGCGCCGGTCCCATCGGCTTAGCGACGGCGACTTTCGCCAAGATCGCCGGCGCTGATGTGATGGTCATGGAGATGAACGAAACCAGGCTCGATTTCTGCGCCGAAGCGCTCGGCATCGACAAACTGATTGATGCGGGGGAGGACCCGATGGCGCAGATCGGGCAACTGCTCGGCGGCGAGTTGCCCACGCTCGTATTCGATTGCACGGGCAGCGCGGTCTCCATGGCGGCGGCTTTTGACTATGTGGCGCACGGCGGCTCTCTGGTGCTGGTAGGGCATATCAAGGGCGATCTGACTTTCAGCGATCCCCACTTCCATTCGCGCGAGATGACCTTGCTCGCCAGCCGCAACGCGACGCCGTCCGATTTTGCCTGGGTCATCGAGTGCTTGCAGAAGGGCGCCATCAACCTCGATCCCTGGATCACGCATCGCGCCGCGCCGGAGAATATCGTGGACGACTTCCCGACCTGGCTGGATCCGGCCACTGGCGTGATTAAAGCCATGCTGAGCTTCGATCAATTGCAATAGTCAGCTTGATAATCTATGATGGGCTTGTGACGCTGGGAGAATAGCGATGGACGCGAAACGGCAAGGGAAGCGCATCAAGTGGTACCGTTCGCCGGTCGCCGCGGCGGACCTGGCTCGGCTCAATCAGCGCAGCGACCTCCGCGGACTGATACAGAGTATCAGCTTCTTGGCGCTGTTGGTTTGCAGCGGCGGCTTGGCCTGGTACGCGGTCGGACGCGCGCACTGGCTGGTCGTGATCGCGCTGATTTACCTGCACGGCGCTCTGCACGCCTTTATGGTCAACGGCTTCCACGAACTCTGCCACAAGACCGTTTTCAAGACCAACGCGCTGAACATCATCTTTCGCAACATTTACAGTTTCCTGGGCTGGTACAACCACGTTTCCTTCTGGGCCAGCCATCAGGCGCATCACCGCTATACCCTGCACCCGCCCGATGACAGCGAAGTGGTCTTGCCCGTTGAACTGACCCTGCGCTCCTATCTCGGCTTCGCCTTCGTCAATCCGCGCGGCTTCGTCCTGCGCATGAAGAACGTGATTCTGCTCTGCTTCGGTATCATCGAAAACGATTGGGAGCAAGCGCTCTTCCCGCCGGAAAACGCCGAGGGCAGACGGGCGCTCTTCAACTGGGCGCGGCTGCTCATCATCGGGCACGGGCTGATCGTCCTGTTCTCACTGCTGACGGGCTTGCCGATGTTGGCAGTCCTGATTACTTTGGCGCCCTTTTATGGCGGCGGATTCCAATACCTGCTCAACGTGGCGCAGCATATCGGCTTGACCGATGAAGTCGACGATTACCGCATCAATACGCGCACCATCCTGCTCAATCCGGTGCTGGCTTTCCTCTACTGGCAGATGAACTATCACATCGAGCACCACATGTACGCGGCGGTGCCCTTCTACAATCTGCCCGAGCTTCACCGGCTGATCAAACATGACTTGCCGGACTGCCCGCGTGGCGTCACGGGGGCATGGGCGCAGATCATCCCCATCCTGCGCCGTCAGGGGCGCGAGCCGGATTACCAGTTCGCGCCGGAGTTGCCGCGTTAGGTTCCCCAATCTCATCTTGGGGATGTCTAATTCTGTGGACACAGGCTATCTTTCCGAACTCCCAAATTGGTTGTTAAGCTCCCCTCCCCAAAGCATTGGGGAGGGGCCGGGGGTGGGGTTGGAAAAGGCTGAATCCACTCATATAGACACTCTCTCATCTTGTAATAGTTTGCAATCTGACGCAACAGTTGTTAAGATTGGGTGTCGCAAATTGTCTTATCAGTCACATTTAGCTTTCTCTAAATTCTTACAAACTCAGGTGAAAGGCTATCCATGTCATCCATAACCGTTCATTTGGAAGTGCCCAAACACGTCGAAAACGGTCTGGCATCCGGTAAAATGGAGCGAGTCGGTGGGGTGATTCGCTACTCCGATAACAAGCGGATAGTCGCTTGGCTGCGTGAAGGTGGCAAAATCGGCCAAGTGACGGAGTCCTCTGCGGGCCTACTGGACGATGTTATCAGACTATCAGGCAATCAGCAGGCGACGCTGGGTAAACTGCTGGCTGGCGCTATACCTATTCTTGGTGTTGCGATGGCCGGGTATGCGCTCTTAGAACACATTGAGGGTATTCGTGCGCACGAGGCAGAAATTGAGCGTATCTACGATCGGGTGTCTGAAGAATTTCAAAGAGATCGTGAGGTTAGTCTCCTAGCAGCGCTCGACTATGCTGAGAACACCTTCCTTGTGAATAACGAAGAATACAAGCGGCAGGCTGTTGCAGAGGTGAACTATGATCTTGCAGTGGCACGAGGACAGCTTATAGAGGACCTCGATAAACTGCTAAGCGCGGAGATGAACGCGGCAAACATGGACTTGGCAATGAATTACCAGGTCCTCGCTATGAGGGTTTGTGCAATGGGTACGCGGCTACGGCTGGAAATCGGCGAAGATGAAGCAGCCATCGACTGGCTGTCGAAATGTGTGAGTGGCCACAAATCGCGTGCTAGAAGCTTCGTCAAAAGGTGGATTGGAAGTCGCACAGCGCTCTTTTTTCATGAGTCGGTTAATGATGAATACCTCGAAAGATATCTCGATATTGAACGTTGGCTGCGTGAAAGACAAGATGTTCTAAAGGAAGTGATCAGTGAGAATCGTCGCGACTTCTGGAAGGACGAGGCTGTCAGTGCCCTGTATACGCGTGGAATCAATCGTAGGCTTGAGGAGAATCCTTATTACGTTAAGTCGTTAGATCGTGCCGAAATCTTAATCGAGAACTTCCAGCGTTTACAGGGATACGAGCTTGAACTCAAATCAATGCGCTCCCCTTTCAAGGAGTGGGAAGCGCTCAATAGCGCGCTGATCGAAAAACATGATGGATATGTCATGTTGGTCAGCGACGAGCAATCGGAGGTCGCCAACGAATCAAGTTCTTGAGAAAGAGGTCTTGTACTGGTTGGGGATTCGTCTCAAGCATCATAACTCCCGGCAGTCACATCCCCGCCCGTACCCGTCCAGTTGGTATGAAAATAATTCCCGCGCGGACGATCCACCCGCTCGTAAGTATGCGCGCCGAAGTAATCGCGCTGAGCTTGCAGCAGATTCGCCGGCAACTGCGCCGAACGATAGCCGTCATAAAAAGCCAGCGCGCCGCTCATGATCGGCAAGGGAATGCCGTGTTTGATGCCGGTGATTACCGTCTGCCGCCAAGCCGGTTGCGCATTGATCACCGCATCTCGGAAGTAATCATCCAGCAGTAGATTCTCCAGCCCGGGATTCCTGGCGTAGGCTTCTTGAATTTCGCCCAGGAATGCCGAGCGAATGATGCAGCCCTCGCGCCACATCAGCGCCACGCCGCCGTAGTTAAGATTCCAGTTGTAAGTGCGCGCCGCGTCGCGCATCAGCATGTAACCCTGCGTATAGCTGATGATCTTGGCCGCGTAGACCGCGCCCTCCAGATCCCGAATGAAGCCCGCTCTGTCCCCGACGAAGGCGACGCTGGGACCGCTCAGCACCTTGGAGGCCGCCACGCGCTGGTCTTTGATCGCGGAAAGGAAGCGCGCGAAAACCGCCTCGCCGATCAAGGTCAACGGCGTGCCTTCTTCCAGCGCCGTTACCGCCGTCCATTTTCCGGTGCCCTTTTGACTGGCGGTATCAAGGATTTTCCGCAGCAGCGGCGCGCCGTCTTCGTCCTGATAAGCCAGAATATCGCCGGTGATCTCGATCAGGAACGATTCCAGGATGCCCTTGTTCCATTCCTTGAAAACGTCGCTGATTTCGGCTTCGTTCATGCCCAGTACCGCGGACATCAAGTGATAGGCTTCGCAGATCAACTGCATATCGCCGTATTCGATGCCGTTGTGCACCATCTTGACGAAGTGCCCGGCGCCATCTTCGCCGACCCAATCGCAGCAGGGAGTGCCATCCGCTACTTTGGCCGCCACCGCCTGCAAGATCGGTTTGACCGCTTCCCAAGCCGCGGCCGAGCCGCCTGGCATGATCGAGGGACCGTAGCGCGCGCCTTCCTCGCCGCCGCTGATGCCGGCGCCGATGTAGCGCAGCCCCAGCGCTTCGACTTCCGCCGTGCGGCGGATGCTGTCCTTGAAGTTGGAATTGCCGCCATCGATGATGATGTCGCCGTCGTCGAGCAAGGGCGCGAGCTGCGCGATCGACTTGTCCACCGCCTCGCCGGCCTGGATCATCAGGATGATCTTGCGCGGACGCTTGATGCTGCTGACGAATTCTTCCGGCGTATAGGCGCCGATCACCTCCGTGCCGCGCGCCTCGTTCTCGATGAAGCGCGTCACCTTGGACGTCGTGCGATTGAACACGGCCACCCGGTAGCCGTGATCGTTGATGTTTAATGCCAGGTTCTGGCCCATCACCGCCAAGCCGATCAAGCCGATATCCGCCAGATTCTCCATGCCCGTTTCCTTTTCCCAGTTCCCCGTCATCTCATGGCCGCATTGTAGCAGAAGACAGCTTGGATGAGAGTCGCCAAGTTGGCTGCGGCTGCGGCTGACTGTGCCCCAGACAATCGATTTATGCTAATATGAATGAGGCTCGATTAAACCGATTTACCTGGCGCTGCCATGACGGATGTAAAGTCAAGAAAAGGGAAGGTTACGCTGCAAGATGTCGCTGATGCGGCCGGCGTCTCCAAGGCGACTGCTTCGCTTGCCTTGCGGGAGAACCCGCGTATCTCCGAACCGACGCGCATGCGCGTCCTGGAAGCGGTGGAGGCGCTGGGATATGTCTACAATCAGCGCGCCGCCAGCCTGCGCACGCGGCGGTCCTACACCATCGGTTTAATCATTAAAGACGTCTCAAATCCATTTAACGCCGAGTTGACATCCGGCGCCGAATCTCAACTGGCGGATCATGACTACAGTCTCGTCTTGGTCACGACGGATGATGACCTGGACAAGCAGTCGCGCATGGTCAAAACCATGCTGGAGCGTGATGTCGACGGCTTGATTCTGTCACCGGTTGCGCAGACCACGCCCGAATCCATGCGGGCATTGATGCGGTTTTGCCCGCTCGTGTTATTGATCCCCTATTTTCCGGAGCTGGCTGCCGACTGCGTCGGCATGGATGACGAGAACGGTACAGCGCGCGCGCTGGAGCATTTGCTTCAGCTGGGTCACCGGCGCATCGCCTTTGTCGGCGGTTTCGAGGCGCAAGCAACCCGGCAGAGACGGCTGGAAAGCTATCGCGACACCTTGCGGCAACATGGCATCGCCTTTGACCCCGCGCTTTGCATCGCCAGCCCGGTCACGCGACGCGGCGGATATGACGCGATCCATCAACTCTTGAATATGTCGCAGCCGCCTTCAGGGGCTTACTGCTACAGCGATGTGATTGCCTTTGGCATGATGCTCGGCTTGCGCGCGGCGGGCATGGAAGCGGGGAAGGATTTCTCTGTCATCGGCTTCGACGATGTGCCGGAAGCCACGCTGTGGCATCCCAGCCTGACGACTGTTTCAGCCGATCCGCGTGGGCTGGGCGAAAACGCCGCTCAACTGATGCTCCGGCGCATAAACACGCCCGATGCGCCCATTAGACGTGTCATTATGCCATCACATCTCGTCCTGCGCGATTCGACGGCTGCGCCAGTCAGCGAGCGGCTTAACTGACTTTCTTCCAGGGCTCCGCCTGATAGAAACTTTGCCGTTTCATCGTGTATTCTTTCGCCGGGAAGTCGGGCATGACCTCGCCCTCTTTCATCAGCCACTTGTAGCCGACATCGTTACTGCGCCCGTTCTCCACAATATCGGGGCTGCTGAAAACGCCGGCGATGGCGATGCGGCCTTTTTCGCTGGTATTGGGCGGGCTGTAATGCCAGGCGCTGCTATGCCAGACGACGACGCTGCCCGGCCCCAGCTCGATGTGCTCGACGCCGAAAGTATCGATCATTTCCTCGACGCGTTCTTTCGGCAGCACGCCATGGATGCTGTCTTCGTAAAGGACATGAGGCACAATCTCGGTTTTGTAGCTGCCGGGGATCATCTGCAGGCAGCCGTTCTCGATCGTGGCCGGGTCCAGCGCCATCCAGAAGTTGAAGGGCTCGATATCACCATCGCGCCAGAGACCATTGTCTTGGTGCCAGGGCGTGGCGCTGCCCGAACGCGCCGGTTTGAGGAAACAACTGTCGTACTTGAGCAAGATGTCATCGCCGAGGAAGTAGCGCGCGATTTCCAGAACCGGTTTGCCGCAGTGCGCGTTATGCCAGATGAGCGGATTCCGCTGATTGAACTTGCTCAGTTTGCGGAAGCGCACGGCGCGGGCATCTGGTGTATCATCGTTCATCGGATCCATCGGGTCGGCATCGGTCATGATGTCGTCGGTATCCGGCGTCAAGATCGCGTTCTTGATCACGCCCAGCATCTCGGCGGCGGTCTGCCGCGAGACCACGTTAGGCACTGTGAAGTAACCGCGCTCTTCGTAATTTCGCTTCTGTTCTTCTGTCGGTTCCCAACCCATTTTTTTCAAAACTCCTTCACGTTTGTACAATGCGCGCTTGCGCCCTGTTTATGTAAACCGCGTCGCTCATGCGACGAGAAGGCAACCTATTTTGCGTGAGCGCGACATTCCTGCGACCTTTTCGTTGCCGCCGCGCGGCTACTTCAGTTCGATATTTCCGATGTCAGTCCCCGCCGATAAGCCGCCGGGCTCAATCGCCAGCGGCGGATTCACCCGGTGCACAATCGTATCGACTGTCAGCGCCAGCGCCGCCCCGCCAATGCCATTACGTACCGCTGTCATGACCACAGCCGCCGAATCGATTACGCCTTCACCAACCGTATCCGAAGCGTTCTCGGCGCGCAGGTCGTAACTGGCGCCGTTCACGCCGGACAAGATTTTGTCAACTACGATTCCCGGCGCTTCGTGCCCGGCATTGGCGAGCAACTGTCGGCACGGGGCTGTCGCCGCCCCAATCAAGATCTGCCCGGCTGCCCGCTCCTGCGGGTCGCTGCCCGCGTTGTAAGTTTCACGCAAGCGGTCGATACAACCTAGCAATGCGGTTCCGCCACCGGGCAGAACGCCCCCCAGCAAAGCGGAGCGGATCGCCGCGATTGCGCGCTCGATCAGGCTTTTCTGATAGCGCATCTCGCTCTCGCTGCTGCCGGGCGCGTAGACGACGGCCGATCCACCGCGCAGTCGCCCGATTCGACTTCGCAGCAGCGCTTGCCGGCGCGCATCGTCGCTGAGCTCGAAGCGCCGTTCCAGCGCCGCAATCTCGCCCTGGACCGTTTCCTCGTCGCCGGCGCCGGCGATGATGCCGAAGCGGTTGCGATCGAGCCAGGCCAGTTCCGATGCGCCGAGCATGTCTCGACTGATCGCACCCGGACTGTGACCGGTAATCGTCCGCAAAACCTGGCCGTCGGTAATCAATGCCAGGTCCTCAAGCGCAGCTTCCTGCTCGTCGACCAGTCCGGTCGGCTCGATATAGACGAGCGTAAAATCTCCCATGCGGCTGTTGGCGCCTTGCGCGGCGATAATCTGCTCGGAGAATGACTTGGCGACGATCGCCAGCGAGTCATATCCCGCCTGATAGGCATCGGTAACAAGCGCGACCAGCGCGTTCAAATCGTCCAATTCGAAGTCGCTGATCAGCCAGGCGGTGTTCTTCAGTTCGACGCGCTCGCCAACGACGCCTTCAAACACGATATTGGACGGAACCTCACTCTCCCAAAATGAGCCCAAAAAGAACTCATGGCGCAGTTCGCGCCCGCCATCGCGCACGTCGACCGGGCTATGCGGGCTCAGCAGATCGAAAATATCCGCCAGCGCCCTCGCGATCTCCCGGTCGCCGCTGACGGACAAAGCCAGGCGCTCGATTTCCTCTGGCGAACTGATCCCATGCGCCTGCTCTTTTAAGGCTGCGAGCATGATCTTGATGCCGGCTTCCAGTTGCTCCCGCAACAGCATGGCATCGCCGCCCGCGCTGATGAAACGGCGTCCCTCGGCGAAAACCGTCTGATAGAGGACCGCGGCGGTCGCCGCGCCATCGCCGCAACGCTCGCGCTGTTCCCAGAGCGTCTCGCGCAGCAGCATGGCGCCGATATCGGCGTCCCGATCGTCCAATTGCAAGATCCGCCGCGCGATAACCCCGCCGTCATCCAGCAGTTCGGGCGAACCCTTGCGCGTCTTGTCGTCAAGCGCCACCGGTCCCGTGAGCGGACCCAGCGTCGGGATGACCGCGCCCGCCAGCGTGTCTATCCCCGCTCCGATTGCGTCTCGCGTCTGCGGTTGATGCAGCACTCGAGCCATGCGGCTAGCCTTTTAGCCCGGTGAGGGTGATGCCTTCAATGAATGAACGCTGCGCCAAGAAAAAGAAGATCACCATCGGTATGGTAAACATGGCCGCCGCCGCCATCAACAAGCCCCATTCCGCGCCGTACTGCGTGAAATACAGGCGCAAGCCAATCGACAGTGTGTACTTGGTCGGGTGCCGCAAGTAGACCAGCGGACCGATGAAATCGTGCCAGGTATGGATGATTTCGAAGATGGCGACGGTCAAAATCGCCGGTTTGGACAGCGGCACCGCGATCCGCCAGAAGATGCCCCATTCGCTGGCGCCGTCGATGCGCGCGGCGTCATCCAGCTCTTTCGGCAGGGTCATCATAAACTGGCGCATCAAAAAGATGTAAAAGGCGTTGCCGAAGAAGTTCGGCACGATCAGCGGCAGGAAGCTATTCAGCCAGCCGATTCGGGCGAACAGAATATAAAGCGGAATCATGCGCACCTGGAAGGGCAGCATCATCGTGGCGATGACGATGATGAAGAGTACATTGCGCCCCCGCCAGCGCACGCGAGCGAAGCCGTAAGCGATAAAGGTGTTGGACAGCACCGCGCCGATGGTGGCGAAGATGGTGTAATAGGTCGAGTTCCACAAGTATTGCCAAAAGGGGATGGCGTTTGTGGCGTCGACATAATTCTCGAAGCGCAGCGACTTGGGAATCAAGCGAACTGGAATCTCAAAGATGTCGATGTTCGGTTTGACTGAGGAGCTAATCATCCAGACGAAGGGCAGCATGAAAGCGATGCCGAAGACGATCAAAACGGCATGCTTGATGAGGGATCGCACTCGCTGCAAAAGCAGGTAATTGCGCTCTTCGTCGGTCATGGCGCGGCGTCCGGGCGCGGCCGGCTGCAATACTGCCATGCTAAGATCCCTTCCTAGCGCTCATAGATGACTTTCCCGCTCAAGAACTTGAAGATGATCAGGGTCAATCCCAGAATCAATAAGAACATGATCCAAGCCAACGCCGAGGCGTAGCCCATGGCGTAATCGCGGAAGGCGCGGTTGTACAAATTTACGGCGTAGAGCAGGGTCGAATTCGCCGGACCGCCACCCGTCATGATGTAGACCTCGGAGAATGATTGCAGAGAAAAGATGATGAGCGTGACGACGTTGAAGAAGATCTGCGGAGACAAAAGCGGAAGGGTGATCCGCCAAAATTTTTGAAAGCCGGAAGCGCCGTCAATGTCGGCCGCTTCATAGAGTTGCCGCGGAATGTCATTGAAGCCGGAGAGATAAACGATTACCTGACGTCCGCTGCCCCAGACGCCGATGAAAATAAGCGAGTACATCGCCGTGTCCGGCGACGCCAGCCAATTCGGTCCCTTGATGCCAATTAGCTCAAGCAAGCCGTTCATCAAGCCGAAGCGTGGATTCAGAATCCAGATCCAAGTTAAGCTGGCTGCTACCACCGGCACCAGCACCGGGAAGAAGAAAATCGTGCGATAGATCGACAGGAACTTTACGTCCTGGCTCAGCAGATAGGCAATAAAGATGTCAAAGATAGTGGCAAAAACAAGCAGCAGGGCGGCGTATCTGATCGAGTTGCTGATTGATATCCAGAAAAGCGGGTCGGCGGTGAAGAGCTCGACATAATTGTCCAAGCCCACCCAGCGCGGCGTGAGATTGATGATGTTGAAGTTGGTGAAGCTGTAATAAAGAGAGGCAAAAAAGGGATATACGGTGAAGGCGACGAAGCCGATTATCCAGGGCGCCACAAAGAACAAGCCCCAAGCCGGGAGATTGTCAGTGCGCCAACTGTTTGGTTGGTTGGCAGGATCCCGTTTCAATTTGAACATGAATCGCTCTGGTAAATCCTTTGTCTGTAGGGGCGACTTACCAGGTCGCCCGCCTGAAGCATTTGGGCAAATCGGGCGACCTGGTAAGTCGCCCCTACGCCTCAAAATAATCTGGCAAAAGGGCGCATCGGCGATACGCCCTTACGGATGTACCCGAATTGGACTAGCCCCTCATGCGTTCCACTTCGCGCCGTGAACGCGCGACGGCATCGGCAATCACTTCCGCCGGGTCCGCATCGTTGAACATGACATTCTCTACAGCCTCATTCAGCGCGCTGCCCAGGAAGCCGTTGCCGGGGAAGCTCGGTCTCTCCAGCGTATTGGGCAGAATCTCATCGCGAGCCAGAACCGTCCAAGCGCCTTCTTCGGCGACTTCCGGCAACTGCGCCAGCGACGGGCGCGAAGGCATGACGCTGTCAGGCAGCGCTTTGTTGATCGCCACGTAGGGCGACGAACTCATATAGTTGGCGAAGGCGAAACCGCCATCGGGGTTGGCACAATTGGCCGGCACGAAATACATATTTCCGATGGACGTGCCCGGCGTGGCGTCTTCGGCGCTTTCCAAGGTCGGGATCGGAATGACGCCGAAATCGACATCCGGTCCATACTCGCCCATGTCGTTGAACAACCAACTGCCGATAACCCAGAAGCTGATCAAACCGGTGTAGTAGATGCCTTGCGGCGAGTTGCGGCCAAAGCCGTTTCCGCTGTATGTGGCGTGGTAAGCGGCCAGGTTTTCGACGCCGAATTTGTCGCCATAACTCTTGTACCAATTCAGCAACTCGACCCAGGCTTCTTGGTCAAGGGCGATATTGCCTTCGGATTCATCCCAGTATTGACTGCCAAAAGCCGCGCCCCACTCCCAGACTTGTGTACTCGGCAACGTCGGCGAGAAACCAAGACGCAGGATTTCGCCATCGTCGGCGATATCATTGAGCTGGGCGCCCATCTCATCCAGCTCGGCGATGGTCGTCGGCGGGCTGTCTGGATCCAAGCCGCCCTCGCGCATGCGATCCTTGTTGTAATACATGAACTGCACGATGGTCGAGATGCTCATGGCGTGCACATCGCCCTGGTATTTCATTTGATTGAGCGTCGCCGGCCAGAAGTCCATCAAGTCGACATTCGCGGCGTCGACATAGGGCTGCAAGTTGGTCAGGGCGCCGATGGCGGCGTCGCCTACGATCCAAGCCCAACCCCGATACGCGTCCGGCGGCGAACCGGCTGAGGTGGCGGCGATCACGCGATCATGAATCTCGCCCCAAGGCACGATAATGTGCTCGGGCGCGAATTCGGGATTCTCCACGGCGAAATTGTCGATCGCGCCTTGCATGGCGTCAGCCATACGGCCCTGGCCGAAACCGGTCCAGATTTCGACTTTGCTCTGCGCGCCAGCCGGCATACCCTGAAGCAGGGCGGTCGCGGCGCCGCTGAGTCCGGCGATCTTCGCCATGCTCATGCCAGCGGCGCTGCCGCCCAGCATCTTCAGCATGTCGCGCCTGCTTAACTGCTGCTCGTTTCCCGCTTTTCTTTCCTTTTCATTCATGTTTAGCTCCTCAAAATAGCGACACCTTTAGCTTGACTGCAAATTGGGAGAATCGCCTGCGCACCTCCTAACCCACTCTTTCCCAATGCTGAAATCGCAAAAGCTGATTTCAAAAACGATGGCAGGTTAACCGATTAACTAACGGGCATAGTATAAACTGAGAGAAAATTCTTGTCAAGTAACTGCGCCCGGCAAATGCTCATGTCCACCGGGACATGAGCGGATCGCAAAGGATTTTGGCACATTTTAGCGCCAGGTGTCAAATACTGGGTTTGTCAACCGATTCGACGTTGGCGCGGCGCCGACTTTCGAGGGCTGGCGATTGATTCGAAACGTCGTTATTCTCCTTGAAAATGTTCACGAGAAGGGAAAATTAGAATGCCAAGAATGACCGGCGCCAAGCTGCTCGCGCAGACCGTTCATGGGTACGGTATTGATACCGTGTTCTTTGTGCCCTATATCGCGCCGCGCGCGCTGATGGAGATGGAATCGCTCGGCATCAAACGCGTGCAAGCGCGCGGCGAAAAAGCGGCGGCTTATATGGCTGACGCCTATGCCCGCGTCCGGCGCGCGCCCAGCTTGTGCATGGCGCAATCCGTGGGCGCGGTCAACCTGGCAGCCGGCTTGCAAGACGCTTTCTTGTCCTGTTCGCCGGTTGTCGCCATCACCGGCCGTGAGTGGCAGGGGCATCAGCTGCGTCACGCCTACCAGGAAGTCGATCACATGGCGCCTTTTTCGGCTGTCACAAAGTACAATGCCTACGTCTCCAATCCGACGGAGTTGGGGCATCATACGCGGCAAGCCTTTCGCGCCGCGACGACGGGCACGCCGCAACCGACGCACCTGGACCTGCAAGGGATTGACGGCGCCGCCGTGGTCAACGTCGAGGCGGACCTGGAAGTCATCGTCGAAGAGCAATTCGCGAGCCTGCCGCCATTTCGCCCGACGGCGGATCAGAAGTCGATCGACGAGGCTTTGGCGCTGCTGTTCCGGGCGCGGCGACCGGTCATCGTCGCCGGCGGCGGCGTCACGACATCGGATGCCCGCGCCGAACTGATCGCATTGGCGGAAAAACTCTCGATTCCCGTTGCGACGGCGCTCAACGCCAAAGCCATGTTCCCCGCCGATCATGAGTTGGCGGTCGGCGTGCCCGGCTCTTATTCCCGCGCCTGTTCCAACCAGATTCTTTGCGAGGCCGATCTTGTCTTCTATATTGGCAGCCATACCGGCGGACAACTCACCAACAATTACACCATCCCGCCGCCCAGCGTCAGAGTCCTTCAGCTCGACATCAATCCCGCCGAGATTGGCCGCAATTATCCCGTTGAAGTCGGCTTGCAGGGTGACGTCCGCGCTACCTTGCGTCAGATGCTCGCGACCGCCGAAAGCGCGTCGCGACGCCGGGAATGGATCGATCGCGTAGAATCGCTTGTGCGCGAATGGAAGGCCGAAGTCAGCGAACACTACAACGCCGAAAAATCGCCGATGCGCCCCGAACGGCTCTGCAAGGAACTCAGCGAGCGCCTGCCCTCCGATGCCATCCTCGTTTCCGATACCGGACACTCTGGCGTCTGGACCGGCACCATGCTCGATCTGCGCCATCCCGACCAGTCTTATATTCGCTGTTCGGGTTCCTTGGGTTGGGGCCTGCCCGCGTCGATCGGCGCCAAATGCGCCGCGCCCGATCGCCCGGTCCTCTGCTTCACCGGCGACGCCGGCATCTGGTACCACCTGGCGGAACTGGAGACGGCAGCGCGCTGCGGCGTCAATACCGTGATCGCCGTGAACAATAACCACTCGCTGAATCAGGAACGCGACGGCGTCGAAGCCATCTATGGCGGAACGACGGCGGGCTCGGACGAACTCTGGCTTTTTGATGATGCGAACTTCGCGGGCATCGCCGAATCGATGGGCTGCCTGGGCATGACGGTGACGGATCCGAGCGAAATCGCCGCGGCTCTGGAGCGCGCCTTCGCGGCTGATCGTCCGGTGGTCATCGATGTCAAGACCGATGTCGAGGGCATCGCTCCGCGGGCTTGGACGCCTGCATGAGATTTAGCAAAGATTCGCTGTTCACTTAGGCCGGTCCGCGTGACGCGCAATCCTTGGCGAGTGCAATTTATAACTTGCAAGGTTGCTGCGCCATACATGGCTTGTAACTCGGAAGTCCTGATTGAAATATCACCAGATTAAGTATATAATTGGTTGGTATTGTGACAGAGATCAGGAATTACTGTAGCCGAAAGGGCT
The DNA here is from genome assembly GCA_034420635.1 of Anaerolineae bacterium. Classification (GTDB taxonomy): domain Bacteria; phylum Chloroflexota; class Anaerolineae; order Aggregatilineales; family Phototrophicaceae; genus UBA6055. Next base: position 69,636 of record DAOULD010000005.1, on the reverse strand, counting down.
AGTGCGCTGTGGACGAGATTCTGCATGAATTACGCTTATTGAATTCTCGATTTGATGCGGTTGAAGAGCGACTTGATGCGTTTGAAGAGCGATTTAATGCGATTGAAGAGCGATTTAATGCGTTTGAAAAGCGACTTGATGCGATTGAAGAGCGATTTAATGCGATTGAAGAGCGATTTAATAGAATTGAGAAGCGTCTTGATGCCATTGAGCGACAAGTGGGTACACTACACACCATGATTCTCGCAAACCATGAAGACCTAGAGTCATTGCGCAAACTTGTCGAAGCAAACAGCGAAGCAATTCAGCGAATTGAAGGCAAGTTTGAAATGAAGATTTCCCAGATAGAAACTAACTCTCACGAGATTCAGCGCTTGACGGAAGCCTTCAATGCTAAGTTTCCTGGTTACATGGAATAGCCAAGACATTGCTCTGGCGTCGTCAGAATTAATAAAACTTGACTTTTCTGACCCGCCGCCGCGTAACTGTATTGCAGAGCAATTTGCTCAGGCAGAATTATCTCAAGCAACCTCAACGTGTGCTCCCGCTCCATGAATATGGCTTTGTGAGCGCGGCAGGACTCGAACCTGCAACCAATTGATTAAAAGTCAACTGCGCTGCCATTGCGCCACGCGCCCAAACAGCGCACAAGTATAGTGATTGTCGCTCCCGGATTCAAGCCATATCTCGTTGTCATACGGTGACTAAGCATGATATTAGGGTCAAGTGTGCCTGCGCCCGCAAATGTCCCTGGAGCGTAAAGCCTTTTGCGGGTCAAGTTCCCGATATTATCCACCCGCTCAAATTGCCCGATTTTCTTTGTCAATGCTATACTTGACAGTAATTTACTCTTGGACGTGGATTACCTTATCTTGGGGGGAAAATGGCTGAACTGAGACCCCTGGAAGCTGCCGTAGCCACGATGAGCGACCTGCCGCTGCGGCGCTTCGGGAGACCCATCGGGCGCGACGACTTGTTGCGAGCGCTCCTCCTGCGATTGCGACAGAACCAACCCCTGGTCTTGCACGGCGCGTCCGGCATCGGCAAAACCACGATCGCCGCAACTATCGCTAACATTTATGCCCAGCAGCCGGAGCAGTCCGTTCTATGGTTGCCGGTCGACGAACCGCCCCTGGTCGAATTGCTCGTGCGTATCAGCCGCGCCTATGGCGCCTTGGATGTCTGCAATGCCTCGAACCCCTTGGGCAAACGCGCGGCAGTCGCCGGGCTGCTGCGACAGCATCAGCCGCTGATCGTGCTTGATGGTCGGGTCGACGAATCGGTCTTGAATCAGTTCTACGACGATTGTGGGGGGGATTTGCCGCTGGTCGTCACCAGCGAGAAAGCCCTGGCGGGCGGCGCCTGGCGCAACCAAGCCATCGGCAACTTGAGTGAAGACGATGCGCTGCTGCTCTTCAAACAGAAAGCGGGTATCGAAGGCGGCGAAGCCGATAGCATGGCTGCTGCGATTGTGGCGCAACTCAATAATGAAGCCTTTCCCGTCGTCTTAGCTGCGCGCAGCATGATCATTTCTCGTCAAACGCCCGAAGACTATCACGCATCGCTGGCGGCGCTGCTGGAGGAACACGAGAGTCAAGCTGACAGCGCCGCCTTGGCTGCCAGCGTCGATGCGCTCAATCCGCGCCTGCGGGACTTGCTGGGACAGTTGGGCGCCACGCCTCGCGGGGAAGCCTCGATCTCTTTCTTGCGCTTACTGAGCGATATGCCCGTATCGGCCATCGATCAATCAATGACGATCTTGTCACGCCTTTTCCTCGTCGAGCGCTTTCAGCGCCTTGATGAGACCTGCTACCGTATGCACCCGCTGGTGCATGGATTTCTACAATCCCGGTCTGCCGAAGAAGATCGCCTTGATGACTTGCGCGAGCGCGTAAAAACTGCGGTCAGCGATTATCTGGCTGCCCACAGCGATGGTCCCGATGCGCTGATCCGACTGATGAGCGAGCTGGATAATCTGATCGCGGCGGCGACCAGCGCCGCGGACAACGACGACCGCGACCTGGCCGGCCGCATTGTTGACGCTTTGTCCAGCGTGGACGGGCTGGTAGACGAAGCGGGTTACGCCTATGAGTTGGCGCTGCTTGAATCGCTCCGTGACGGGATCGAACTTGAATTTGACGATGAAGAGGACCTGATCGCTGAGCCAGAAACCGATGAAGATCGGGCGGTCGAGAGTGTAGAGGACGTGTCGGCGGGCGAAGACGACGAAACGCAAAAGCTCGCGGAAGTAGAGGATGTTGAAGCGGAAGATGGCGTCGATGAGTCGACGCAGCTGGCCGCGACGCCCCTGGCCAACGACTCGACTTTCATTTCAATTGATGACGAAGAATTGCAGTCCGTGAATATCGATCAGTTGCGGACTGCTTTGCATGTTGCCAGCCAGAACAACGAGATCGAGAGACAGTTGCAGATTCTCAAGGCGATCGCCAAGGTGCAGATCAATCAAGGGCGGGACAGCGAAGCTGCCGGCACCTACGGAGAAGTGCTCGAAATTTACCAGACCAGCGCGGATAAGGACGGCGTCCTCGAAACGCTTGATGCGCTGGCAGGTTTGCTCGTGAGCAGTGAAAGCGCGCCGTCGGTTCTGGAACAGCTGAAGCTGCGCGCGGCGCTCACGCTTGCGCGCCAACACGAGGATAGCCCGCGCGTTTTACAGATACTGGAAGCGATCGGCAAGGTGCAGATCGAACAGAAGCGCGAAAACGAAGCGGTGGCGACCTTCAACGAAGTGCTGGAGATTCACGAGGTCCAAGAGGATAAAGCGGGCATACTGGGGACGCTGGACATGTTGGCCGGCTTGCTGGTGCGCACGGACGCTGCCGTCACGGCGCTGAATCACATTCAACGCGGTTTGCACCTCGCGGAAGAGCTGGGCGATCGAGAAACGGAGATGTTCTTGCGCGCCACGCTCGGCGATGCCCACCGCGCCTTGGGCGAGGCGGTGACGGCAATCGAAAACTACGAAATGGCGCTCGCCATCGCCCGGGATCGCGACGACCAGCAAAACGAGGCTCATGTTTTGTACAAGCTGGGTATGGCGCAGCTAGACGCGGGCGACACCAGGGGAGCGATCGAGATGTTGGAGGGCGCCAACGAACTCTTCAAAGGGCAGTCCAAGCGCGACATGGAAGGGCTGGTATTGCGCGGCTTGGGAGAGATCAACGTCGAATTGGAACGCTGGAGCGAGGCCGTCAACTTCCATACATCGGCCTTGTACATCGCGCGCGAGATCCAGGATAAGGAAGGGGAAGCGGGGCAACTGCGCATGCTGGGCAAGGTCTTGATTCAAGCGGAGCGACTGCCGGAGGCATTGACGCACTATCGGCAGGCGCTGCATGTAGCGTATGAATGCGAAAATGCGGCGAACATCGTGGGCGTGATCGGGGAGCTGGTAAACCTGATGATGAGGAACCAATTCTTGGCCTCGATTTCCGAGTTGCTGGTGAATGACGGGCTCGCCTACGACCCCGACGACCGCGAATTGCTGCGGCTCAAGAGCGAAGTCGCCTCGGCGAAAGAACTCGCCGCGGAAAGGGGCGTCGCCTTGGCGGTAGTTGCCGGGACAGCGCGAGAGTATGCGGCAAACGCCTATAACTACTCCTGATCCCGCCATAGGCTTGCGGCTCGCCACGGAAAAATCGAAGAGGGCGCCGCAATTGCGGCGCCCTCTTTTCTTCGCTCGTGATTTTGGCGCAGGCTAGTTCTGCGCGGCCTTCCTGCCAATCTGATCGGGAATATGCTGGAATTCATGGGACAAGGCTGTGTGGTGATCCAGATGTTGGGCGATCAACTCGAAGGGTGAAGCCTTTTCTGTCTCGCCAAACGCGATCATCCAGTGATCGTCGCCGCTCCGGACCCAGCGCCCGCCGAAATTGCGCAGGATAGATTCGCCCAGGAAGGCGCCAAATTTTTCCTGGAGCAACAGTTTGTCCCCATCATTCAGTTCGGCGCGATGCTCGTCAATGTAATTATCCAACCAGGATACGGATTCGGCCGAATAGTCCAAGTGAACTTGCTCTTTTTCGCTGAGCACGTCAATGACCAATTGCGCGTCTTCCTGGAAGTCGGACGTTCTTGTTACTGTATTCAAACGATTCTCCCCTGCGCGACCCGTTTCCTGCTGACGGGCGCATGCGCCTGTTTGCTTCTATCGACACGTTTAGACAGACACGCCTGCCAGCGCGTATCTTACCTGAACCATCATCAGAATTGAAAGCTGCTCGCAAAACAAAAAACCAATGCCGATCATTGGTTTCGCGAAGCGGGTAACGGGATTCGAACCCGTGACCTTTTCCTTGGCAAGGAAACGTTCTACCGCTGAACTATACCCGCGGAGTATACGTCAGTATATCCGAGGGAACGATGATTGGCAAGCCTTCGTTTGGCAAGTCAGCCGCGGGGGGGGGGGGGGGGGCAGGGCAATCGCATCAAAACCAATATATATCGAATGCAACATGAATCTGAAAAGTGTAGGGGCGTCTCGTGAGACGCCCTTGTAAAATGACCTGCTATTTGCGGGCGTTTCAACGGATCGCTTAGGCTGTGTAGACACTGACCGTCAAACGCCCCTACATAGCCTCCTTTTTTGCAGATAAGCAGTTAAATCTCGGTGCTCTCGGTGTCCTCGGTGGTTAACAAAATCTGGTGAGATTGCTCTGGGCGCCCCCGCTCGCCGCTTGCCCTTATTGACTTGTCGTGCTTAACTAATCAGGATACCGTTCATGGACTCCCTGCGCACGCGAGCATGACCGATCAACCACGATACAAATTCCTGTTCAATCCCTATCAAAAAGACCTGATCTTGTCGATCGACGGCGGCGGCATGCGTGGCGTCATAGCCTTGGCGATCTTGTGCTGGCTGGAGGAACAGACCGGCAAACCCGCTTACGAGTTGTTCGAGCTGGTCGGGGGGACCAGCACCGGCGCGCTGATCTGCGCCGGCTTGGGCTTGGGCATGAGCGCGCGCGAGATGATGGACGACGTCTATAAAGATCGCCTGCCGCGCGCCTTCCGCAAGATCAAGCGTTTTCGCTGGCTGCGCTTTCTCTTCAGCGGTCTGCGACATATGTACGCTTACAAACCTTTCATCGACGCGCTGGGACCCTATTCCGAAGGCAAGCGCATGGCGGATATCCTTAGCCCCGCGATTTTGCTGACGACAAAGGATATGCGCACCAGCAATACCTATTACATCACCAACCGGGGACCGGGCGCTCCTATGTTCGCCCATTGGCCCCTGGCCGGCGCTGTCGCCTCCAGTGTGGCCGCGCCGCTTTTCTTCCCGCCCGTGCAGGGCAATCTGGTCGACGGCGGCGTCGGCAGCTACGGCAATCCCTGTCTCGCGGTTTCCGTGGAGGCGGTCGAATACCTGGAAATGAAAGCGGAAAACATCATCCACTTGTCGCTAGGCAACGGCTATATATCTAATGAAGAGGACGAGGGCGCTGGCGCGGGATTCTGGTTGAAGCCCTGGATTCAGTATCTGATCTTCGAAGGCATGGATGACGCCGCGTTGCAGCAGGTCTTCATGGCGCGCGCCATTTACAGTCAAATGGATTTCCGCCGCTACAATCCAGTGCTGAGCCGGGAAAATGTCGAACATAACCTGGATATCGACTGCGGCGATGTCGACCCGTCAGCGCTGGCGCTGGATAGCAACGGGCGGGACCAAGTCGAATTGATGGAGCGGATCGGCCGCGCCTATGCCGCGAAGATCGATTGGATGAAGGAAGGGGCGCTGCCCTGGAACACCGTCGGCGGCCGCGCCGCGCCAGGCTTCGCCGATTCCGACTGGGAGAATTCGCCCTTCAGCGCCGAGGCGATCCTCAAACTCTAACTGTGATCGTGTATCGGTTTGCGCCCTGCCCGGACCTGTCATAGATCCTTTGCAGTCGGTCAAACGCGCAAACAATCAGGACGACTCATTGAGTCGTCCTGATTGTTCGTTTCTGTGTTGCTCCAACCAAGATTGGGAGGGCTTGGCTTCCCGGCTAAATGCTGAAATACAACTCAAACTCGTAGGGATGCGGGCGCATGGCAACCGCGTCCTGATCCTCGACCTGCTTGTACTCGATGTAGTTCTCGATGAAAGCCTCGTTGAAGACGCCGCCTTCCAGCAAGAAATCGTGGTCCGCTTCCAGTTCGCGCAGGGCCTCTCCCAAGGTGCCAGGCATGACGGGCGTTTCGTGCTCGCCTTCGTAGAGGTCAACTTCCGCGGATTCGCCCGGATCAATCTGGTTCTTGATGCCGTCGATGCCAGCCATCAAGAGCGCCGGCATGCACAAATAGGGATTCGCCGCCGGGTCCGGCCAGCGCGCCTCGACGCGCTTGGCTTTGGGATTGTTGCTGTACATGGGAATGCGGATGCCGGCCGAGCGGTTGCGCGCCGAATAAATCAGGTTGACCGGCGCTTCGTAGCCGGGCACCAGGCGGCGATAGCTATTGGTGATCGGGTTGGTGAAAGCCGCGGTTGCCGGGGCATGTTTGATCAGACCGCCAATGTACCAAAGCGCCATCTGGCTTAAGCCGGCGTACATTTCGCCGCCAAAGAGCGGAACCCCGTCCTTCCACAGCGACTGGTGCACGTGCATGCCGGAACCGTTCTCTTCAAAAAGCGGCTTGGGCATGAACGTGGCGTGCAAGCCATTGGCCATGGCCACATTCTTGACGATGTACTTGTAGGTCACCATCATATCCGCCATCTGCAGCAGCGGCGCGTACTTCAGGTCGATCTCGGCTTGGCCCGCGCCACCCACCTCGTGATGATGGACCTCGACCTCCATGCCGACATCCAACATCGTCTGCACCATTTCTGCGCGGACGTCCTGCGTTTTGTCGAGCGGGGACAGGGGGAAATAGCCCATCTTGATCCGGTTCATGTGGCCCTGGGCCGGGTCTTCGTTGCCGCTATTCCAGTCGCCTTCAAAGGAATCGACGCGGTAGAAACTGCTGTTCTCGGACGTGCTGTATTGCACGTTGTCGAACATGAAAAACTCGGCTTCGGGTCCGAAATAGGCGATATCAGCCAGGTCCGAGCCATCCAGATAGGCTTCGGCGCGTTTCGCCACGCCGCGCGCGTCCAGCGCATAGGGCTCGCGGCTGATCGGGTCGTGCGCGTCGCAATAGAGCGCCAGCGTCTTGTAACTGAAAAAGGGATCGACATAAGCCGTGGCCAGGTCCGCCAGCAGAATCATGTCCGATTCATTGATCGCCTGGAAACCCTGGATACTCGAACCGTCAAATCCAAAGCCGTCTTCAAACGCGCCTTCGTCGACGGATTGTATCGGCATGCTGAAGTGCTGTGGAACGCCGCGAATATCGACGAAGCGCAAATCGACTTCAACGATATCGTTCTCATGCGCCCATGCCAGCAGGGCGGCCGGCGATTCCATCGCGGAAGCGGGGGGGACATACCTTGCCATTTCCATTCATCCTTCTGCTAGAGTCGTCTAAATGTTAACAACGTTATTGTATTGGACGTTTCTTACAACATCCACAGCGAAACTAATCGAAATTGAATCCCATTTTCTGTAAAAACTAACCAAAGTTCCACAATCCATGTTCTCATCGGGACCTCAACGGCTAATTTGAGGCTTTCCTGTTGGGCTTGTCAAATCGAGTCTGGCGGACAATTAGCCAAGACTGCTAGCATAGGCGATCCTGCCTGTCCTTGGGAGATGGTGCTGTGCAACGACAGTTAATCCTGGCTATTGTTATCGCCCTGTTAACGATGTCAGCGGCCGCGCAAGCGCCGGAAGTGCCTGTAATGCTGCCCGAGGTGATCAATGTCTACCCCCATGACGATGGCGCTTTTACGCAAGGCTTGCTCTGGGACAGTGGCTTTTTCTACGAATCAACGGGATTGCGCGGCCAATCCACGCTGCGGCGGGTAGAGATTGAGACCGGCCGTCCCTTGGAAACGGTCTCGCTCGCAGACCACCTTTTCGCTGAAGGCTTGGAGCGCGTCGGCGACAGACTCATTCAACTGACCTGGCAAGCCGGGCTCGCTTTCGTTTACGATTTTGACACCTTTGAACACCTCGATACGATATCTTACCAGGGCGAGGGCTGGGGACTTTGCTATGACGGCCGCTACCTGTTCATGAGCGACGGCAGTTCCTACCTCAGCATCCGCGATCCCGGCAGTTTCGAACTGATTTTCCGCGGCGCGGTTACCTACAACGGGCAAATCCTGCCAGCGCAGCTTCTCAACGAACTGGAATGCGTCGAGGATTATATTTACGCCAACGCCTGGAATACCGATTACATCTTTCGCATTGACAAATTCACCGGCGACATTGTCGCGGTCATTGATACCTCATCGCTGTTGACTGAAGCCGAGAAAGCGGCGCTGGACCCTGGGAGCGTGCTCAATGGCATCGCATACAATCCTGAATCGAGGACCTTTTACCTGACGGGCAAGAAATGGCTCAAGATCTTTGAAGTCGTCTTTTCTACACCCTAAAGGCTGCTGTATAAGCCCCGATTGATAATCTCTAACAAACTTCATATAGAAAATACGCGGATAATCTGTATAGTTCATATATGGATAATTCAGATATGAATCAATGTCGCATCGCTGCCGAATCCCCCGATGCGACTTTCGAGCAGCGCTTTTTTGTGCTCTTGATGAGAATCTACCGTCACTTGCTTCAACATGCTGAACAGAACAAGGCTGACGATACGCTGTCACCGTCGCAACTGTGGTTTCTCAAACGGCTATTCGAAGCTGGTGAACCGCAACCGATCAGTTTTTTCGCCGATGGCGTTTTCTCCAATCTTTCCAATGCGTCGCAGATGATTGACCGGCTCGAGGCGGAGGGCTTGGTCAATCGCGTCAGAAATCCCCGCGATCGTCGCAGCGTCCTGGTCGAACTGACTGATTTGGGCGCGCAGCGCATGTCTCACGCCGACGAGTGCCACCAGCAGATGGCGCAGGCATTGCTGAAGCCCTTGTCCGAGGGTGAACGCGCAGAAACGCTCGCGACATTCGAACGGGTGCTTTCCCTGTTGGAAAACCGACCGCCGCAAGCCGACAAAGGCAATACCTGAAATCGCCTTACTTTCGTCAAACTATCACAGGAGTCACTTTTCATGTCAAACAACCACACCATCGTCGCGGAAAACGTCTACAAACACTTTGGCGATGTCAAAGCGCTGGACGGCGTCTCCATCGCCGCCGAAAACGGTAAAGTGCTCGGTCTGCTTGGACCCAACGGCGCCGGCAAGACCACGCTTGTACGCATCCTCGCCACCTTGCTCAAGCCGGATAAGGGCGACCTCCGCGTTGGCGGCATTGATGTCCGGCGTCGCCCGCAGCAGGTGCGCGAGATCATCGGCTTGGCCGGGCAATACGCCGCGGTTGACGAAATCCTGACGGGACGCGAAAACCTGGTCATGGTCGGGCGGCTCTATCACATGTCAGGGCGACAAGCCAAGCAGCGGGCTGGTGAATTGCTGGAACAGTTTTCCTTGTCCGATGCCGCCGATCGCTCCGTCAAGACCTATTCCGGTGGCATGCGGCGGCGCCTCGATCTCGCGGCGAGCATTGTGGCGCGTCCTAATATCCTCTTCCTCGACGAACCCACCACGGGCTTAGACGCGCGCGCCCGCATCGCCATGTGGGAGACGATACGCACCCTTGTTTCCGGAGGTACCACGCTGCTGCTGACCACGCAGTACCTGGAAGAAGCCGATGAATTGGCGGACCAGATTGTCGTTATCGATCACGGACACGTCATTGTCGAAGGCACGGCTGACCAGCTCAAAGCCAATATGGCTGCTGATTTCATCGATATCACCGTTGCCAATCCGCAGCAGACCGCCCAAGCCTCAGGTCTGCTGCAGCCGCTATCCACCGAAGCGCCGCAAACCGACGACCGGCGCGGCCATGTCATCTTGGCGGTCGAGAATGGCGCGCAGAGCATTGCCGAAGTCGTGCGCCTGCTCGACAGCGATGGTATTCATATCGCCGAGCTCAACCTGCGCCGCCCGACCCTCAACGATGTCTTCCTCAGCATCACAGGCGAAGCCATCGTGGAAGAAGAGACAAAACCAAAACAGGGCCGCTTCGGCCGTCGTCGCAGCGCTTGACCGCCCCCGTTAAATCGCATTCAGAAAAAGGACAGAATCTGGCATGACTCAAAACGCATTGAAACCGCTAGCGCCGGCATCACTCATTCCCGCAACGAGCGACGTGGGCTTGCTACGCCGCTTCCTCTGGAATTTCACCGATACCTACATCGTGATGCGCCGCAATCTCGTGCAGCTGTTCCGTCAGCCGCAACTGCTGATCTTCGCCACTATTCAGCCGGTGATGTTTCTGCTGCTCTTCACTTACGTCTTTGGGGGCGCAATCCGCTTCGCCACCGGTGGCGACTACATCAGCTTCCTCTTGCCCGGCGTCATTATCCAAACGATCATTTTCGCGTCGACCAATACCACGGTCGGGCTTTCGGTTGATCTGTCAAAAGGCATGATCGACCGTTTTCGCTCACTGCCGATGTCGCGGGCGGGGGTGCTGGCTGGGCGTACCACCGCCGACACTGTGCGTGGCACTGTGACCATCACCATCATGATGGTCGCCGGTTTTGTCATCGGCTTCCGCTTTGAAGACTGGGGCACTGGGCTGCTGGGCATCCTCCTGGCGATAGCCTTCGGCCACGCCTTCACCTGGATCGGCGCGACCATCGGCCTCTATGTCAAGGACCCCGAGGCGGCGCAGGTAGCGGGATTCATCTGGATGTTTCCCTTGACTTTCGCCAGCTCGATCTTTGTGCCTACGCAAACCATGCCCGATTGGCTGCGCGCCTTTGCCGAAAATCAGCCGGTCAGCGTGGTCGCGAATGCTGTCCGCGATCTGATGACGGGCACGGTCAATCCCGACGATATTACCATCGCCTTGATCTGGATCGTCGGCATTATCGCGGTTTTCATGCCATTGGCTGTGTGGCAATACGCCAAAGTGTCATCGCGCTAGTGATCTTCCGCAATCCTCGGCGCCACAATCACAAAAGAATTACCGGGTGTCCAATCGGGCGCCCGCTTTTCGGTCGCCTAAACGCAGCGGCTTTGATACACTTGGCGCGGTTAGCAACGATTGAAAAGGATCCCATATGACAGACAACCTCGTTTACATCGCCAACGGCGGCGGCGGACCCTGCGGCATTACCGTCGCCGAACTCAATTACGAAGACGGCACGCTTTCGCCAGTCCAGCAGGTCACTGAAATCAGCGAATGCCACTATCTCAACTTGCATCCCAATGGCAGGTTTCTGGTCGCCACCACTATGGATGACGATGTGCGGGTCCTGTCATTCGCCATTGATCCCGGCAACGGCCGCCTGCGGAAAATCAACAGCCAGCCTGCAGCCGGCACGTCGCCGGCCTACGTGGTCGTCGACGATAGCGGGACAAACGTGCTGATGGTCAACTATGTCAACGCTGGCAAACGCGGCAATATCCGCGTCTATCCCATCGACAGCGGCGGCGCGATTGCCGCGCCCAGCGAGCATATCGAGATTGACGACAGCACAGGACCCAACCCGGAGCGCCAGGATGTTTCCCATCCGCATATGATCGTGACCACGCCCGACAACCGCTTCGCGGTAGTGCCGGACTTGGGCACGGACAAGGTTTACCTCTACGCGCTGGATACGACGCGGGGCAAGCTGAGCTTGTCGCAGACCCTGGATCTGCCTGCCGGGGCTGGACCGCGCCATGTTGCCTTCCACCCGACGCTGCCGCGTATGTATGTCATCAACGAACTCGATTCGACGATGGCAACCTTCGCCTTCGATGAAGACGACAACTGGACACGTCTCTCGATCGAATCGACCATGCCGAATTATTACGTTCAGCCAGCCGGTCGGCCCAATACCTGCGCCGATGTGCATGTGCACCCCAACGGCAGATTTCTCTACGGCTCCAATCGCGGGCACGACTCCATCGTGATTTACGCCCTTGATGCTGACGGCTTGCCGCGGCTGCTGGGCTATGAAGCGACCCGTGGCGCCTGGCCCCGCGCCTTCATGATCGATCCTCGCGGTGAGTATCTGCTTGTCGGCAATCGCCATACCGACAACGCCGCTGTCTTCTCGATTGACGCCGCCACCGGAATGCTCACCTTCCGCTCGTCGCTGGCGCTCTCCGCGCCCATCGCATTCAAGATGCGGGCTTTGGGCTAGACAATGCAGGTGCTAATAACCGGCGGCGCCGGACATGTCGGTACGCCCATCACAGAAAGGTTTGTGGCCAGGGGCTGGGATGTCCGGGTGATTGGCGTCGACGCCACCTGCGACCTAAAGGGTGTCAAGTATTCGCAAACTGACATTCTGGACTACGAGGCGCTGCGGGACCATGTTGAAGGCTGCGACGCCATCGTGCATTTGGCGGCTATTCCCAGTACCGTCAGTCATCCTAATCACGCGCTTTTCGAGATCAATGTCGCCGGTACTTACAACGTATTTGAAGCGGCGGAACGCGCCGGGGTCAAGCGCATCGCGCAAGCCAGTTCGATTAACGCGCTCGGCGGTTACTGGGGCTGCGACGACCGTCAATTCGAATACTTCCCATTGGATGAAGCGCATCCTCTTCACACCACCGATGCCTATTCTTTGTCCAAGCAATTGGTTGAGGAGATCGCAGCCTACTATTGGCGACGCGCAGGGATCAGCAGCGTCTCATTCCGGTTGCCGGCCGTCTGGTCGGACGCGGTCATTGAAGAGCGTCAACTGCGCGGACATCTGCAAGCGAAGCGGGATGCGCTGACCGCCTTCCAGCAACTACCCGAAGACGAACAACGTGAACAATTGGCGCTCGTCCGGGAAAAAACGCTGGAACTGCGCGCCCGACGCGTCATGGAATACGAGGCCGCCAAATCCGGTATTTTTGACCGGGATGCGCCAAATCAAGACCCGCTGTTCTCATCTTATTTCTTTGACCGTTACAACTATTGGACCTTTATCCACACTGATGACTCCACGCAGGCCTTTGAGCGCGCGGTCACTGCCGACTACGAGGGAGCGCATCCACTCTTCGTCAACAGCGACCGAAACTATCTTGATTACGATTCTGAAGCGCTGCTTTCGATCTTCTTTCCCGATGTGCGTGGCCGCAGCGAAGCGATTGCCGGCGCCCAAACCCTGGTCAGCTTCGACCGCGCCCACGACTTGTTGGGATATGAACCGACCGTGCATGCGGTTTAGACAGCGACTACTCGCCCGCGTATTGCCCGGAACTGAAGACGTAGACCTGGTTCACGATGTCGCCGTATTCATCCGGTTCCGTCTCCGCCGTCCATTCATACAGCCAACGGGCGTCGCTGATGCTCAAATTGACGCAGCCGTGGCTGCGCCGATAGCCGAAGTCATCATGCCAGTAAGTGCCGTGCAGGCTGATTCCCCCGTCGAAATACATCGTCCAGGGCACGTCCTGCAAAGCGTAGGCATCGGGCGCGCCGGTGGCGCCGCTCATGGAATCGCGATCGAGCCGCGCCCAAATCTCGAAAATACCCTCGTTGCTTGACCATTCGGGCAAGCCGCTGGAAACGAGCGTGGCGAAGACCGGCCTGTCGCCCTCGTAAGCGATGAGCGTCTGCTCGAAGAGATCCACCGCCATCCAGCGACCGGAAACGCCCTCGGGTTTCTCGGCCGGCGCGAACATGGCGACGAATTCTTGCCGTAGCCATTGACGCGGGCCGATCAAGTACCAGACATTGCCGTCGCCGTCTTCCTGGCGGGCGAAAATATTGACCAGATCGTATCGCCGTGTGACATAGCCGCTTTCCGCGCTGCCGCGCTCCCCGGGACGCAAGGAAGTGTAAATGCCGGTCTTGTCCAGGATGATGGCGAAGGGATGCTGCCAATCTTCCGGCAACAGGTAGCCCGTAAAACTCGAGGGGCGCGCATATTCGGCCTCATCGCGCACGATCCATTCGCCGCCCAAACGCTGAATCCAACCATCTATATCGGTATTGATGGCGTGGACAAAGTTGAAACCGGCGGGGATCTGCCCAATCACATCCCCGCCGGGCGCGTCATAAAGGTTCACCGCTTGTGGACCCACGCGCCAAAAACTGAACTGACCGAGCGTATAGCGGTCTTCCAGAATCGCCTTCAGCACCGGTCGTGGATACGCCGCCATCATGGCCAGGCAGGCGTCGCTTTTGTCCTCGCCAGACCAGCAGATCACAGGGTCATAATCGATATCGGCAGCCGATTCTTGTGCACTGAAGCGTGTCGGCGCGAAGAAAATCAGCGTGATTAGGGAAAGAGCGATGAACAGGCGCATCAGGACTCCATCGTGTATTCTATAACCTTGCTTTGCCGCGAAAGCAGGGCAATCGCTTCAAATTGTTTTTTCACCACAAAGACACGAAGAACACAAAGTTTAAGTTCTTTACCGGACAAAGCTCCGCTAAATCTGCTCCAAAAAATTATGAGCGCAACATTTGACCTGGCGCCAAATCTGATTTGCAATAACAAATAAGCCTGTATTATCAATAAAAATCTTTTTCTCTGTGCTCTCTGCGCCTCTGTGGTTAATTTTCAGTTTGATTATATTTCCTTATAGTAACACATTTTGAAGCGATTGCCCTGGCCACGAAAGTGGATTAGTTGGCAAATTTTAGCATACAGCCTCGCCCGGTAATATCAACGATTGCCCCCCGTTCGTTGTATAATCTTCACAAGGAACTTGTCTTGCGCCCCGGTGATGATGTGTTTGAAACAGTCCATATTGGAACGCGCGGCTCCAAGCTGTCTCTTTGGCAGGCGAATCACGTCGCCGATCTGATCCGCGACTGTCATGGCGACCGGCCTGTCGAAATCAAGACCTATCGGACGCGCGGGGACGAGAATCAGCAGGCCGCGCTGCCTTTGATCGGCGGCAAGGGACTCTTCACCGAGGCGCTGGAGAACGCGCTGCGCCGCCGCGAAATCGACTTCGCCGTCCACAGTCTCAAAGATCTGCCTGTAGAGAATGCCGACGGTCTGACAATCGGCGCCATACCGAAGCGCGGCGACCATCGTGATGTATTGGTCAGCCGCAGCGGATGCGCGCTCGCGCAACTCCCGGCGGGCGCTCGCGTTGGCACGGGCAGCCTGCGCCGTCGAGCGCAGTTGCTGGCGCTGCGCCCCGATCTGCGAATGCTGGATATTCGCGGCAATGTTCCCACGCGAATCGGCAAGCTGCTGGCCGACGACGGTCCCTACGACGCCATCGTGTTGGCGGCCGCCGGCTTGAATCGCCTGGGTTTGACCGACCATATCAGCGAGGTGCTCGATTTGAAACAGATGGTATCCGCCGCGGGGCAGGGCGCGCTCGCCATTCAATGCCGAACCGACATCGATTCGCTGGCGTTCCTGAGTTCACTCGCAGACCTTGAGACCGCTCATGCCATTGAAGCGGAACGGACTTTTCTCCACGCCCTTGGCGGTGGTTGCTCCCTGCCGGTCGGCGCCTACGCTTGGGTCAAAGATAAGGCGCTATTTTTGCGTGGGCGCGTGACATCCCTTGATGGCAGTCGTCAGGTTGATGTCGCCGGCGAAACCGATCCCTTTGACGGTCCTGGCGGGCTGTTTATGGCGCGGGAACTTGGAACGAGTTTGGCGCAAGAGACGCTGGAAAAGGGCGCGCGTCAAATCCTTAACGGCATAGCGTCCGGCGCTTTTTCAGCGAGAGAGGAATGAGAATAACCATGTCTGATCGTACTGCGCTGGAAGGCAAAGGCATTGTCGTGACGCGCGCTCTCAATCAAGCGGCTTCCCTGGAGCGCGCCTTGCGAGAACGAGGAGCGGTCCCCATCAGTTACCCCTGCATCGCCATCAAACAGCCGTCGGACACGCGAGAATTGGATGAGCAACTGTCGAACTTGGCTCGCTTTGAGATTCTGCTGCTTACCAGCGCCAATGTCGTGACGACCATCGCCAACCGCCTTGGGGCGCTGGCATTGGATCCCGACTGGTCGCGCATTCGCATCGCTGTGGTGGGTAGAGCCACCGAAGAGGCTTTGCGCGAGCAGTTGGGGCCGGCCGCCGATTTCAGTCCCCCGGCCGGCACGGGCGATGCCCTGGCGCGCGCCTTGCCCATCGAAACGGGCAGTCGCGTCCTGTTGCCGCAATCGACTGTGGCGGGCGATTACTTGGCTCAGATCTTGCGTGCGCGTGGCGCGCAGGTGCGCAAGGTAATCGCCTACGAGACGGTCATGGGAAGTGGCGGCGCGGATTTGCCAGCCATGATCGCCGCTGGCGCTGTCGACGCGCTGACCTTCGTCAGTCCTTCGGCCGCGCGCAACTTCACGCGGCGCTGTCCACTGCCCGCCGCAAAAGCCCTGCCCGCCGCTTGCCTGGGACCGGTGACGGCGGAACGGTCCGCTGAACTTGGATTTACTGTCGTCATTGCCCCGGCGGTAACGGGCGCCGAAGCGATGCTGGATGCCTTGGATACCTACTTCGCAAGCGCGATCGACAATCCTTCTCCCTAGCTGCCAGCAAATTACTGCCTGCGACTGGCGGCAGCGAATTACCCGGCTCTCGTATAGTTGAGATAAACAAAATCGGCGCTTGCAACTTTATCCTATTTTTACTGTTGCAAATGCTTTTTCGCATATAATGAAATTATACGAGTTAATGCGATTTTAATTGCGACTGCTCGTAGGCGGATTAACATCAGGGCTATGGCGCACATTAAGAGGATTGCATCGAGCGGGCGCAACATAGCATTTGTGGCTTTTTCAGTGCCGGTGTTCAGTCCTTCCAATACGGAGGCGCGTCATGGAACTGGGTCACACAATTTATACACATGAAAAGTTCACCGAAAGCGACCAATACTGGAGCCCCGAATCCGAAGACTACGCCGCTGCCAGTCAATTGATCACCGCCATGCGCTCCGGTTGGGTTTTGGCGCTGCCCCGCGTGAGCGCCCGACAGGTTTGGAACAGCGGCAGCCGTCCGCGCACGGTGTACGATTTCACGCTGATGCGCGACACGCAACTCATGATCATGCCGGTATTGACCAATCCTTACATCGAGCGTTTCATCGTGCAAAAGGGCATTCGTGTCAATTACGATAACACCCCCGATCACATCGTCATTCCCGAATAGACCTCTATTAACATCGCTTTAAGTTAGAACGGCACTGTTGCCGCCTGGTATCGGGGGTCTTATAATTGCGCCTGGCGCGACCAAGTTTTGGGGAATGAGGGCATGGTGAAGCAGAACGAGCAGGATCTCCGCGTTCAGTATCAAGATATCACCTCGCAGCACTGGAGTTACTCCTCCGAGCGATACGCCGGCGGGGATAACCTGCTCACCGCCATCGCCCGCGGCTGGGAGATCGACCAAAAGGTGACGCTGCGGCGGCACTGGTTCGCCGGCATGCGCTGCATCGAGATTTTCCACTTCACCATCCGCCGCGATGAAGTGGTCGCCGACATGGCCGTGGTCGGCAATCCCTACATCTATCGCTACCTGGCCTCACATCCGCACGAGCTGGTCGAGGAGGACGCGGCGGCGGTCTAGGACAATGTCGGCGCTCAAGTCAAAACAAGCCCCGCTGAGACTCCCCATCGGAATTAACGCTGTCCGACTTATGGCGCTCGGCTCGCTTGATGTTGCTATACTGTCCAGGCATATCGACCCCCACACCCTCGAGCAAGTCGCCGATGCTTAAAATTTGTATCTTGCGATAGCGCTTCTGCCGCCCCGGCGACTCGTAATGTCCAGCTAACAAGGCCTCTTTTAGCATAGCCTGCGTCGGTTTCTCCAACGTTATGAAAACGCCGATTGCCCCTTCCTCCCGTTCGACCGTGCCTTTCAAATCGCGGATATCGCGGGATGAGACCTTTCCCGATTTGACTTGCGCCACGACAGTAGCCGCTATAGGTTTACCGCTCGCGTCTTCTTCAAAGAAATTGATGATGCCGTCAATGCCTCTGTCCGCTCCTTTTTTCCCTTTGCGCGAACCTGCTTGTCCGTTTGTCGGCTTCGCCCCGATCAGAGACAGCGCCCACCACTCGAACTGATAGCGCCCTTCATTTTCCACATCTGTCGCCAACTCGCGCGCGCCATCGACAGTCGTCGGCTCGCCGATAACCTCATAATCTGCGCCCGAAACCAACTCGAACTTGTCTTGCAGACAATACTTTTGCAGAGCGATGCTCAAATGTGTGATATCAATCCCGATCCAGCGGCGGTTTAGCTTTTGGGCGGCGACTATCGTCGTGCCGCAGCCGCAGAAGGGATCAAAAACCAAATCGCCTTCATTGCTGCTGGCGCGGATAATGCGCTCCAAAAGGGCTTCTGGTTTCTGAGTCGGATAGCTTAGCCGCTCTTTAGCGCGGGCGCCAAGCGGCCGGATGTCGGTAATGATGTCCTGAATTTGAACACCATCCGCTTCGTCCAGATACCGTTTGTGACGGGGCTTCTCTCCTTGAGTTGGCCAGTGTACAAGCCCCGCTTCATCCAACAGGTCAAGCCGTTCTTGCACGGACAAGGCGAACAAATCACGACCCGGGTATGCGGCTTCAAGGGATGAACTTGGAACCGCCCAGTGTCTGCCGGATTCCGCTGGGTCAACGCCGCGCCACGGTTGCCCGGAATCGCCTTGCCGCGTTCCCGAGCCCGTCAAGTCAACGACTTGGTAACGTCCTCTCTTGTCTTCATGGCGATAATAATCGTCGATATATTGTTGATCGTATGGTTGATAGACCTTATTCCATACAAAAACATCGCTTTTTGTATAGAACAAGATATTGTCCGAAATTGGTCCCCATTTTTTGGCGCTGCTGTGCGCGCTCGTGCGCTTCCAGGTAATATGATTCCTATAATTTTCAGTGCCAAAAACCGCGTCCATCAGAATCTTCAAATAATGACTCGCCGTCGGGTCGCAATGCAGATAGAGACTGCCAGTTGGTTTCAAGACACGCTGCAATTCAATCAGCCGCGCCGCCATCATCACCAGATAAGCCATCATCTGATTGTGTCCGATCAAATCCATCAGCGCTTTCATTGCGGTCGCTACCTGTGCCGGCGCGTCTTTCACAAGGTCGAAGTAAGTCGCCAGCGCGGTCTCTCCCCAATGCCAGGTATCCTCAAATGCGGTGATCTGCGCTTCGCTGTCCGCGCCGCTCTCCGCTCTAAACAAGACATTGTAATTGCGATTGCTGTTGAATGGCGGGTCGAGGTAAATGAGGTCAACGCACTCATTTGGAAAATATTCGCGATTGCGCAGGATGTCCAGATTGTCGCCATAGTACATTGTATTCTTCATATTGGAGACCTCACGGCGCTTACATTGTTAACCCAGTATACCATTCTCAGGTAGAGTTGGTCATTACTCTACAACTCGAACGCGACGCCCCCAATTTCCCCCAATTCCGACATTCCACTATAATGAATCCCGTACTCATCAGCCGATCACGGGAATACAGCCATGCCCGACGAGCCCGTCAAACCCCCCGCGGACGACGACTCAACTGAAGACGCGCCGCTCTCTCCCGAAGAGATGATGGCGCGCATGCTCAACCCGGAGCCGGAACCGGCGGAACCGTTGCCCCCAGAAGACTATTTGGAACCTCCGCCCGAAGCTGAAGCGCCAGCGCCAAAGCCGCCGGAAGACCTCGCCGCTGCCTCGCCGCCCGTCGCCGAAGTTGAAGGGGGCGCAGCGACCTCGCCGCCGCCTCGCCCACAAATTGAGCCCGGCATTCGCCAAGCCGCCGAACGCTTCATCAAGATGCAGAATCAAGCGGCGACGCTGACTGACATGCTCAAAAGCGAAGAGATCAGCTTCGAGGAATATCAGCGCCTGCTCTATGACAGCATGACGCAGGACGAGGACGGCGTCTGGTGGATGATCGACCCCGAAAACGAGCAGTGGTACCGACACGATAGCGGAATGAATGAATGGCTCATCGATTATCCGGCTGCGCTGCGCGAATGGGAGGCGTTCCGTCAGGCGGAGGCATCCGACGCGGAATCGGATATGCGGACGGAGACGGTTTACGATCTGCCGCCTTCTTACCTGGGACCTACCGAGCCACATGGCGGCGCGCCCATCCTTGACGACAGGGGCGTCGAAATCGGCCGGATGCCCCCGACCAAAGACGAACTCTTTACCGTCCCCGGCACAGCCGCCTTCAAAAACGAACTGCCGGGCCAGGAACGGACCGCGCCTTCGGATCCGCAATTCGCCAGGACGCAGCCGGCGCAGACCCGCTTTGACGACGCCGGCGATCACGGCGACGTGATCCCGCGCGCCATCGAGGGCGGCTACGAATTGGAGCGCTCGCCCATCGTCGAAGAATTGCTGGAATCGCGGCGGCGCAACTCGCTGCGGACGCTAGCCAGCGTGCTGGTGGTGCTGCTGGTGATCGCGCTGGTTGCCGCGATCGTGGGCGCGGGCGGCATCATGTTCTGGTATAGCGACACCGTGAAGCCATTCCAGGGGCGGATCGCAGCCTTAGCGAATTACACGCCGGAGTATCAAACGGCGCGCGTCTTTGACGCGCATGGCGGCTTGATCGCCGCGCTCAACAGTCAGGAAACGGGCGCGCGCACCACCATCCCGCTGGAGCGTGTCAGCCCCTACATGATTCACGCCATCGTCGCGCAAGAAAACGAGCGCTATTATGAAGATCCCGGTTTTGATCCCATCGCCATCGCTCGCGCCTTCATACAGAACGTCAGCGGCGGCGGCATCGAATCCGGCGCCAGCACCATCACCCAGCAGATCGCCCGCAATCTGGTCCTGCGCGACAGCGAAGTCACCGTCCAGCGCAAAGTGAACGAGATCCTGGTCGCGCTGGAAATCGCCAATCAATACGACAAAAACTTCATCCTCGAGCTTTATTTGAACGAGGTCTTCTTCGCCAACCAGAATTACGGGGTCGAGGCCGCCTCGCAATTCTATTTCGGCCACGGCGCTGATGAGCTCAATTTCGCGGAGGCCGCTCTGTTGGCGAGCATCGTGCCATCGCCAGCCAAAAACGACCCGGTCGCCAATCGCCCGGTTGCCGTGGCTGGCATGCGCGCCACCATGCGCAAGATGATCGACATCGGTTGCCTGCAATTCCAGCACGGCGACTGGCTTCGCCGCGGTCCCTTCTGCCTCGTCGACGGGCGCGAGACCGAGATTGATGGCAGCCCGCAAGTGCTGGTGCGCGTCAACGACGAAGGAAAAATTGTCGGCGGCGCGGCTATCGTACAGATCGCGGAAATCGAAACGACTGCATTTGCCCCCTTGACGGTGCGCTTGCGCTATCCGCATTTTGTCAATTTTGTCAGGGCTCAGTTGGAAGCCGAGATCGGCGCTAATGCGCTATTCCAGCGCGGGTTCAATATCTATACGACTCTGGATCCTGCCTTGCAGGACGCGGCGCAGCAAGCTTTGAGCAACCAAGTGAATCACCTGGTGGGGACGGCCACCGGCGTCAATACCGGCGCGGCGATGGTCACCGATCCCCAGACCGGCGCTATCCGCGCTATGGTGGGCAGCCACAACTTTGACGATGAATTTGCCGGGCAGGTCAACAACGCGCTGACCTGGCAGCAGCCCGGTTCTGTCATCAAACCCTTCATTTATGCCGCCGCCCTGCAGAGCGTAGAAGGCAATTTTCTCACTCCCGCAAGCATCGTTTGGGATGTGCCGACGACCTACGATATGGGCGTTTCCGGACCCTACTCGCCCGTGAACATCGACGGTAAATTCCGCGGACCGATGTCACTGCGCGCCGCGCTGCAAAACAGCCGCAACATCGCGACAATCAAGGTTTATGAGCAGGTCGGCAAGATCCGCTTTGCCGAAATGGCGAGCGCTGTCGGCTTGCAGTTTCCCGAAGACTCGCTGATGACGCTATCCAGCGCGCTGGGCGCGAACGAAGTCACGCTCTACGATATGATGGCTGCCTATGGCGTATTGGCCAATCGGGGCAAACTAATGCCCCTGTACGCCATTGATCGCATCACAGAAACGATCGGCGGCGAAGAAGTCGAGCTCCCGCGCGAGCGAGCGGCTGGTCGGCAGGCGTTCTCTCCGGCGCTCGCTTATCTGATGCAAAACATCCTCAGCGACGACGCTTCCCGTCAGCCGAGTTTCAATCCCGGGTCCGCCTTGACCCTGGCGCATATCGGACTGCCGACGCAGAACGTCGTTTCGGCCAAAACCGGCACATCCAACGGCGCGCGCGATCTCTGGACGATGGGTTTCACGCGCGACGCTGTGGTTGGACTCTGGCTGGGGACATCGGATAATTCGCCAACCTACAATACCAGCGGCATAACCAGCGCGGCGCCGGTTTGGAATGCGGTGATGACCGCCGCTTCGATACAGAAAGCGCCATTGCCATTCGAGAATCCCGGCGGCGTGGTGGCGCGGGAGATCTGCCGAGCGACCGGCACGCTCAATTATGCGGCTTGCCCCGATCCCAGCACCGGCCTTTTCCTCCACGAACAGTATCCCCCGCCCGCCGAACAAGCCTGGATCAAACGCATCGCTGTCGACAGTTGGACGGGCTTGCTCGCCAACGAATTTTGCAATAGCAATGTCGTCGAGAAAACATTCGTCGCCGTCGACGATCCGGCGGCTTTGGACTGGCTCGCAGGAACCGCCGAAGGCCAGACCTTTGCCAAAAGTATTGGAATCGAGTTGCCAGTGATGCCCGTACCGGGAGCCGCATGCGCGCAGGGCCAGTCCTTGCCGCTGATCAACATCAGCGCCCCCAACAACGGGGCTGTCGTTCGCGGCGCCGTGGAGATCCGCGGTCAAGCGCGCGCGCCGGATTTCGACCGCTTCGAACTGGGTTACGCCTATCGCGACGATCCGGACAACTTCCTGCCCATCAGCGCCGCCCTGGTCGAAATGCCCAATTACGGTTCTGTCTTGGGCATTTGGGATACGCGCTCATTGGGCGTCCCGGACGGCGAGTATATCTTGCGCTTGGCGGCTTATTCAAGCAACGGCGGCAACATCAATTACCAGATCAACCTGCGCGTGGAGAACCCGACGCCGACTGCGACGCCGGAACAAGCCATCTTTCAGCCGACGATCGTTTCCATTCCCCTGGCCACCCCCACCCCCTAAGCGGATAAAATCAGACATAAGTAATACCAAGAAAGTAATGACAATAACTGCAAGTAAATTATGCGAAAAAGTTGATGAAGTATAAACAGCCACAAAATAATCGAAAACTGTAGGGGCGTTTCGCTGAAACGCCCGAAAATCACCGCATGAGCGATATCATCGGGCAAGAAAATATGACGACGGGCGGCTCAGCGAGCCGCCCCTACAGGCTCCTCATTTCGTTGCATGACTTACTCGGTTCTACTGACAATAACTGCCGTATGAAAGAAATTGATAAAATAATCGAAAAGCTGTAAGGGCGAGCCGTCGGCTCGCCCTTCGGTGTTCTCGGTGGTTAAAATCTCTCTGTGCCGGCGGTCAGTGTCTACGCGACCCTCTGCGCCTCTGTGGTGAA
Organism: Anaerolineae bacterium; assembly: GCA_034420635.1. GTDB lineage: Bacteria > Chloroflexota > Anaerolineae > Aggregatilineales > Phototrophicaceae > UBA6055. The sequence continues at coordinate 46,145 of DAOULD010000005.1, read as the reverse complement.
TCCCCCCCCCCCGTATACATACTGTATGTATACTGTTCCCCAAAAAGGGGGCAAAATGAGGGCATCTTCCCAGCATTTGAGGACGAATTACGCTTCACTTTGCGGAGGGCAGTTGAGTCACCGAATATGGCGCTGTTTTCGCATGACGAACTTGCTACTGCTGAAAATCCGCTCGCTGCCAAGTGATTAGATGGTTAGCTCATATATTCTGCTACAATGTGGCAAGACCTAGCACTGGAAAGATCCGTGGCATGAATGAACATTTCTTCACCGAAGGCATGAACACACAGCAGGCGGCCGCCATCACGGCCGGCGCCGGTCCGGTATTGGTCTTGGCCGGACCCGGCAGCGGCAAAACCAGCGTGCTGACAAGGCGCATTGCCTGGCTGATCCGCGAGGAGCGCATCCCGCATCATCGTATCATGGCTGTCACGTTCACCAACAAGGCGGCGGGCGAGATGACTTCGCGCGTCGAAGCGCTGCTGGGCGATCGCATGCGCGGTTTGCAGATCGGCACCTTCCACGCCATCTGCGCCCGTTTCTTGCGCCGAGAGGCCGAAACCCTGGGCTATCGACGCGACTACGTGATCTATGACAGCGACGATCAGGTGGCGCTGGTGAAACAGGTTGTCAAGCGCCTCGGCATTGACCCCAAGAAGTTCAATCCCCGCGCCATCCTAGGGAGGATTTCCAACGCCAAAAACGAGATGATTGGGGCTGACGAATTCCAGTCTCTCGACTACTTCAGCGAGATCGTCAAACAGGTTTACGCTGCCTATCAGGCGGCTTTGCGCGCTGCCAATGCGATGGACTTCGACGACCTGCTGCTGAACATGGTCATCCTCCTGCGCGGCAGCGATATGCTCCGGGACGCATATCAGCAGCGCTTCGAAACCGTGCTGGTTGACGAGTTTCAGGATACCAACAGCGTGCAGTACGAATTGGTCAAGATCCTTGCCGCGCCTCAAAACAATGTCTTTGTCGTCGGCGACGAAGATCAGGCGATTTACGCCTTCCGAGGCGCGGACTATCGCAACGTCCTGCGCTTCCGTGAGAATTACCCCGATCCAACTGTGATCTTGCTCGAGCAAAACTACCGCAGCACACAGAACATTCTCGATGTCGCTCGCGCGGTCATCGACAACAATCGGGATCGCACGCCCAAGCATTTGCATACCGATCAAGGTCCGGGAGAGCGCATCAAGGTCTTCGAGGCTTATGACGAGCGCTATGAAGCGGAATATGTCCTGGAACAGATCCAGCTATTGCGCATGCAGGAGGGCTTGGACTATAAGGACTTCGCTGTGATGTACCGCACCAACGCCCAGTCCCGCGCCATGGAACAAGCCTTTGTCAACCAGTCGACGCCCTATGTATTGGTGGGCGGGGTGGGCTTCTACAAGCGGCGCGAAGTCAAGGACATGCTGGCTTACCTGCGCTTGATCCACAACCCGGACGATCGCGTCAGCTTCGAACGTATCATCAACGTTCCCGCCCGCGGTATCGGCAAGAAATCGCTGGCGGCTTTTCTGGACTGGGTCGCGCATACGGGTATGACCATCAGCGAAGCGCTTAATCGCCTGTACTACGACGACCCAACGCCCCTGTCAACAGCGGCTGAGAAAAAGTTCCGCGCCTTTGCCGACCTGTTATCCAGTTGGCAGGAGATGGCGAAAGTCGGCGACCTGGTGAATATGTTCGACAATATCACAGCGCAGACCCGTTACTACATGCACCTCGACGGCACCAGCAATCTGCCTGAAGAAGCCGCCGAACGCGCCGACAACGTGCGCGAGTTGCGCGGGCTGCTGGAATACGCCCTGGAATACGAACAGCCCTTGCACGAATTCCTGGCCGAGCAGTCGCTTGTCGCCGATGTCGATACCCTGAAGGATGGCGCTGATGCCGTGACCTTGATGACGCTGCACAGCGCCAAGGGGCTGGAATTCCCCGTCGTCTTTATCACCGGGCTAGAGACCGGCATCCTGCCGCATTTTCGCGCTTTTGAAGAATTGGATGGCATCTCGGAAGAGCGCAGGCTCTTTTATGTGGGTGTCACGCGCGCCAAGCAGAGCCTTTATTTGAGTTATGCCTTCCGGCGCGCCCTGTATAGCGGCGGCGGCAGTTTGTCCCGTCCCTCGGAATTCCTGGCCGATCTGCCCCGACATCTGCTTGATGGCTCGCCACTGACCTTGGCAAACTTGAACAAGGCGCAAAGCGTCGAATCTCAGACGCGCTGGGACGACTCCCCTTCATCGGTCAGCCGACTGGAACAGGACTTGAAATCCAACACGGTCACGCCCTCCGACAGCAAGATCCGGAGCAAGATTATTCCCTTTCCCGGTATTAAATCAGACGGCAAAAACGATACGCCCTTCAAAGCCGGCGCAAATGTCTCGCATCCCAAGTTTGGCAGGGGGAAGGTCATCGGAGTCGAGAACAAAGGCGAGATCGTCAGCGTACTCTATGACGATCACGGTCTCAAGAAAATATTTGCCGATGCTGAGGGTTTCAAGGTGATTCCCAAATGACTCCCGCCGCCAAAAGCACCTCAACTTCGGATTTCGTGAAGCCGCAATCCAGCAAGACCTGGCGCGTGTGCTCGCCGTGGGCTGGCGCGGGCAGCAGATTGAGTCCGTCGCCTGACAAACGAATCGGACTGCGCATCCAGGCTACGCCCTCCGCTGTCCTGCCCACCATGCCACGCGCCCGCATTTGCGGATCGTCGAGCAAGGCTTCGGGCGCAATCACCCGTGAGAAACAGCAGTCGGCATCCTCCAGCAGTCGCGCCCATTCCGCAGCGGACTTGCTCCGGAACAACTTCGCGACTTCTTCAATCAGCGCCGGTTGGCGGTCGATCACTGTATGCAATGCGATCCACTCCGGCTTACCTACCGCGCTGCAGAAATTCGCCCAGAATTTCATTTCGACCGCGCTTAAGGCCACTGGCTCGCCATCGGCGCAGAAATACAGGCGGTAACAGGCGTTGGCGCCCCCCAGATTCAACGCTTCGTCTTCCATGTTCTGACAGTTCGCGTCTACCCAGCCGAGCATGGCGAAAGGCATCGCCGCCTCCGACAGCGCCACATCGACATAGTCGCCTTGGCCGCTGCGCTCGCGTTGGAGCAGCGCGGCGAGCACCCCCATCACGCCGACGTAGGCGCCGCCAACATCAGCCGCTTTCGCGCCCAGCGTCTGTGGATTCAACTCCCCGCCCAGCAGCCCGTTCCGCGCGATGTAATTGAGATCGTGCCCGCTGATATGCGCCAGCGGACCCGTCTGCCCCCAGCCGGAAAGCGAGCAATAGACCAGCCGCGGATTGATCGCTCGCAGCGTCTCGTAATCGGCGCCCAGCCTGGCGGTCACGCCGGGACGAAATCCCTCGATCAGCGCATCGGCGTTTTCAACCAAGCGATGCAAGACCGCTTGTCCCGCGTCCTGCTTCAGGTCAAGCACGATGCTCTTCTTGCCGCGGTTGCTGCTGCGGAAGAAGGCGCCCATGCCGTCAATCAGCGGCGGCATCAGTCGAGCATAGTCGCCGGCGACCGGGTCTTCAACTTTGATGATCTCCGCGCCCAGGTCGCCCAGCAGCATGGTGCAGACAGCGCCGGGCAGCAGGCGCGTCATGTCGAGGATGCGGATGTTGTCGAGGGGGTTCATGGTGGGAGTTCGTCGATAATGACAGTCAATTGCTCAGTAATCTTATCAATCACGTTTTCGGCTATGATTTCAAACGATATACTAACGCTTGCGGGAAACTTTTCCGGTTGGTCAACTATCAGGAACAGATCATCAAGTCCTGTGCGCTTGTTATGCGTCAACTGGTCAAAGTAACATTGGGCGACTCGCGCAGACGATATGTCCGATTCCTCGATAAACCACATATCAGATTCCGTTCCTTGGACAACAACCCAGTTAGATCGGAAATCGGGTCCGATGCTGTACCCTAAGTTGGACAAGATTTGTGAACTTTGCCGGGCCGTCGGGTAAACCGGTGAAGCGGGATAATCGAATTGCGTGGGTTTCCCGGATAATATCTCTCTTACACCGCTAATCGTCAGAGCGATTTCTATACCACGTGCGGGAAAACTTCCGCTATTCTCTAAAACTAACGGGACTTTGATTGCTGAAATGTGAAATACTCGATACAAGGAATTCTGATATAGGTAACTCCGATATGAACCCGCAAGAAATTCTCTAACCTCATCACGGTAGACGTCGACTTGCTCTTGCGTTGCTCCAATTATGTCATAGTCCACAGCATATATCCCTGTCGACGAATTGGTATGCCTTCGAGGGTATTTCAACTCCTTGCGTTTTTTCTCGATCGCTTGACTCAGTTCGTCTTCGCTTATGAGGTTTTCTTCAAAGCATATCGCTGTCCGAAAGTGTCCTTCAATTTTCCCGTTCTCTCCAATAAATCCGAACCGGAGGTTTGGCTGTCTATTTTGGCGTTTCAACAATTCATTGCGAAGTTCTCGGATTTCCTTTTCTAATGGATCAATCTCATGTGGTAATCGGCAGTCTTCCGATAGTGTCGGCACAATAAGGTCATAGCCTCTCGCCTTGAGACGAACAGTCGCATCGTCCGAAATCATCGCAACATTGGCGGCCGGATGTTGCGCTTTGAATTCAATTGCTTTAGCGATTAGAACGTCATCTGGGAAATCAGAGGATAGATTGTTGTCAGTAATCGTACCTGGCTTAGGCTCTGCAAGGTCGAATTGAAGAGTGACGCCGGATTGTATTTCATTGTCCGTGCTTGTGTCCAAGCCTTCAAGGAACGCGATCCGCTTCCGTGCTCGCTTTCTCAGGCGATTATTATTCCCAGCTTTATGTTTGTCCAACTCTCGCACAACAGCAGACGTGACCATCAAACACACACTGGAGGTGTTAAGTTCATTCAGCCACTTGATTTCCGTAACGGGTCGGAACTCAAGGAAGATGTTTGTATCTGTGAAACAGTAAAGCATGCTTCAATCCCTCCGTAAGCGACAACTCATTGTCTCAAAGAAAAGACTGAAACACAAGTTCTATTGCACTATATTCTCGCGACTTTGACCTTCGCCAGTTGGCGCACTCGTATGCAGCGGCGGACCGAGGTCTGGTGGCAATTGCGTATGATTTGTGTTATGTTTCTTGTCGTTATCCGATGCTTTCGTCGACATAGTATTGTTCCACAATGACGCTGCTTCCCTTTGATGACGATCCGCGAAAACCAGTATATGCTCGCTCCGGCTGGGAGATCACGCTTCCAGCTTATGCAGAGTATCTTGCGTTGACAGAATATCAAACTGAGGGAGACATTCAGCGTCGAACTGATTCAGTGATTAACACATTGGCTGGCAAGAACAAGCGGATACTGAATGTGCGTTCGATTTCGCCGTATTTGTACAACTGTGTCGGCATGGTTTTTGCTTGTCGCCGTGCTTGGATTCATATTGACGAAATTTACAACATTCTAAGGAACGACGGATACGTTGAGATTTCGTTCTCCCACGTTGAATCCGGTGATATCGTGGTCTATACTAGAAACGGCAAACCAGAACACGTCGGATTGGTAACGTTTGTTCGTCGCAATCGAATAACAATCGATTCCGTAAGCGTATTGAGCAAGTGGGGCAAGGATGGGGAAATCGAGCATTACCTGAATAGCGTACCAGAGATTTTTGGACAGCCTGCTGAATTCTGGAGCGAAAAGAGGAAGCCCTATGTCGTTGGATAAGTATTTTAGCGTGATCGAGACAATTGAGTTTCAGGTTCAGTATTCGGTTTTGAGCGGCTTCCGCTCGGTTCTCGATGGGATGTCAGAGGATAAAACCTTAGGTCAGTTGTGTGCTGAACTGCAACGCAGCCCAGAGAGTGGCCAAGCTGTATTGCACAGAATCAAGAAACTGCTCCAGGAATATGACGTTGACGGCGATATGCCGATTGACGAGAGCGTCGCGGCCTATTTGTATTGTCTGTGGAGAGCCGATCCAGCTACTGCCATTGAGGCAAGCAAAATTGTCCTTGACGCTGGAGGGCAATGGTGGTCGGTTCAACTGGCAATGCACATCCTAAAGCAAGCGCAGGCCGAAACTGCTTGATTCCGCAAACTGAAGAGCGAGGCCATTACGTAGACTCGCTCCGTCCTTGCCACTTCCCCTCGAAAATCCGAACTAAGCCCCAGTCACAGCGCCATCGTTCGCTTGCGAAACTTGCCGCGCGTATTTGGCCATCACACCCTTGGCGTAATTCGGCGCCGGCGGCCGCCAAGCTGCCCGGCGCGCCGCCAGCTCGGCGTCGCTCAAGTCGACATGAATCAGCCGCTGCGACACATCGATGGTGATCATGTCGCCCTCTTGCAGCAGGGCGATGGGACCGCCAACCGCCGCTTCCGGCGAGGTATGCCCGATCATCAGGCCGCGCGTGCCGCCACTGAAGCGCCCGTCGGTGATCAGACCGACCTCCCCGCCCAGCCCTTGGCCATAGAGCGCCGCCGTGATCTGCAGCATCTCGCGCATGCCGGGACCGCCGACCGGTCCTTCGTAGCGGATGATGACCACGTCTCCCTCGACGATCTGGCGGTTGGAGACCGCTTGAAAGGCTTCTTCTTCGGTATCGAAGACGCGCGCCGGACCTGTCAGCGGGGCGGGGTTGTCCTTGAGCTTGACCACAGCGCCGTCGGGCGCCAGGTTGCCCTTGAGCACGACTAAGCCGCCGCTGTCCTTGATGGCATTGTCGAGGTCGCGCACGACGTCTTGCCCCTCGGTTTCGTCGGCGTCGGCGCAGGCGCCCGCCAGCGTCTGGCCCGTGACCGTCGGCGTGTCGCCGGTCATGTATCCGCCGTCGATCAAGCGGTTGACCAGGATAGGTACGCCGCCGGCTTGATAGAGATCGAGCGCGACATATTGACCGGTCGGGCGCATATCGCCGATGATGGGCGTGCGGCGACTGATTTCCTCGATATCGTCCAGCGTGAACTTGATGCCCGCTTCGCGGGCGAAAGCCAGGCAGTGCAAGATGCTGTTGGTGCTGCCAGCAGTCGCGGCTGAGGCGGCCATGGCGTTTTCCAGCGAGCGCCGCGTGACGAGATCCGACGGGCGGATGTCCCGCTCCAGGATATCGAGCATCATCTGCCCGGCTTGGAAGGAGACGGTTTCCTTGTCCGGATCTTCGGCTGGCACATCGCCCATGCCCATGGGGCAGATGCCGATGATCTCGCTGATCATGGCCATGGTATTGGCTGTGAATTGCCCGCCACAGGCGCCCGGTCCCGGGCAGGCGACATTCTCGACCGCCATCAGTTCTTCATAGCTGATCTGCCCGGCTTGGAACTGTCCCAGCGCTTCGAAGACGCTGACCAGGTCGATATCGCGCCCATTGAGCACCCCGGGATAAATCGTGCCGCCGTAAAGCATCAGCGAGGGCAGGTTGAGCCTTATCAGCGCCATAATGGTGCCGGGGATGGTCTTGTCGCAAGCCGAGAGCGCCACCACGCCGTCGAGCATGTTGGACATGGCGACCAGTTCGATGCTGTCGGCGATGACCTCGCGGCTGATCAAGGAGCCCTTCATGCCCTCGGTGCCCATGGTGATGCCGTCCGAGATGCTGATGGTGTTGAACTCGAAGGGCGTGCCGCCGGCCGCGCGAATCCCGCGTTTGACATCGACCGCCAGCTTGCGCAGGTGGAAGTTGCAGGGTCCGATTTCGGTCCAGGTGTTGGCGACGCCGATCAGCGGTTTGGCCAGGTCCTCATCGCTGTAGCCGACGGCTTTGAGCATGGCGCGGGCGCCGGCGCGTTCGGCGCCGTGGACGAGGGTGCGGCTGCGCTGGTTGGGCTTGGCGCGGACACCGTTGGTGGTGGACATGGGGTTCTCCTTTTGTGCTTGGCAGGTGATGGAGCGTATTGTAGCGCAAAAAAGGAGATATGTTGCCATTTTGCCGGCGGCCGCGGAAAAACTTTTTTCGGCAATCTGGCAATTTGGCAAGTGGAGCGGGCGATATGCGATTGTTAAGCGGCAGTGTATGGACAGTATAGCATGGAAGTGCCGGGAAGGGGCGACTATATGGTCGCGGTTTTGGATTCACCACAGAGGCGCAGAGGGCACAGAGTTTTTTCACCACGAAGTCACGGTGGTCATTCAGACCGATCGGGTAAATCGTATCGGTAACTCTGGATGTTCTATTGAACCTGAATCACAACGTATTGGAGGCGAGGATACTTGGTTTCTCATACATGGAAGGCGACAGGATGATGTCACTGTAAGTCTTACACGGCCGAATGAACGCACTCCGATGAGTGTCACTTTGAAAGGGAAACGAACCTTCTTTAACAGCGGAAGTAACTTTAGATCGGGTGATCCATTCATAATTCAAGGCTATGGGTCGAACGAACGATTTCCGACAGGTACTTATACAATTCAACTTAGGCTCGGTAACTCACGGTACAATATTTCATGGAACGTAAGAAGTCGCGACCAGTATCGAATTTGGGTATATTGTCGCTAAAGTCTCAACATAGTTGATCCGATTTTGTCGGATTGTTTTCTGTCAAAAAGGAAACTAAACTCCTTACACATGCCCACCAACAACCTATCCACGTCGTGGTCGGCCCGACCGTGATGCCGCTCAAACCCAACACCACAGGCGCTACTTAATCCCCGAACTCAAAAAACTATTCGTGAACTGCTTCTGCACCAGCGCGATCAGCACCAGAATCGGCACGGCGACGATCAAGGTGCCCGCCCCCAGCAGGTCCCACTGAGCGCCGATCTCCGAGGACTGCACCAGCAGAGCCAGCCCGACGGTGAGCGGCCGCGTCTCGACGCTGCTGGTGATGAGCAGGGGCCAGAGGAACTCGTTCCAGTGGTAGGTAATGGACACGATGCTGAAAGCCAGCAAGGGCGCGCGGGTGACGGGCAAGAAGACATGCCACAGCACTTGCAGCCAGTTGGCGCCATCGCTGCGCGCGGCTTCTTCCAGTTCTTTTGGCACTTGCTTGAAAGCCTGGCGCATCAAAAAGGTGCCAAAAGCCGAGGCGATGTAAGGCGCCATCAATCCCTGGTAGGAATCCAGCCAGCCCAGTCTGACGAGGGTCTGATAATTGGGCAGGATGAGCACCGTGCCTGGCACCATCAATTGTGTGAGGAACAGGAAGAATATTTGATCTTTGCCGCGGAAGTCCATGCGCGCCAGCGCGAAACCCGCCAGCGAAACCGTGACCAACTGGATGGCCAGCAGGCCGAATACCCAGATGATAGTATTGAGATAAAAGCGCGGGAAGGGCGCCACCTCCCAAGCTTCGGCGAAAGCCCCGAGGTGCAGGTTCTGCAGCCAATCCAACGGACCGCCGTTCAGCAGCGCCGTCGTTGGCACGAAGGCGGTCAGCAGCGTCCAGATCAAGGGCACCATCCAGACCAGCCCGAAGACAGCCAGCGCCACAATGGGCAGCGCTTCGCGCCACTTGGACTTTCGCGCGGTCATGGCGTCACCGGCCGCGGAATCAGCTTATTCATAATGGACGCGGCGCTCCAGGTAGACGAACTGCAGCATTGCCATCGTCAGCAGCACAGCCAGCAAAAAGACCGTCATGGCTGAGGCGATGCCGGTTTTGAACCATTTGAAGCCTTGCTGATAAACGTAATATAAAGACAGGTTGCTGGCGTTATTGGGTCCGCCCTCGGTCAAGACAAAGATATGATCGACTTGTTGCAGCGAGTTCAAGACGGCGATGGTCGCGACAAAGTAAGTCGTCGGCGAGACAAGCGGCCAGATGATATGGCGCAGCTTCTGCCAAAAGCTGGTGCCGTCCAGCGTCGCCGCTTCCAAAACATCATCTGGCAGCGCTTGAAGCGCCGCCAAATAGAAGAGCGAGAAATAGCCCAATTGCTTCCACATGTAAACCGCGAACAAGCCGGGCAGCGCCAATTCACGGTCGCTGAGCCAGTTCGAGCGCGGCAATCCCAAGCCGCCGAGGATCTCGTTAAACAGCCCGACGCGCGGGCTATACAAAAACAGCCAGATTGAGGCGACGCTGACCATGGGCAGGGCGATGGTCGCGAGGAAAGGAAAGCGAAAAAAACCGATATTTCGCAGCGCCTGATTCATCAGGATCGCGAGAAGAAGTCCACCGATGACGGACAGGATCAGACCGATGGTGACATAGCCGATGGTGTTTCTGATCACCCCCTGGCTGATCGGGTCGGACAATACGCGTTCGTAATTCTGTAGGCCGACGAAGACCTCGTTGCGCCCCCGCCGCGTGTGAAAGCTGGTCCAGATGACGGAGATGATGGGCCAGAGCGTGAAGAGCGCCAGGAAAACCAGCGAAGGCAGCAAGAACAGGTAAGCAATCGAGCCGCGACCGCTCAGGACGTTTATGAAAGAGGGGGAACGAGTCATTTGAACCCGTCCCCCCGTATTTGTCTGACTGGAATCCTGCTGCTTCATAGGGCAATTTTACTCATTAGCCGTCCAGTTCACAACCAGCCTGCATCAGCAGCTCGTCAGAGCGCTCTTGCGCGACTTTCAGGGCTTCTTCGGGGGTCGATTGGCCCGTGTAAACGGCTTCCGCCGCTTGCGTTGTGATGACCGCCATTTCTGGACCAGCGAGCGTGGCCGGGAATTCTTTCACTGCGTATTCAAGCTGCATACGCGCAGTCGACGCCTGCGGCACTTCCGCGGCGTAGCTCATCAAGGGGTCGGTCTCCCAGGCGGCGTTGCGCGGCGCGACGTAGCCGCTGTCGATGCCCCACTGGCCGATCTGCTCGGGGCGCACCATCCAGTTGATGAATGTCCAAGCCGCGTCTTGCCGCTCTTGACCAATGTCGGCCATGATGTAAAAGTTGCCGCCGCCCACGTTGGCGCCATAACCGGCGGGTCCACCGGGCATGAAGCCTGTCCCAAGCTCGAAGGGCACGTCGTTGAGCAGAGAACTGAGACTGCCGGTGGAGTGGTAGATCATCGCTGTCGCCCCGGCGATGAAATCAGCCGGCGCCACGCCCCATTGGTTGACGCCGTCGGGCATGATGCCGTGCTCGACTTGCAAGCTGCGCAAGAACGCCAAGGCTTCAATGGCTTCCGGCGTATCCAAATACACGCCACAGGGATCGTCTTCGACCGAGCCGATATGCTGCCCAGCCTGAATGGCGAAATTGGCGTAAATCCAGAAGGATGTCGGGATCTCGACGCCCCAACGGGTCACGTTGTCTCCATCGCGCAGGACAAGTTGCTTGCCGAATTCCACCAGTTCTTCCCAGGTGGCTGGCGGGGATTCCGGATCCAGTCCTACCTCGGCGAATGCGTCTTTGTTGTAATAGAGGATGGGCGTTGAACGCTGCCAGGGTATGCCCCAGACTTGGCCAGCCGACACCGAATTGGACATGAAGGCGTCGAAGAAATCGTCGATGTCCAGCCCATCTTCAGAGGCGATGTAATCGTCCAGGGGGATGACGCCGCCCATATCCACCAGGGTGTAAAGATCGGTGGAGAGCAGGATTGCGACATCAGGCGGTTGGCCGGAAAGGATACCCGCTTGCGCGCGAGCCATGTTTTCCACATAGTTGCCGGTGAAGATCGGCTCGACCTGGATGTTGTCGTGCGCGGCGTTGAACTCGGCGACATAACCGTCAATGGCTTGCGCCAGCGGTCCCGCGACGCCGACGGGATAGTAGAACTGCAGCGTTATGACGTCTTGCGCTGAGGCTCCGCCAATCAAAAGCAGCAAGGCGCACAGCAATGCGATCACGCGAAATCTAGTGAATCTGTTCAACATCGTGTTTTCTCCTCGTTAATTGAAATGGTTTGTTTTCTTGACAAGCCTTCGCAGACAGCGCTTATAGGCATTCCCTTTTCTCATTGCGGCAGAAGATCCGGTCAACTGTACGATTGTAACGTATCCGCTCGGAGGATTGCAAACATGGCGCGGGCGCCAACGCGGCTGCAGCCTCATGCCCAGCCTGTCCATTGGAAAATAGATTTTGATGTCGAACCTGCGATACCGGCGGTGAAGCATTATAATAGGTCAGTCTGTCAGCGTGATTGCAATTGACACTTGAGCTACGGGGAGAAGACAAGCGCATGAATTTCACACCCATCAAGCGAGGCGTGGTCTGCCCGACCGTGACGCCGCTCAAGGATAATGGCGACATCAATCCCGACATCATCAAGCCGATGGTCGACTTTTTGCTTGACCGCGGCGTGGCTGGCGTCTATCCGCTGGGCACGACGGGCCAGGGTCCCTTCTTTTCCCTTGAAGAGCGCAAAGCCATCGCCGCCGCCACTGTTTCTGCCGCGGGCGGACGTAGCCCTGTCATCATCCACACCGGCGCCATCAGCACCCGCGACACCTTGGATTTGACGCGCCACGCCGAGGCGATTGGCGCCGATGCCGCCTCGGTCATCACGCCCTGGTACTTCCAGCACAGCGAGGCGGCGCTGGAAGCCCATTACCGAGCGGTGCTGGAAGCAGTGCCGGATTTCCCCGTCTACTTTTACAACCTGCCCAAATTCGCCGGCAACAATTTGACGGCGGGGTTGGTGACGCGGCTGGCCCGCGATTATGAAAACGCCGTCGGGCTCAAAGACAGCAGCGGCGATCTGCTGGCCATGTTCGCCGTCAACCAGCTCAAAGACGGGCGCTTTAATACCGCGATCGGTCCCGACAGTTTGATCCTGGCTGGCTTGTCGATGGGGCTGGATTGCAGCGTTTCCGGCAGCAGCAATTATGTGCCGGAGATCGTGGCGGGCATCCACGACGCCTTCCATGCCGGAGATCTACGGGCGGCGCAAAAGCTGCAGAGGCAGCTCAATGCCGTCAGCGATGTGGTTGGTGGCGGCGGCTGGCTGACAGTAGTAAAGGGCATTATGACGCATCGGGGCTTGCCCGTTGGCGGCGTTCGCGCGCCGATGATTTCGGCATCGGACGAGACAGTGCGCGCTTGCATTGCGCAGTTGCGGGCGCTGAAGGTGGATTTGTCGAGCCTGTGACGGCGAGGCGAAATATCTTGCTTGTTGCGGAATATTTAGGCATGATGTAAAATCAATTTGAGCCGTTCATGGCTTTTTTGTGGGAGTTTCCTGTGGAAGGTATGTGGTGTGGCAACCACTGCCACAGGAAACCGCAATTCGGTGAAAACCCGTAGCTTTTCACTTTCAGTATACCCCATTTACTCAACAACACATTTTGGAGAAATTCATGCGTAAGCTATCGGTTCTTTTAGCGCTAGTCGCTTTGTTGGCATTGATGCTGGCTACGGTATCAGCACAAACAGTCAAGTGTATTACACCGAAACAAAGCGCGGTCAATCTTCGTGGACATCACGAGCAAAACGCGGATAAAGTTGGCACATTGGCATTCGGCTCTCAATTGCAAATAGTCCGCAAGTTCAATCGGTGGTATGAAGTTCAACATAATGGCGGTTCTGCCTGGGTCGCAGATTGGGTTGTGAACGAAGTCGCTTGCGCTGGCGCAGCGCAGTCACAACCCGAATCACAACCGGCTCAATCACAACCTGTATCGCAACCAGCGCAATCACAGCCACCTGCTGAGCCGCCGCAAGACATCGACAATTGCTGTTTTGTGGACCGCCAGTGCGCAACCGAGCAAGAATGGGCTGTCGGATATTGGGATTTCCAAGACAATCGGTGCAACGCACCCGCGCAATCCTCCATGCAAGGCGGAGGACGAACGTTTTATGAGTTCTTCGGTCATCAAACGATGACGAGTGAAGCGATGTTGCTAACACGTGGGAATTGGAACCTCAAGCTAACTACAGCTGCGCAGGCCATCGTCAGAATTGGCTCAGTTGACATACCGGAATGCCTGAGTCATAGCACGTCTTGGGTGACCGGCTGGGCGACTCGTTTTCAGTCGGTCCAAGCTCTGGCGTGGAAAAACCATAATAGACTTGGCGGCGATGGCGAGGCGAGAGGGCAAATAACTGTGCATAGAGATTGCAACGTCTCATTCTATGTCTATGCACCACTCCACCCTTGGTCGCTTCAGTTGAGAAAAAGCTAACCAGTCAATAGAATTTCATGAAGACGCGCCTTGAAGCGCGTCTTTCCTTTTACAAAGCAGATTATTAAGTTCTGTTGACATTTTGACATTGGCAATTTCATTAATGCGTAAAATTGTCTTGTGACATCCATAAGACTAACTGACGAACAATGGACGAAACTTCGGGATTTTCTGGCTCAAGAGCCAAATGTTTATCTGGGCAACGAGGCGGAATGCCGCAGATTCGTTGAGGCGGTGATATGGATAAGTCACAGTAGCGCGATTGTGCTTGCTCCCAAGCGAGTAGGGAAATTGGAATTCTGTTTACAAACGCTTTGCGCGCTGAGCTGCAAATGGGCTTTGGCAACGCATGATGGAAGCTCTTGCCGATGATCCAGATATGGAAAACGGGATAATTGACAGTAGGATTGTTCGGGCACATCCTTGTGCCGCCGGCGCCCAAAAAATGAGAAGCAAGCTTTGGGTCTTGGTCGTAGCGGTTTTAGCAGCAAAATCCTGATTGTTTCGTGGAGTAAACGGTCAATAAGCAAGACATTCCGTGTGCATTCGGACCAAAATGTCATGATTGACGTGTCAAATTCTAGTGGTAGATCATGGAACATGCGTCTCGACAAAGTTGGCTAATACTCGCTACGCTGGGGTTTAGGTCGCTTCCACCATGCTTGTCCTCTCATTTTCTTGATTTCCCCTAACATAAAGCCCGTCCGCGTCGGGCGGGCTTTTCACTTCTCGCCTGCAAATACTGCAACCACCACGCTATAATCCCCCCATGTCCAATCCAGACCTCCTCCGCGACCTGCAATCCCACCTCGGCGCCGCTCACGCCGTCGCCGACCAGATGACGCGGGTGCTCTACAGCACGGATGCCAGCAATTACCAGGTCATGCCGCTGGCGGTGACCTTCCCGCGGGATGCCGACGATGTGGTGGCCGTGCACGAGACCGCGCGCAAATACGGACTGCCGGTGCTGCCGCGGGGCGGCGGAAGCGCCCTGGCCGGGCAAGCTGTCGGCGAAGCGATCATCATGGATTTCACCCGGCACATGCGGCGCGTCCGCGGCGTCAACGCCGAGGCGCGGACGGTTGATATCGAACCGGGCATGATCCTTGGTACGCTCAACAGCCAGTTGGCGGGGATGGGCTTGATGTTCGGTCCCGACCCGGCCAGCGCCGAACGCGCCGCTATCGGCGGCGTCATCGGCAACAACGCCACCGGCGCGCATAGCATCCGTTATGGCATGACCGCCGATCATGTCTCTCGGCTGCAAGTTGTGCTGGCGAACGGCGATCTGGTCTGGCTGGACGAATCGACCAGCGCGCTCAACCAGATCCGGTCCACAGTGAGCGATCTTGTGACTGAACACAGCGCGCAGATCGAGGCGCGCTACCCACGCACCTGGCGCACCGTCGCCGGTTACGCGCTGGACAAGATTGACCCGGCCGACGTGGATCTGAACTGGCTGCTTTGCGGCTCGGAGGGTACGCTGGCGACGGTCGTTCGCGCTGAATTGCGCCTGGTCGAATCCCCGAAAATCGAAAACAAGCGGTTGGCGCTGGTTCACTTTGACAGCTTGCGCGCGTCGCTGGAAGCGACGCCGCGCATCCTGGAGTTGGAGCCGAGCGCCATCGAGTTGATGGACAAATTCCTGCTGGACAAGACGCGAGCCGCCGCCGGTTATCGCGATCGCCTGACCTTCGTTGATGGCGATCCCGCAGCGATCCTGGTCGTGGAGTTCGTCGGAACCGAGAGCGAGCTTGGCGCGAAGATCGCCGATCTGAAGGCGCATTTGACGCGTCTGGGTTATCGCGGGGCGGTGGCGGTCGCGGCGACGCCCGGGCAGCAGAACGATGTATGGACGGTGCGCAAAGCCGGTCTCGGCTTGATGATGAGCGAACGCAGCGCCGCCAAACCGATTTCCTTCATTGAGGACGCGGCGGTGCCGGTAGAGAGCCTGGCGGATTATATCTCCGATGTCGAGCGCATCATCTACGACAACGATACGACCTACGCTATCTATGCTCATGCCAGCGCCGGCTGCCTGCATATCCGCCCGCTGATTGACCTGCGAACGGTCAAGGGGCGCGATCAGTATCGCAGCATCGCCGACGCGGTGGCGGCCACGGTCAAGAAGTATCAGGGCAGTATCACTGGCGAACACGGTCAAGGACTTGTGCGCGGCGAATTCAGCGAGTATCTCTTCGGCGCGGAACTGATGGAGGCCTTCCGTCAGGTCAAGCGCGCCTTTGATCCCGAGAACATGATGAACCCGGGCAAGATCATCGATTCGCCGCCGATGGACAGCGCCGAGTTGCTGCGCTATTCGCCCGACTACCAAGTGATCGACCTGCCGACGCGATTTGATTGGTCGGCGGATGAGGGTTTTGCCGGCGCCATAGAGATGTGCAATGGCGCGGGCGTCTGCCGCAAGGAGGGCGTCGGCGCCATGTGTCCCTCGTACCAGGCGACGCTCGACGAGGCGCATTCCACGCGCGGCCGCGCCAATGCCCTGCGCGCGGCCATCAGTGGCGCGCTGCCCGATGACCTGGGCAATGCCGCGGTCAAAGAAGTCTTTGAGCTCTGCTTGTCCTGCAAAGCCTGCGCCAGCGAATGTCCGTCGGCTGTCGATGTCGCCAAACTGAAATCGGAATTCCTGGCGGCATGGCACGACAAGCACGGCGTTCCGCTCGCGACAAGAGTTTTTGGCAACATCCATCGCGTCAACCGGCTTGCCGGCAGGTTGCCCGGGCTTAGCAACTTCCTGCTCAATCATTCGCTGGGCAAGATTGGCGCCGAGATTCTGGGATTGCCCGCGGAGCGTCCCTTGCCGCAATATGCCGAACGTCCCTTTTCCGCCGAGCGCTATGCCTATCATGCCGAACCGGACGCCATTATGATCGTCGATACCTTCACCGAATGGAACCATCCTGAAATTGGGGAGGCGGTGATGGAACTGGCGAGGCGTCTCGGGCTGCGCGTCAACGCGCGGCGCTTGCCGGAGCAAGGCTGCTGCGGCCGGCCGGCTATCAGCAAAGGCTTGCTGGACAATGCCAAAGCGATGGCGCAGTCCAATGTGCTCGGCTTGTACAGGCAGAGCCCGGATGCGCCTTATATTTTCATCGAGCCTAGCTGCCTCAGCGCCTTCACCGACGACTATTTGACCCTGGTGGATCCGGGCATTCAGGCGGCGGCGAAGTCGCTGGCCGCGCGCTGCCAGAGCGTCGAGCAATTCTTCGCGGAGAAGCTGGCTTGCGGCGCCGAGACCCTCGCTTGGCAAGCGGAATCGCCGCAGATATTATTGCATGGACACTGTCACCAGAAGGCGCTCTGGGGAACCGCGGATTCGCTCAAGTTGCTGGGGAGCATTCCCGGCGCCGAGGTCGAAGAGATGAATACCGGCTGCTGTGGGGTGGCGGGCAGCTTCGGCTATGAGCACTATGAACTGAGCATGAAGATCGCCGAGGATCGCCTTTTGCCGACCATCCGCGACAATCCCGATGCTGTCGTGGCTGCGGCTGGCACCTCTTGCCGCGCGCAGATCCACGACGCAGGTTACGCGGCGCGGCACCCGGTTCAGGTCGTGCTGGACGCCTTGGATTCATCGGAGCTGCTGGAGCAAGGAGTCTGATGGCGAATTTCAAGCTGACCGAAATCAAGTCGCTGAGCGAGTTCCTGAATCTGCGCCATATCCGCATCGAACGGGAGCAGCGCCGCTTCAGCAAGAATCTGTTCATAACATTTTTGCAGACGCGTCATCCGGCGGTGACCTCATACCGCATTGATGCGGAAGGGGAGGCGATCGGCTATGTCATGTTGATCCACGCCGAGAATCCGACGCAGTGGATCATCGAGCGTTTGACAATCGATCGCGATCATCAGCGCAGGGGTTATGGTTACGCGGTTGTTGACTATTTGATTGACATGGTGCACGATTTTGAGAACAGTGAGATGGTCATCGCGCGTTACGAGCCGGACAACGAACCCGCCCGCCGTCTCTTCGAGCGCTTGAACTTCGAGCAGCAAGAGAAGATGTTCCGCGGGCGTCATATCGCGATTCTGGAATTCGAGTTTGAAGACGATGAGGATGATGCGAACAAGGATGAAGATGAAGATGAAGGTGAAGACGCGGAGCCGGATGATACGGAAGACAATGACAACGATAATGAGGACGACGATAGAGCCTAGTCGTGTCTAGCGCGTTCCTGTCGAATTGTCGAGCATATCATGTCCGAACAGCCAGCAGCCGCCCATACGCTTTTGAACGAAGCGGTTCGTCGTCGCCTCGAACCTTTGATGCTGGTCGCCCGCAAGGTGCGGGTTGGCGCGATGAAAGGCGACCGCCGCTCCATCAAACGCGGCAACAGCATCGAATTCGCCGATTACCGCAACTATGTGCCGGGCGATGACCTGCGCCAGCTCGACTGGAATATCTACGCCCGGCTGGAGCGCCCTTTCATCAAACTGCTGGAAGACGAGGAAGACCTGACGGCGCATTTGATCCTCGACGCCTCCGCCAGCATGGATTTTCCGCCCGAGGGCGAAGCCGATCAAAAGAAGCTGCTTTACGCCAAGCGCATCTTTGCCGGGCTGGCCTATCTGTCATTGACCAGCAATGATCGCCTGATTCTCACCGCTGTCAACGATGGCGGCAGCGCCACTTTCGGTCCCGTGCGCGGACGCGGGCGCGGCATCGCCATGCTGCGTTTCATACAAGATCTCGATGTGGCGGGCATCACTGATCTGAATATTATGCTGGGCGATTACGCACGGCGCGCGCGGCGTCCGGGCTTGGCGCTGATCATCAGCGATATGTTCTCGCCCACAGGTTATATCGATGGATTGAACGCGCTGCTCAGCCGCGGGCACGAGGTGGCGTTCTTGCATGTGCTGGCGCCGGAAGAGATCAGCCCGCCGCTGGTCGGCGATCTGCGCCTGATCGATGTGGAAACGGGTCAAGCCCAGGAAGTCACGGTAGACGCGACCATGCGCGGCATCTATCAGCGGCGCTTGAGCGCCTGGCGCGACGAGATCCGCGACGAATGCCTGCGGCGCGGCGCCTATTATTTTCCGCTGGTGACTGACGCGCCCTGGGAGCGGGTGATACTCTCGGATATGCGGCGGGCGGGTTTGGTTAAGTAGCGGCCTCTTGGATCGCAGGCTCCGTCTCTGGTCGCTTCTTTGGTTTGATGTACATGCCCGAGATCATGGCAATCAAGTCAATGCTTTCGTCAAGTTCTTTCCAGTATACGCTCCAAGCGCCGAGTTGATAACCGCGCCGTTGTTCGTCCGTTGCGGCATGCAACCATGGGAAGAAGTAAAGCGGCATCCCAATGGTGCGCTCATCAGCCAAAGTTATGATGACATACTCCTCGGTGAATTTCAGACCCGTTGGTACGTTGCGCTCGTCATGAATTTCTGGCGCTTTCGCCATTTTTCCCCCTTGTCCGCTACCATTTGGCTATTCGAGCGAACCATGCCATCTCAGCCACGTTTCGCGAAGAAGCGATTCATGTTCTCGCAATAGCGCGAGAATCTGACGGACTTCACGGCTATTAAATCCTTTGTTCTTTCGGATCCTCATTTGGCGCAATTCAATAATAAGTTCTCTGTTGTCCTTCCACACATGGACATGCGCCGGAAAATGGTCGTCGGTATGAATGCGAACATCATAACCATGCCGCTGCCTGTATAGAACTGTGACCATGGTTCCTAGTATACAAGCTGCATAGACACTGTCAACAATTGCAGAAATCTCACGTCCCTACCGTGCCACCATCCAGCGCCAGCGGATGTCCGGTGACAAAGGGCGAGGCGCCCAAGCGACGGTAAATGACCGAGTTGACAATCTCATGCGCTTGGATGTCGGGCGCGACGAATGCCTGCGGCGCGGCGCCTATTATTTTCCGCTGGTGACTGACGCGCCCTGGTCTCACGGGTATGCGGCGGGTGGGTTTGCTTAAGTAGTTGAGGTTTTCGCTTTGCGCTCGGCGATAAGCTTCTTCAAGTATTCTTTATACTCTTTTCTTGTCTCGAGATAGAGACCCGATAACATAGCCGCCAAATCTATGCCGTCGTCAATATCTTCCCAATATACTGTGCTACTGCCGAGTTGGTAGTTTTGACGTTCTTCGACGGTTGCCGCTTCCAGCAAGGGGAAAAAGTGAAGCGGCACGCCGATAATCCTTCCATCCGCCAAGTCAATCATGGCATGCGTATCGGTGAATCTAACGCGCTGCGGCTCGTTGCGCGTATCGTGAATAACTGGCTCAATGTATATGTTGCTGTCTCTACTCGTCATCCTTATTCTCGTCTCTCACCTTTTTCATGGATGTCGTTCCATACGTCGAGCAACAGTTCTCTGTTTTCAGTCACCAACTTACGAATCTGTCGAATTTCTCTCGTACTGTATCCACGATTATGCTTGACTTCTAAAGTATTCAAGTTTATCTGTACTTTTTTGTCTCCCCTCCAGACATGCGCATGCGCAGGAGGGTGATCGTTTGTATAAATCCGAACGTCATAGCCATGCCGCTGCCTGTATAGTACTGTGACCATGATGCCCTAGTATAAAAGCTGTATGGACGCTGTCAATAGAAGCCAGAAACCTTACGTCGCCACCAAGCCCCCATCCAGCGCCAGAGGGTGCCCGGTGACAAACGAAGACGCATCCGAACACAGCCAGACGACCGCCGCCGCGATTTCCTCTGGCGCGCCCAGCCTGCCCATCGGTATCGCCCGCTCCATGATGGTCGCCAGCGCCGGATTCAGCGCGATGCCGGCCTGCACCATAGCCGTGTCTGTATAGGCTGGGCAGATGGCGTTGATGCGTATGCCGCGCTTGGCGTAGTCCAGCGCGGCCGAGCGCGTCAAGCCGACGACGGCGTGTTTGCTGGCGGTATAGGCAGCGGCTTTGGGCGCGCCGATCAAGCCGGCGACCGACGCGATATTGACGATCGTGCCTTGACCCGCCGGCAACATCTGCTCCAATTCGGCTTTCATGCAGTGCCAGACTCCCTGGAGATTGATGGCCATCACCAGTTGGAACAGCTTGTCGTCCGCTTCGTGCAAGCGCTGCTCGAATGAGCCGGCGATGCCAGCATTGTTCACGGCGGCGTCCAGGCGTCCGAAGCGCTGGACCGTCGCCGATACCATTCCCCGTACGTCGTCAGAGCGCGTCACATCGCAATGGACAAAAATGGCTTCGCCGCCGTCGTCGATGATCGCTTGAACGGTCTCCTGGCCGCCTTGATCATTGATATCCGAGGCGCAGACGGCTGCCCCTTCCCGCGCCAATGCGCTGGCGCTTGCGCGACCAATGCCTGAAGCCGCGCCTGTTACCAGCGCGACCTTGTTTGCCATTTGTGCCATGGTATTTTCCTCAAGTTCTCCAGTGCCTGTTCTTCCGGCAATGGTACACAAACTTTGCCGCTCGCGTAAGCTTGCGGCGGCCGCATTGGTTGTGAACTCGCTGGACATGGCGGAACAATGCGGGGGCGCGCGATATGTTATAATTGTTGCGAGTTTAGGGACTGGGAGATCCGTAAATGATTGACGATCCGATTTTGCTGAACGATTGGCATGCCGTGCTCCCGGTCGCCGAATTGGACGCGCGGAATAATGTGGCCGGCGCGCGCCTTTTGGGCGAGGATATCGTCATTTGGCGCGCTGGCGACCAAATTCGGGCTTGGAAGGACTTGTGCGTGCATCGCGGTACGCGGCTCTCGCTCGGCGAGGTGCTGGAGGACGACACCCTGCAATGTCCGTATCATGGCTGGACGTACGACGCTGAGGGCAATTGTATCCGCATGCCCGCGCACCCGGAGCAAAAGCCGCCCGCTAAAGCCAGAACTTTCACTTACCAGGCTGCCATCGCCTACGATATGGTCTGGGTCTGCCTGGGAGAGCCGGCTTACAAGATCCCGACATTCGAGGAATGGGAGGACGAAAGCTACCGCAAAATCCTTTGTGGCGCTTACGAATTTCAGGCGGCTGGACCGCGCATGGTAGAGAACTTTCTCGATGTCGCGCATTTCCCCTTCGTACACGAGAATATCCTGGGCACGCAGGAGCGTCCGGAGATACCGGACTACGATGTCGTCAGCGACGAGAACGGCATCACCGCCTCCGATATCCGCGTCTTCCAGCCTAACCCCGATGGTTCTCATATCCCCAATTGGGTGAGCTATACTTACAAGGTCTATCGACCGCTGGTCGCCTATTTCCGCAAGGAAGCCGAGGAGAAATTCGCTATTTTGCTCATGGTCACGCCGATCGAAGAGCTCAAGTCGCTGATGTGGATGTGGATGGTCATGACGCAAGACGACAGCAGCGACGAGATGCTGCGCGCCTTCCAGGACGAGATCGCCTATCAGGATTTGCCCATCGTGCAATCGCAGCGCCCCGAGTTGCTGCCGCTCGATTTGCAGTCGGAACTGCACCTGCGCAGTGACAAGACCGCCATCGCTTATCGCCGCTGGCTCAATGAACTGGGCTTGAGTTTCGGCACTAGCTGATCGCCAGCGCCGCCCGCAACCCGATTTCAACTGTTGCGTAATCAAAGACAGGTAGACAGCCGACAAGCAATGATAATCTGACTGCCAGGTCCGCGCCGCGTATAATGGCGAAGGACCGGGCTCGTTTGCATTGGCGAGCGGTCTGAAAAGTTGCGCGCGGTTTAGTCAAGGCCATAACCGCGTATATTGCTTATTTTAGGGAAGACAATGACCTTGAACATCGGCGACGATTTCGCCGGATACAGGATCATCGCGCGCATCGGTTCCGGCGGGATGGCGACGGCTTATCAAGCCTATCACGAGCGGCTCGACCGCCATGTCGCTATCAAGATCATGCATGATACTTTTGTGCAGGATGGTACATTCCTCGAGCGCTTTCAGCGCGAGGCGCGCATCGTCGCCCGCTTGGAACATCCGCATATCGTGCCCGTCTACGACTACGACGAATACGCAGGTCAACCCTACTTCGTCATGAAATACATCGAAGGCGGCACGCTGAAGCGGCGCTTGATCAAGCGCGGCATCACCCTGGACGAGATCAAAAGCGTGATGACCCCTTTGGCGGATGCGCTGACCTATGCGCACGAAAAAGGCGTATTGCATCGCGATATCAAACCGTCGAATATCTTGATCGACGAACGCGACCTGCCGTATATCAGCGATTTCGGGTTGGCGCGCATCGTACAAGCGGGCGACTCGACCATCAGTCACGACATGATGCTGGGCACGCCCTTTTATATTTCGCCGGAGCAAGCCAGGGGCGAGCGTGATCTGTCGCCGGCGACCGATGTCTATTCTTTTGGCATCATCTTGTACGAGTTGCTGCTGGGGCAGGCGCCGTTTATCGCCGATAATTCCTACGCGGTCGTGCACGAACACATCTACACGGCGCCGACGCCGCCCAGCCAGATCAATCCCGACCTGAGCGCGGCGGTTGATGAAGTATTGCTGAAAGCGCTGGCGAAGGCGCCCTCAGAACGTTATCAAAGCGCGAAGGCGCTCATGGACGATTTCAAGACGGCGCTGGCGGAATCGGGCCTCAGGAAATTGCCGCCCGATCGTAGCCGCGTTCAGCAGGGATCGCAGTCGCGCTCGGGCCACGGCGATGGCGATCATCTAGCCGACTTTGCCGGGCTCGCTGCGCTGGAGCATGGGAGCAAGCGTAAAGCGGGCTTGCGCAAGAGAAAAGGCGGCGCGAAGTCAAGAGAGGCTGCCATCCGCGAGCGCGTGGAAAAGAAGTTTCGCGCCCGCCGCGCCTTGATCATACATCTTGTGATTTATTGCATGGTTATTGGCATTATCGGGCTGGGCATCATCCTCCAAGACCGGGTATATGCCTTGGGCGACTTGGTCGGGTTTGCCAGCTTCTGGGCTATCTTCCCGGCATTTCAAATGGTTCGCTACCATTACAAACACGGGCGGGGCGCGGACAACCGCAAGCAAGAAACCGAGCGTGAAATTACCCGGCATCTGGCAAGATCTGACTTGGACGGCGAAGAAGAATGGCAATTACGCAAGCGTATCGAAAAGAAATACGCCGCCCGCCGTGGCATCGTTTATTTTTTGGCGTTTTTTGCGGTTCTTAACAGTGCGTGGGCTTTCTATATGCTCTTGGTACCGGGTTACTGGAATGACGGTATCGGCAATATGCCCGCGCTCGGTTTTTGGAGCGTCATCCTTGCGCTTTTTTGCTTGCGTTATTATTACAAATATGGCCGCGGCGCGGAAAAGCGCGAGGCGGAAATCGAGGGCGAGATCACACGGCAATTGCGCCGGACGGAGATGCGTGAGCGGGCGCGGCTAGAGCGTCTGAACGATGATGGTGATTTGGAATTGGCGTTGGACAATGTCGACGTGGCGAAACTGCGCCTTAATGACGAAGGCGAGCTTACAGACAGTTTTGTTGAAGAGGCGTCGTCGCGGCGATCGTCGCGGAGCGTAGAATGACTTTGAACAAGGGCGACGATTTCGCCGGCTACGAAATCGTTACGCGCATCGGTTCCGGCGGAATGGCGACGGTTTACCAAGCCTATCACGAGCGGCTCGACCGCCAGGTCGCCGTCAAGATCTTGCACGAATCCTTCGTGCGCGATGATACCTTTCTGGAGCGATTTGAGCGCGAGGCGCGGATCATCGCCCGCCTGGAGCATCCGCAAATCGTGCCAATCTACGATTACGCCGAATTCGACGGGCAGCCCTATATTGTCATGAAATTCATCGAGGGCGGCACGCTCAAGCGCCGCGCCATCAAAGAAGGCATCGCTCTTGACGACATGGTGCGCATGATGAGCATGCTGGCGGATGGATTGACCTACGCGCACGAGATGGGCGTCTTGCATCGCGATGTCAAACCCTCGAACATTCTCATTGACGAACGGGATCTGCCTTATATCAGTGACTTCGGTCTGGCGCGAATCGCGCAGGTTGGCGACTCGACCATCAGCCACGACATGATGTTGGGCACACCATTTTACATTTCGCCCGAACAAGCGCGCGGCGAGCGCGACCTGAGTCCGGCAACCGATGTCTATGCCTTTGCGGTGATCTTGTACGAACTGTTGACTGGGCAGGTGCCCTTCGGGGGAGATACGGCTTATGCGATTGTGCACGAGCAGATCTACACGCCGCCGACGCCGCCCAGCCAACTCAATGCGGAATTGACCCCGGCTCTTGACGATGTCCTGTTGAAGGCTTTGGCGAAGCAGCCTTCGCAGCGCTATCAAACGGCGACGACATTGATGCGTGATCTCAAGTTGGCGCTGGCGGAATCGGGCCTGACGCGATTGCCTCCCTTATATGTAGCGGATTTCGGCAATGACGCGTCGGATCCGCAACCGGTCATGAGTCTTGACTTCATGGACTTCTTCAGAGGAGACTTGGGTCAAAAGATCGATCACTCGATACGCAAGGGCGCTGAATTCGCGTCCGAGGTCGTCGATCAGATTGGTAAAAAGAAGAAAAAGCAGCCGCCAGACCCGGAAGAGTTGATCCGTCAGCGTGTGCAAAAGAAACTCAGCGCTCGCAGCGAATTCTTGCAGCACTTGACAGCCTATCTGGCGATAAACGGTTTCTGCTGGCTGCTCTGGTTCTTCAATCTAACCGCCTTTCCCTGGCCTGTCTTCGTCACGGCATTTTGGGGGATCGGCATAGTCAATCATTACCTGGATTATCATTACAAGCATGGACGGGGCGCCGACCGGGGCGAGGAAGAAATCGAAAGCGAGATAACGCGCCAGATGCGAATCTCGCAGCGACATGATGCCGATCGCCGCAAAAGCCGCTATGCTGATGAAGAGGACTTGCTCGACGTGGATGATGTCAAGGCGCGCGCGGTGCGCCTGAATGACGATGGGGAATTGAGCGATAGTTTCATTGATGAAGTGGAAGGCGGCAGCGCCGATAGCAACGAGCGTCAACGCTAGCGATTCGGCTGAAGACAAGAGATGACATCGACGCAAGAAGAACTCATCCGTTATCGCATCGAAAGACGAATGGCCGGCCGCCGCGATATCTTGCTGCATGTGGTGGCCTACGTCCTGGTTTTGATCCTGGCGCTGATAGACCAAATTTGGTGGGATACTGCCTCGCAGGCGACTTTCGCCATCCTCTGGGCTATACCGCTACTCTTGCAATTTCTGCGCTATTATCATCAGAATGGTCCCGGCGCCAGAAAGCGCGCTGACGAAATCGAGCGCGAGATTGAACGGCAGTCCGAGCTAAGCGCGCTGGATGAAGAAGAAGAATTCCTGATTGAAGACCGCATGTCGCGAAAAGCGACTGCGCGCGGTTTCATCGTGGCGCATATTCTGGTGATGGCGCCCGTCCTCGCTGTGTTCTGGCTGGATTATGTAGTGCGTTCTTACCGCTGGCACGATGCCGATTTTCTGATTAATTCGACCTTCATGTGGCTGACGATCTTCGGATTGCATTGGCTACGCTATTACTTTGTGCACGGCAGGACTAATGACGGACGAGCGCTCAAGATTGAGGCGGAAATCGAGCGACAATGGCACAAGTCTCGAGTTCGCTCGCGAGCGCGGCGTCTGGCTTCGCATGTCACGGATGATGAACTGGATGATTCCGCGCTGCTTGAACAGGGTTTCCGCATCAGTGAAGAGGGCGAACTAATCCTCGACCAGTCCCTGTCACATAGTGGCCGGACAATGAAAACTGTGCGATGAAATACAAAGCCAAACCTATCCAGAAAGCCGAAATCCGCGAACATGTGGAAAACAAAATGCGTGCGCGGGGCGCGGTTTTGTTCCTTGGCTTGCTGTTTGCCGGCGCGACCGGACTATTTGTGGCGGCATTTGCGGATCTATGGCCCGCGCGTTTTGACTACGCCGGCCTCGATAGACTCTTTTTTGCCGCCGTCCCTTATACTATCTTGGCAATGGCCTTCGTTATTCGCTTCCTTCGCTATACCTTCGATTACGGCGCTCGTTATGAAAAACATCTGGACGAGACGGAAGCGCTGATCAACCGACAACTACAGCATTCCAGAGCGGACGAGTGGGAAGATCAGGAAGAACTGATCCGTATTCGACAGGCGGACAAACTAAAACACCGTCGCCTGCTATTGCATCATATCGCGCTTTTCTTCGCTTTAATGGGTCCTCTGGCGCTACTGCGCTGGGCGGAATCAAACGTCAATGGCTGGGATCTCGCAGAGAGCATGACAACGACCTTTTATCTGGTTGGCGTCTGGGGTATCGGGTTAGTCGCGCATATTCTGCGCCAGGTCTTTGGCTATGGCGCAGTTGCCGCACGGCGTCAAGCCTGGATCGACGCCGAAGTCGCGCGCGAACTGGCAGCCTTGGAGCGGGAGAACCGACCTGTCAAGGATCGGCAGGCTCAACCCGCGCCCGGTATGGGCTCAAGCCACAAGCGCCTTTCGATCGACGCGCTGATCGCCGAAGATCTTGAACAGCCGAGGCGCGAGCTGAAGGCATAGACGCGGGGCTTAAGACATTATTTGCCGTGTGGCATTCCGTTCAGATAAAAAGACGGGCGACCCGTCGGGTCGTCCTTACCCAGTCCTGTTTTTGTGGTTTTGCGTCGCTGTGACGACAATACCATTACTGCGCCCGACACAGTTCTACACCGACGCTTTTCAACTCCCGACCGTCCACACCTTGAAAATTCTCGCGCAAATGATGATAAAATAAGCGTGTACAAGGTCACTGGACAAGGGTGACTGTACATTTGGCTGAACTGTGGCAGACTTGGCTCTGAGCAGTTGGGAGCAACAAGGGTGGCGCGGCAGCCGTATTACAATTAGACGCGCGCTGAATTGGACACGCTAAACACATGATTCGCTTGAAACGACGCAACACGGCTTGGTTGATCGCCATGGGACTGCTGATTGGTTTTGCCCTGCTGGCGGCGCCCGTTTCCGCCGCCGTACAGATCTCATTGCTGGGCGTATTTGCTGTCGCTGTGATCGCTTCGTTGATCGAACTGGGGCCCGACCGAGAGACCCTGCTGGACGTATTGCATCGCGCGCCGGTGCGCCGGCGCATCACGCCACAGGCGCGTGAAGCGGCCGAACGCGCGGCTTCACGCGCTGGATATTTCAACCGCAGCGGCATTGTCTTGCTCGATATCGGTTTGATCGCCATGCAGACCGGCGTCGATGGGCTGGCGATGCGGCGCACGCGCAATATTTCCAAGGACGACGATGGCGTGCGCCCCTTCATCACTTTGTTCGTCGACAACGAAGAAGCCGACCGGCAAGCGCTGGTCCGCTACGAGATTTACAATCACCTGGGCGAAGAGCAGTTCGTGCACGAGATGAAGACCTACTTGCGCGAAGGCGAACTGGAATTGCTCGCCGAACATCAACTGCCGCTGGCGGGCAACAACAGCATCGACGGCAGCGGCGACTGGGACTTGCGGGTGTATGTCGACAACAACCTGATCGGCATGCACGACTTGATGCTGGCGCCCTCGGTCAACGAACGTCGCCGCCGCCTTAGCGGAGAAGCGGAATACAAAGAGTCGCTGTCGAGTCGCAGTCATAATCTGCGAGACGCCGTCATCGTCGAGGAGGCGGAAGAGCCGGAGACCATGCAATTGAAAGACCTGCTGGAACAGCCCAGTTCGTCAAGCCGCAGGAGCCTGTCGCGCAACCGCAGGTAAACTGTGCGGCGCGTAACTGGCTGCTCCTGGCACGGGCAAGCGGGTTTTATAATCAAGCGAAGGACCGTCTATGGACAACAATCGCAATACCTGGTTTCTGGCGTTTATCCTGCTGGCGCTGGGCGCTGTCGCCTTGCTGGGCAACAGCTTCCCGGTGATCCTGGTATTGTTGGGTTTGCTTTTCCTGGTGCGCCAGTTCGACAACGATAGCGTCAGTTCCAATGTCAGGGATCAATCCTATGACTACAGTTACGATTACGAACACCAGGAAGAGGAAGAAGACGACTACGACGATTATGAGATCTTCCACCAGCAGCCCGCCAGCGCCGAGCAGCGGGTCTACCGTCACGCGCTGGAATCGGTGACGCGGGCCGGGCTGGACCCGGACGAAGTACAGGTCTTGGCGGTTGATATCGGCCTGCTGACGACCAAAGAAGATACTGAACCGCAGATTTACCGCACCTGGTCCCTGCCGGACGACATCGACTACATTCAACCATTTGTGCAATTGCGCGTCCCGATGGAAGCCAACGGCGATATACGCTTCGAGATCATCGACGCGGTCGGGGACCCGGTTTACATCCACGAAGACACTTTCAAGTTGACCCGCGGGCGCAATTTTTTGACGCCCAATACGCGCATGCCCCTGCACGATCAGATGGAATTGGATGGCAAATGGAGCCTGCGAATCATCGCCGACGGCGTGACCATCGCCGAGCATCGCTTCGAATACTCGGAGGCGACCGGCGCCAACATCCGCCGGCACATCGGCGAAGACGGCGAGATCAATACCGAGATGCGCGCTGTGATGACCGAAAACCGCCTGCCCAAGATGTCCCTCGATGATCTGCTCGCCTATCAAGGCGAAGACGAAGAAGAACGTCGTCAGCAGTCCTGAAAAGCCCGCGCTTTTTCCACATAATTCGCTGCCGTTCGCCGGATCATCGCGATCTCGTCACTTGTAACGGCGCGGATAGCCCGCGCCGGATTGCCCATTATCAAGCTGTTGTTGGCGAAGACCTTGCGCTGCGTTATCAGCGAGCCGGCGCCGACGATGCAGTTGCTGCCGATTTGCGCGCCATTCATGACAATGGCGCCCATGCCTATCAGGGTATGGTCCCCGATTCTGGCGCCGTGCAGGATGGCGCGATGGCCCACCGTGACGCCGGCGCCTATGATTAGCGGCCAGCCGGGATCGGCGTGACAGATCGCGCCGTCCTGGATATTGACGCCCGCTCCGATTACCAGTTTTTCAGTATCGCCGCGCAGCACTGCGTTGAACCAGACGCTGGCTTTTGCCTCAATGACGACGTCGCCGACAACGATGGCGCCGCTCGCTATAAAGACGCCCTCTGCGATTTTCGCTGGCTGGAAAGATGTTCGGAATCGTCCCATGACACTTGATTATAGCCAACTCAGGACGCCGCTTGGTTATTGACAAGCTCGCTTTGATGCGGGACCGCTCAACCAAAGCGCTCGGCAAGGACCAGCACATAAGATCCCGATGTGTTGGGATTGCCGTTGCCGCCAGAAAAGCGTCGGGCGCGAATGTAATAAAGGCCAGAGAAGGGAATGGTGTAACTGTCGATCAGGGCATTTTGTCCGTTGCCGCCGTCATCGTTGCTCAGCAGCACTTCTTGCGAGGCGTTTAGCAGTTCCAGGTAGGCGTCAAGATCGCCGTCCACGCGCGTCATTGATACGGTGATGATCTCGCCTTGGCGGGCATAAAAGGCGTAGAGATCATGCTCGTTTGCCGCATCAATCTTGCCCGGCGCGCTGGTGCCATAATTGATGTTGACAGCATCGGAGGGCACATCCTGGAAGGCGCTGCCGACGGCGTCCAGTGTCAGCAGAAAGGCGCCCAGGCTATTGCCCTTGCTGCCCTCGAATCGTGTGGCGATTATGTGGTACTTGCCCTCCGCCGGTATGCGATAGTCCGCGATCCTGGCGTTCTGCCCGCCGCCGCTGTCGTCGTCCTCAAAGATAGAAGAAAAGTGTTCATCCGCCAGGATGAGATAACTGTCAAGTTCACCCGCGCTGCCACGCGTCATGCTGATGGTAATAAGATCATCTTTTTCCGCATTGAAGGTGTAGAAGCGCTCGTACTGCCGGTGACTGAGCACAGCGGTCTTGGCTTCGCCATAACGTATTGGCAAGGGCGCCAATTGCGAGCTGCCGGTGCCGCTGTTTTCAGCTTCTTCAATCGTCAAAACAAAGCTGCCCGCGCTATCACCGTCAACCTCGCGATAGCGTGACGCTACGATGATGTAGGCGCCGGTCCGATTGATAATAAGGGCGTCGATGCGGGCATTGCGCGTATCGGCGCCAGTTTGATCATCGTTGTCGGCGATGACAAAGCGCTCTTCGTCGACGACTTTCAGATAGGGATCCAGGGTGCCGGAAGACCGCACCATCGATACAGTCAATATATCGCCTTGCTGCGCTTGAAAGCTGTAATAGACTTGTGGCTCTGTATCGCTGATCGTGCCGATAACGGAATCGCCATAGCGCAGGGCGCTGCCTTGTTCGGACAAGACGCCTGCGCGCAGCATGTGCAGTTCATAAGCGCCTGCCGTGCTGCCGAGGCTTTGGCCGAAGCGCGCGACAATCACAAAGTAACGGCCGGTGGCTTTCAAGGTCAGGTCTTGTTTGATGGGGAGTTCGCCCCCTGCGACGCCGCGGTAAAACTCGAGGTTGCCGGTGTTGTCGAATACGCCGAGGACGGGTTCGAGGTCGCCTTCTGTCGCGCGCAATTCGAACTGAATGACCTCGCCGCGGAGACCATCAATGTAAAAGACTTCGCGCGGCTTGCGATCATCCAGCTGACCGCGGATCACGCCGTCCGGCTCGCTGCGCGCCTCATCCAAAGGCAAGTCGCGCTCCTGCGCGGATGCGGAGAGCGCCAGTATCAGCGACAAAAGAATGGCGCAAATCCTCAGGGCAATCATGCAAGTATTTTAGCGCATCTTGGCTTATCGGGCAGTCAGCCGCATGTGGAGCGCTCTGATGTGGACAGGTTGCGGACCTGCTCGCCTTCAGACTTAAGCGGCAGCTCGATAAGGAAGGCCGCGCCGATATCGGATTGCGGCGGCAAGCTGATCGCGCCCCCATGCCTTTCTACGGCTTGCTTGGCGATCGCCAAGCCTAGCCCGGTACCCGGCAGGGAACCGACGTTGGACGCGCGGTGAAAGGCGTCGAACAAGAACGCCGCTTCGTCTGGCGGGATGCCTATGCCTTCGTCGCTCACCGAGATCTGCGCGCGGTCGCCCCCTTGCCAGAGACAAAAGATCACGTTGCCGCCCCGAGGCGAATACTTGATGGCGTTGTCAATCAGATTGGTCAGGGCGCGGCGCAGCAGCCTGCGGTCGAAATCGGCAAAGAGCTCTGCGGACGCGCACTCGAAGCCGATCTTATGCGAGTGGGAGTGATTGATCTGGAAGGACTCGACGATGTTATGACAAAAAGTCGTCAGATCGCCGCGCTCCGGATTAAATTCAAGTTCGCCGCGGTCCGCCTTGCTCAGGCTCATGACGTCGCCAAGGACTTCGTTCAAATGCTCTACTTGCAGGCGTATGTTGTCCAGGTACTGCGCGCGCTCGTCTTCGGTCGCTTGCTCCCTATAATGAGTCAGCATGTCGTATGAGAGACGGATTGACGTCAGAGGACTACGCAATTCGTGAGCCATCATCGTGAGAAACTGACTATTCAACCCCTGCCTTTCCCCCTCGGCGTCTCGCGCGTCCCGATTCTCGTCTTGCGAATTCTCTGAACCGTTTAAGTCTTGTACCGTGACCGTACAAAGCCCGGTGTCCATACCCTGCGACTTGGCGAAGTTGAATAGCCTGGGGAAGTCGTTGCCGTCCCGACGCTTGGCGATCAAGTCGTGGTTGTGGTTGTCGTTGAGTTCAGGCAGATTGTCGCTATGGCAGGGCGGGGCGTTCAAGATACGCTCAATCGACCTGTCTTCCAGTTCCTCGCGCCTGTAAGCAAAGATGCGCGCGGCATTGCAATTTACGATACCGCCTTCCGGCGTCGCCGCAAACCGGACGCTTGGACTTTGATCATACGGAAGCCGCGCGGTCTGTTGGCTTTCCGCCACCTTGCGCCGAGCGGCTTTCAAGCTGGAAACGTCCTGATGGACGACGAGAACGCGCGATTCTCCTTGTAGCTCAAACCGGGCGGCTCGCAACTGATACCAGCATCGTCGCAACGGTGAATGAACGTAGTATTCTTGCTGATAGTGGTCGCTAACGCCGTCGACTAGATCACGGATGCCCGCGGATATTTGGCTCGCACCCGGCAGGTTCATGCCCCTCGATTGCTGGCAAAGGGTTACGTAGATCTGGCCGATTCCGCAGTTGTCGCGCCTGAAATCGCCCCTCGCTGCCAGCCTCCGCCAAGCGGCGTTAACCGCGACGATTTCGCCCTTGTTGTTCAGGATAGCGATGTGGTCGCTCAGCGCGTCAAGGACAGGCTGGATAGCGCTTTCTGCGTCGGGACTCGCTTGCTGGATTTCAGTATGCAGAGGGAACAAGTTTCGCCATCTCCCCGGGTCAGATTATTAACGTTGGTTAATTTAATTTTATCATACTTGGCAACACTTTTCAGCAAACGCTAACTTGATGGATGCATTTCAGATTATTGGCAAATTACATGGCTTTGCCGTTGAAAAGCAAAATTAACCACAAAGACACGAAGAACACGAAGTTTTTTCTTGAAATCTCTGTGCGCTCTGTGCCTCTGTGGTGAATCCGTACGTTGAACCCGTCAAAGGGCGATGCGCTTTTGTAGTTCCTAGAGCATCCTGCCAAAATATTGAAATACACCCAATTTGATAAACAGGATTGAGCCCGCTGAAAAGGACCTTGAAGCAATGTCCCGGAGTCAATAATCAAGTGGCTGGGCTGCGCCGCATCAAATGGTTTATTTGGAGTTTTGCCTTCTGCAACCGTCAGGCAGTTCTCAACTACTGCAGGATCGTACCTGCGTTGTTAAGGAATTGACTGATAAAGGCGCTGTCCTTAGCGCCGCGGTGGCTTGCCCTGTTGCGTTTTAATGCCAGTGATATAATGCCTTGCGATCTGCTGAAGGTCTAATGACGGGAGCGCAGCTTGCGACAGTGCTGGCCGATTCTCTGGGTCTGCCTTGTATGCGGGGCGTCCATTCTGGCGCAATCGAACGACAGCCTGGCCGAGATTGTCCATGTAGTTGGCGCCGGCGAAACCTTGTCGGCCATTGCAGTCAATTACGGGGTGACTGTCGATGAGATCGTGGCGACGAATGACCTGGATCCCAACGCGATCTTGCAGATTGGGCAGCGGGTTGTCATTGAGTTCAACACCGGCGCGGACGAGCAGAGCGCGGCGACGCCTGTCGAACTTGCGGAGGACACGGTTAGCGCGACGGAAAGGGCGGAGTCCATTGACGAACCGCGGACGATCGGCGGACTTGCCTTGGATAATGACCTGCCGCCAGCGCCGGTCGCGGGGGGCGACGCGCCGATGATGGATCCAGCGGCTTTTGATCCCGTTGTCTGCGTTTCGGTGTATGTGGATGACAACCAGAACGGCGCCATGGATCCCGGCGAAACGACCATTTCCGATGGCCGGATTAGATTGTTGGACGAGGTCGGGAATCAGCTTGCCGACCTCCGCGCCGACGCCGAATCTCAACCGCTTTGCATCGGGGATGGCCAGCCGCAGATCTATATTGTCGCGGCTGCCGCGCCAGAGGGCTATGGGCTGACCGGTTCGGAAGCGCTTCGGGTTGACCTGCGCGATGGTCGGCCGATCCACCTGGCATTCGGCGTGAAAGCGGGGTTTGACACTCAAGACGCGCCCCCGGTCGGGATGTCGCCAACGGAAGTCCCGGCCAGAGACGACGAGGAGGTAAACCTGTTGCGCGAGTTGAGTGGCTTGTTCATTGTTGCCTTGGCGGGCTTTGTTCTGATCTGCGGTCTGCTTGTTTCCTTGCTTTTGCGCTTTCGTTGATGGCTGGCGGAATGGGAAGGGTTTCGAGGGTTCATGATGAAGAGGCCAAAACGAATGCTGATTCTTCTGTGCCTGTCGCTTGCCCTTGTTGCGACTTCGACAGCGCAGGACACGGGTCAGATCTGTGTCATGTCCTATGAAGATCGCAATGGCAACGGCAAATTCGATGAGAATGAACCGCCTGTCACGCAGGGCATCGGCGTCAATTTGCAGAACGCGCTCGGCATTACGGTCGCGACAAAGTTGCTGGAGGCTTCAACCTATACCGTTCCCGGTCTGGTTTGTCTTGAGGATTTACCGCGTGGCGAGTACCAAGTGCTGTTGACGAGCGCTCAATACCGGGCGACGACAGACTTTGCATTCAGCGCGGTTGTCGCGCCTGGATCGGCGCCCGTTCGGCTCGATTTCGGCGTGATGCCCCTGCCCGTTGTCAGGGCAGAGGAGGCTGAAGCTCAAACAAGCCAATTGACCGATGAGCAGTTGCAGGGCTTGCAGAGCATCGGGATGGGCTTGCTTGCCAGCCTGCTAATCAGCCTGGTGATGTTGTTGATCGGATGGCTAATCTATATGCTGGTTTTCCGCCGGCGACTGAAAAGGATTCGCGCGGGGCGGCGTCAAATGCCGCCCAATCCCCCGACGGGGGCGATTATGCAAGGGGCGGGGATGGCGCTCTCTCCCGCTCCGGCACAGCCGATAACCGCCCCGGCTCAATTTCAGCCGGGGCAGGGCTCGCCTTTGCTCTTCGCTGACGATGACACCAGTCCCAATCCAGTGGACCAGACATGACTGGCTTGTTTCACAGGGCTGAACACCTGGCATTGGCGCGCGACAATCGCGAACGCGAGCCAGTGGCCAGCGCCTTGCTTTTGCTGGAAAGGGGCGGTGAAGACCCCTTGGAGACCGCCCATCTGGCAGCCCTGCGCTATCAGATACTCGCTGACAGACCGGCCGCCGAAATTGCTCTTGAACAGCTCAGAATAGCCGATGCGACTGCTGGCGAGATCGGCGATCAAGCGCGCTGCAAAGCGTTGCTGGGTTGGTTGTCGGTGGCGGCCATGCTGCGTCAACATGCGAATTGGTCAGCGCTGAAAACTGAGATTATGCTAGCGTTTGTCGCCGCCATTTCGGACATGACAGCCGCCGGCGATCCGCTGCAGGAACTATGGCAAGGCGCCGCCCAACTGGCGACGGGCATCGTATTTGAGCATGAGAGTTTTAGGCAGATGGGAGCTGGCGCATATCGCAAAGGCATTGATCATGTTATCCATCCCGAGGGCTTTCTCAAAGGAATTGTCGATGTCGAAAGCATCGAGCCGACCTATGCGAAGCAGGTTTCCGGCGCCTGCGCCCTGGTGCTCATGGCGGAAATGGCGACGCATGCCGGCTTGGATCTGTGGTCCTACGACAACCGCGGCGTTTCGCCGGTCACCGCCACGACCTACTTGCTCTACTATTATTATTACCCGGAACATTGGCGCTGGAGCGATGGCCTCTCACCGGATGATACGGCTGCTGTCGTGGCTGGCGAGGGAGCCTTCATCGAAATAGTCAATCGCCGGCGCCCCCTGCGCGGCGTTGAGCAATTGTTGGCTGAGATGCGGCCGATGTTCTCCGCGAGCGGCGGTGGCTTGACCACGTTGACGCACGGCCTCGCGCCGCCCAAAAAACGACGCTGGCGTCTGTTGTGAGCCGGGTGCAAGACGAAACTTTGTTTTAGTATCCCGAATTGTATTAAGCGTTAATGTCATAGTTGAATATCGTCTATCGTCTCAACCTGCTTTTCCCCTGAACCCGCTGGCCGAACGCTCCCGTAATTCTTGATTCCATCGCCATCGCCGCATAACTCCATTCCTCCGATTAATCGGAATCAATTTGCTTCAAGCACTTGACAAGATTTTTAAGTTGGACTAAAACTATACTTAATATCGCTAAAATATCACTGCTTGGAGGAATTCGCGTGGCTAATAAGTTTGTCGCCGCACTGTTGCCAGCGCTGGTGTTCATTGCCTTGCTCGCGCCAGCTCGGGCGACGGAAGAGACACTGCGCATTGTGGCAACCACCACTCAAGCCTCTGACCTGTTAGGCATCTTGAGCGACGGCCGGGACGGCATCATGATAACATCGCTGATGGGACCCGGCGTCGACCCTCATCTTTATCAACCGACCGAGTCGGATATCGCGGCCATGAATCGCGCTGAGATGGTCGTTTACAGCGGCCTGCGTCTCGAAGGCCAGTTTGATACGGTTTTTGCCGCGCTCGGCGAACAGGGCATCAAGACCTATGCCATGGGCCAGCCGGTCAAGGAAGCGGGATTCATCGTCGGCGGCTTCGACCTTTCCGATCAGTACAGCAATGTGGACGATCCGCATTTTTGGTTCGATCCGCGCAATTGGGAGATCACTGTGCTTGATCTCGCCGAGGCCCTTGCCGAACTCGACCCGCAAAACGCCCAAGTCTACCGAGACAATGCGGCGGCTTACGTGGGGCAACTTCAGGCTCTCTTTGCATGGGCGAACGCGGGCTTGCGCTCGATCGACGAAGCGCGGCGATTTCTCGTGACGTCGCACGATGCCTTTCAGTATTTCGGCGCCGCCTTTGGCTGGAAGATGCAAGCCATTCAGGGCTTGAGCACAGAAGACGAGGCGGGTGTAGGCGATATCCAGGCGGCGGTCGATTTTGTCATTGAAAACGAGATTCCGGTGCTATTCGTAGAGAGCAGCATCCCGCCCGATACCATCGATGCTGTGATCGAGGCGGTGGAGGCTCAAGGCGAATCCGTGCGCCTGGGGATCCGCGAGCTCTTTGGGGACGCCATGGGCGAACCGGGCAGTTTCGGGGGCACCTACGTCGGGATGCTGGCGCAAAACGCCTTGACCATCATGCAATCTTATCGATGTATGGGCTTGGATGTGGATATCCTTGAATGGGACGCGGAGCTGCTGCCAAAGCCTCCCGACGACCTGTGGAATGCCGATTGCGATGCTTGAGGCGCCCCGATGAATGACCGAACCCCATTGGCTTTGTCGGTTGAAGACTTGACCGTGGCCTATCATAGCAAACCAGCCATCTGGGACATCGACCTCGGCGTCCCGGAAGGCGTCTTGATGGCGATCGTCGGACCCAATGGCGCCGGCAAGAGCACGCTGATCAAAGCGGTTCTGAATCTGATCCCGCGGGCAGCGGGCACAGTATCGTTTTACGGCAGCCCCTACGAGCAAGCGCGTTCGCTGGTGGGTTATGTGCCCCAGCGCGGCAGCGTCGATTGGGACTTCCCCACCTCGGTCCTGGATGTGGTCACTATGGGGCTCTATGGCAAGCTGGGCTGGCTGCGCCGGCCCGGGCGCAAGGAGCGTGATCTGGCGCTGTTTGCGCTGGACCAGGTCGGCTTGCTGGATCTGGTTGACCGGCAGATCAGCCAGCTATCAGGCGGCCAGCAGCAGCGCGCGTTTCTTGCTCGCGCGCTGGTACAGGATGCCCAAATCTACTTCATGGACGAGCCTTTTGCGGCGGTAGACGCCATCACTGAACGCGCTATTGTCAAGATCTTGCATCAACTGAAAGAACGCGGCAAAACCGTCCTGGTGGTCCACCACGATTTGCAGACCGTCGAAGATTACTTTGACTGGGTGACGCTGCTCAATGTCGAAGTTGTCGCCAGCGGACCCGCCGCCGAAGTCTTTACGCCAGAAAACCTCCAAAAAACTTATGGCGGCCGCGTCTCTTATTTGCATGACGGGCAGGTCCTGGCGGCGGGGGACTAAACGTGAATGTGAAGTCAATGTCCGCCGAAGACAAGGGGGTTTGGCTGACCATCGCCGGTATCGTCGTACTGGGAATCTGCTTCTTGCCGATCGGTCAATGGCTCTTCGGCATTCGCTACACCTACACTGTCCGTGTGGTGGCTTTGGGAGGCTCCATTCTCGGCGTGATTAGCGGGGCGCTAGGCTGCTTCGCGGTCTTGCGCCGCGAGAGCCTGATGGGCGATGCGCTCTCACATGCCGCGCTTCCCGGCGTGGCTGTCGCCTTCCTGTTGGCCGGGCGAGATTTGGGCGTCTTGTTGATTGGCGCCGGCATCGCGAGTTGGATCGCCCTGCGATTTATTTCGGCGCTGCTGGGCACCACTCGGCTTAAGCAGGACGCGGCAATGGGCATCGTCTTGGCAAGCTGGTTTGCCGGCGGGATTGCCTTGCTCGCCTATATCCAGTCCATACCCGACGCCAGTCAAGCCGGGCTGGATCGGTTCATCTTCGGCCAGGCGGCCGCCATCATCGAAAGCGATGTGCTCTTGATCAGCGGCGTAGGCGCTGTGGTCCTGCTGGCGCTGGCGCTCTTCTGGAAAGAGTTCAAGCTGGTGACATTTGACGGAGAGTTCGCCGGCGCCAACGGATTCCAGGTCGGTTTAATCAACACGCTGCTATCGACTTTGATTGTGATTGCGATTGTGCTGGGCTTGCAATTGGCCGGCGTCATTCTCATGGTCGGCATGCTGATCGCGCCCGGCATCGCCGCGCGTCAATGGACGCGGAAACTGAATCATATGGTGATACTTGCTGCCGTCTTCGGCGCATTCGCGGGCGGTGTCGGGGCTGTTATAAGCGCCATCGACGCCGACATACCTACGGGTCCCATGATCATCGTGGTCGCGTTTTCGCTGGTACTGGCATCGATCGCGCTGGCGCCCGGACGCGGTTTGCTTTGGAGCAGTTGGCGACGGCGCCTGGACAGCCGACGCTTCGCGCGTCAAAACGCCCTGCGCGACTTGTACCGCTATGCCCTGTCGCATGGATCGTCCGCAACGCCGGTGCCGGACGCATTTGTGCGCGGCATCGGCGATCGCAGCGCCGCGCTGGGTTTGAGGCAATTGCTTTCCGCCGGCCTGGTCGAAACGATGGGTGAAAATTGGCAGCTCACGGAAAATGGCATTGAGGCGGCGCGCCGCGATGCCCACAGCCTGCGACTTTGGGATCTTTATCGGCTTTATGCCGACGATCTGGACCTGCCGCTCTTGGGTGAAGATCGACATCTGGATATCCGCGATGTTTTGCCCGCCGACGCCATCGGACAACTGGAAGCGATGACGGAGCGGCGCCCCAACTGATGATGGCTTTGGAACGCTGGCTGATCGAACTGCTGCTTAATTTCGTCGCTCGCGACGAAATCAACGCCTTCCTGCGCTCGCCGCAGAACACGGCGACGATCATTGGCTGTCTGATCGCTGTGAGCGGCGCCTTGCTCGGCACTTTTTTGCTGCTGCGCGGCATGGCTCTGACGAGCGACGCCATCAGCCACACCGTGCTCTTGGGCATCGTGGTCGCGTTCTTGCTAATGACCGATGTTTTTGGCATGGCTGGGGATACCTCGTCACCCTGGCTCATCTTGGGCGCTTCCCTGGCCGGGGTAGGGACTGTTGTGCTGACGGAGTTGTTATATCGTTCCGGATTGCTGCGGCAGGATGCCGCGCTGGGCTTGGCGTTCCCCTTGCTCTTCGCCATAGCCGTCATTCTGGTTTCGCGCTTTGCCGAAGATGTGCATCTCGACGAGGACGCCGTTCTTGTCGGTGAAATCGGCTTGGCTTGGGCCAACACCAACAGTCACTGCTTCGAGAATTGCGCTACAGTCACGATCAAACCCGATCATCCCCAAGCCAAAATGGCGCGCCAATGCCGCAACTGTCGGGAATTAGGCATTAGCCCGCGCGACGAAGGCGCCGAGTTCGTCGAGATCTGCAGCAATTGCGGGAGCTATTCGCCCGCCCAAGCCTGGCAAGCGGGATACTTGCAAAAGGAACCCCTGCTCGTTTTCTTTCCCAAGTCGATAACGGTCACGTTAATCATGACCGCGCTATCACTGCTGTTCGTCATCGTTTTCTACAAGGAGCTCAAGCTGACGACCTTCGACGCCGCGCTGGCGAAGGCGCTTGGATTCCGGCCGGGAGTCATGAACTACGCGCTGATGATCTTGGTGAGCCTGGTGGCGGTTGGCGCCTTTGACGCGGTGGGCTCGATTCTTGTGATCGCCTTCTTCATTGTCCCACCCGCGGCCGCCTATCTGTTAAGCGATCGTTTGGCGATCATGCTCTTGCTCGGTCCCCTCATCGGCGCGGCGGGCGCGTTTTTTGGCTATGACCTGGCTCGGGGAAAGTTCTTCGGCATCATTGAGGTTGGCGACATCATCGCCGGCCTCAACCGCGTATCCGGACTCGATTTGCTGGAGGAGTGGGATTCATCGATCAGCGCCTCGATGGTGCTGATGATCTTCGCCATATTTTTGCTGGCTTGGGTGCTGTCTCCGCGTTACGGTCTGATCTCGACCTTGATCCGGCGCGCCAATCAGAGCCGCCGCTTCGACGATCAGGTTGTGCTGGCGCATATCCATAATCACCAATTCACGGATCGCCACTTGACGGAATTGCGCGTGAAGACGCTCCACATTCATTTTCGCTGGACGGCGCGGAAGATGGGGCGGGTGCTGGCGCGGTTGCGAGCGCTTGGTTTTGTAGCTGTTGTCGATGGATTCGCCGAGTTGACGGCGCGCGGGGAGACCCAGGTTCACGCATTCCGCGGCGCTATGTTTGAGGCGCGCAACATGCCCGATATTGACTGATGCGAGACATATCGGTTCCAAGCAGCTGTGGCGCTGTGGAATCAGCCCTTTAGCGCCGCTGGCTTTGCCGCTAGCATAACCCTCGCAATGACAGACGGCGGCAGTCAAATGATTAGCCTGATCGCGACCGTCCTCAATGAGGGCGACAGCATCCATCTCCTCCTCAATTCCATTGGAGCGCAAACTCGGCAGCCGGACGAGATCGTGATCGTTGACGGCGGCAGCGCCGACAATACCTGCGAGATCATCGCAAGTTATCGCGACCGCTTGCCGGTGCGGGTGCTGGTCGAGCCCGGGTGCAATATCAGTCAAGGCCGCAATCGCGCTATCGAAGCGGCCAGCGGTGAAATCATCGCAGTCACCGATGCCGGCGTTCAATTGAGCGCCAGCTGGCTGGAGGCGATCACAGAGCCGCTGCTGCTCAATCCCGACTTAAATGGCGTCGCGGGTTTTTTCCTGGCCGATCCCCAGACGCCTTTTGAAGTGGCCTTAGGCGCCACAACCTTGCCCTTGCCGGACGAGATTGAGGCGGAGACTTTTCTGCCCAGCAGCCGCAGCATCGCCTTCCGTAGATCGGCGGCAAGGGAAAGCGGGGGGTATCCCGAGTGGCTAGACTATTGCGAAGATCTCGTTTTTGATTTGCGTTTTAAGTCGCTGCACGGTCCATTTGTTTTCAAGCCAGCGGCTCTTGTTTATTTTCGCCCTCGGTCATCAATCAGCAGTTTCTACCGACAATACCTTTTATATGCGCGCGGAGATGGCAAAGCCGATCTCTGGTTCAGGCGTCATGTCATCCGCTACGCCGCGTATTGGCTGCTGGCGCCCGCTATATTTTTGCTCGGCGCATTGATCGAACCGCACTGGTGGGGATTGTATTTGCCGGGCGCGGCTTACTATCTCTACCAGCCCTATCGCCGCTTGCCCGTGATCTTGCGTCGTTGGCGAGGCAACTCTATTGTCGCTTGGCTATACTGCATATTCATGATTCCCGTTTTGCGAGTGCTTGGCGATATCGCCAAAATGCGCGGATACCCGGCTGGCCGGCTCTGGCGCTGGCGGAACAAGCCACCGGACTGGCGATTGTAGCGCCTGCGCGCAGGAGCAGAGCAATCGCATCAAAATTAACATCCGCTGTGATGACAAAAGTCAAACTAAAATTTAACCACCGAGGACACCGAGAGCACCAAGAAAACCCCTTTTCGCGAAAGCAATGGGCTAAATTCTTTTTCCGAAACGAGATTCCATGACAGAAAAAGGGGCTGTTTCTTTGATTTTTCGTAGCAGTTTCGTCTGGTAACAAACTTTA
The DNA here is from genome assembly GCA_034420635.1 of Anaerolineae bacterium. Classification (GTDB taxonomy): domain Bacteria; phylum Chloroflexota; class Anaerolineae; order Aggregatilineales; family Phototrophicaceae; genus UBA6055. The sequence continues at coordinate 3,588 of DAOULD010000005.1, read as the reverse complement.
ACTCTGTGTCCTCGGAGCCTCTGTGGTGAAAAATAATTTGATGCGATTGCTCTGGCGCAGGAGGGTGTGTGATTGACTATATTAGTGTCTGGTGTATACTTAGCGAACTTTAAGCATCTATTGAATTATTTGTTAGTTATGAACAGAAACGACTCTCGCGAATGGGTCAGCCTGCGGCGCGCTGCCGAAATTCTCGGCGTGCATCCTGCGACGGTCCGCAACTGGGCGGAGAGCGGCAAGCTACCCTTTCGGCGCACGGCCGGCAAGCACCGGCGCTTCAACGTGAAGGATCTGCATCACCATGCCCAATCGCAGGGCGATATTCAGCCTGTGGAACTACAGGTCATCATTCAAAACGCCCTGGGTCAAACGCGTATGCAAGTGGGCAGCGCCCAGTTGGAGCAAGCGCCCTGGTATATCGCCATGAGCGATGATAGCAAGCAGCACTTGCGCGAGCAGGGCAGGCGCGTCTTGGAATCCATACGCGACTATGTAGCGGCGGGCGCGCCGGACAGCGGCTTGTCGGTGGCTATCAAACTGGGGAAAGACTACGCTACGCAACTGATCGAAGACGGGCTAAGTTTGCCGCAAGCCCTGCGCGGGTTCTTTTATTTTGGAGATTTTGTCCTAAACTCGATCTTGACCTGGTCGGAAGTCTCGCAACCGAGCAATTCCTCGGAATGGTCGATGCTCTTGCGCCAGGTCAATACCTTCATGCACGCTATGCTGCTCTCCATCGTCGAATACTATGAAGCGGACTGATGTTTCGCCAAGGACACAGTGGCTAGCGCTCAGCCTCTTGCCAAACATTGGCGCCAAGACCCTGCGCAATCTGCTCGCGCATTTTGACTGTGACCTGACCGCCGTCTTCAGCGCGGAGACGACTGAACTGCGAAAGGTGCCGGGCATCGGCGCCAAGACCGCCCGCGAAATAAGAAACGCAGACCTCGTCAGGCTCGCGGATGAGCAAGCGCAATGGGAGGGGCGAGGCGTCCGGACGCTGACCGCGGCTGACGCGCTGTATCCCGCGCGTCTCAAGGATGCGGATGATCATCCGCCCACGATTTTCCTCCGCGGTTGTCTTCAGCCGGAAGCCTGGAAGAAGTGCTTGTCAATCGTTGGCACGCGCTACCCGTCGCAAGTGGCGAAGATCCTGACGCTTCAACTGTCGATGAAACTGGCGCGGGCTGGCGTCACGATTGTTAGCGGCTTGGCGCTGGGCGTTGACGCCGCGGCGCACGCCAGCGCCCTGGAAGCCGGCGGGACAAGTATCGCCGTTCTCGGCAGCGGCGTCCTCAACGTCTATCCGCCGCAGAACAGCTGGATTGCGGATCGGATTCTCAAGTCGGGCGCCCTGGTAAGCGAGGCGCATCCGCGCCTGGCGCCCAACGCGCAGCGCCTGGTATCGCGCAATCGCATCATCAGCGCGCTGGGCGAGGCTCTGATCGTCGTCGAGTCCGACGCTGACGGCGGTGCCATGCATAGCGCGCGTTTTGCCCGCGATCAGGGCCGCAGGGTATTCACCTTTCGTTTGCCTGCAAGCGGCAACCGGCAATTGATGCGCGACGGCGCCGCTGTTCTGCCCAGCGACCTGGATCGAGCACTCGGGTACTTGCTCAGTTGATCGGCAAACCCGGCAAACCCCGATCGATGAACCTGTCCAGACCGCCCTATTCACTTTTTCGGCTCTGATGCCGCATGGAATTCGCCTTGCCTTCCTGTTATCAATCGAATATCAGAGATTCGCGAATAGAACATTTGACATACAAACATATGTTCGTGTATACTATGAGATAGTTGGAAAAAAGAATGTTGCAAGAGCAACTCATAGTAGCGATCAGTTAGGCAGGTGAGACGTGAGGGATGACCCATGAAGGAATTCAAGAAGCTGTCGCAGCGGCAGCAAAACATGCTTCGGTTCATGGCCGAATACACGGGGAAACGCGGCTTCCCGCCGACGATCCGTGAAATCGGAGAAAAATGTGATATCGCCTCGACTTCGGTGGTCAACTACAACCTTAACAAACTGGTTGACGCGGGGTACTTGCAGCGGTCGGGCAAAGTGTCGCGCGGGCTGCGCATCATACGCGATATTCCCGGCGTCGCGCCCCTGCCCAGACCTGCGATAAACAGCGACGCTCCACGCGTCGCGCTGGTCGGGCGGATCGCCGCGGGCGAGCCGATTTCCCTGCCGGAAGATATCGCGCATCATATTGACGAAGATGACTACGTCGCTGTCCCGCAGGAATTCCTGCAGGGTTTCGACGAGAACGAAGTATTCGCCTTGACCGTTCGCGGCGACTCGATGGTTGACTCGATGATCCAGGATGGCGATATCGTTATCCTGCGTCAGCAGAGCACCGCCGACAATGGCGAAATGGTTGCGGCTTGGTTGCCCGAAGACAGCGAAACGACGCTCAAGCATTTTTATCGCGAAGCTGATTCCATACGGCTGCAACCCGCGAACGCGGCTTATGATCCGATTTTCGTTCACCCGGCGAATTGCCAAATCAAGGGAAAAGTATTGTCTGTCATGCGCAGCTACGGCTAGCCGCTATACGCCGCAAAACAAGGACTACCTGGCTAGCTCCCTGCGCGCGCTCTGGCACAGACGGCTTCCTCCCGCTTCAAGCCACAAATCGAGCGTCTCGCTGCGGGGGCTTCCGGCGGCGGCGTCGCTATAAATGCCGACACCCCAGCGGTAATAGTTTTGCGTCTCCCGTGACCAACGTTCGCGCGGCTGGCTGATAGTAGCGGGTCCGCCATTGTAACAGGCTAATGCCAGCCCAATCACGCTGTCCGAGGCGCCAAAACAATAATTCAGGTAAGTCGCCCCGCGCCGCGCGTTGGTATCGGGATCCAGCATGTCTTCGTCGGCGGAAAAATGAAAGGGCATGACCTGGAACAAGCCACGCGCGCCGGCGCCGCTGACGACAGTGGGGTGCCCGCAAGATTCGATTTGCATAACCGTTGCCAGCAGGTCGCGATCCACGCTGTATTGATATGCCCATTCATTGATTTTGCCCGACCAGTGCTGTACAGAGGGCGCGAAGAATGCGGCCATCTGGTCCTGGTCGCCCCGCCGCATAATGGCTAAGCCGCGTTTGGCAAGATGAGCGACATCGTCCCAGACCGGCATCGTCGCCACTACCAGCGCTAGCGCGAGGGGCAGCCAAAGCGGGATGTAGAAGACTTGATTTCGCTTGATCAGCAGGGGACCCCGGCCAAGCTGTCGCCGGCACAGCCCCAGCAAACGTAGCAACTGATCGCGGATGACTCCAACCTGTCTTTTGAGCAATTGCTTTGATCGCCGCGTCATAAGCGATTCGCCGTAACTCCCCCCGCCAGCAATGGTAGAACAGCGATTTGACGCCTGTCAATCCCGCCGGCTTCATCTTACCGGGCAATCGCTTCAAAATGGTGTTACTAGAAGGATATAAAATCAAACTGAAAATTAACCACAGAGGCGCAGAAATAAATGCAAGTAAGTCCTGCGAATAATTTGATGAAATATAGAAAACTACAAAATAATCGAATCCCGTAGGGGCGACCAATCTGGTCGCCCGAAACCGCGCCATCGCATCGACG
>DAOULD010000004.1:0-19479 GCA_034420635.1 Anaerolineae bacterium | reverse complement strand
TCGCAAATGCTGTAGGCAACCGCCGACCAGTCGCAATTGTAGAAGAGCGGCAGCAGGGCGGGACCGCAGCCGAGAGCCGCCAGCATCAGTTCGCGGTTGTTGCCGCTGCGCTGTACTTCGACAGCGAAGGCGGAGGCGTCGCGGACGGTCAGATCCACTGTGAAGCCGACATCCTCGAGCAAGGCGGCGGCAACTTCAGCGACTTCTTTGGCGCTGCCGCCACGACCAACGACAGGCGTATCGAGGTGGAGGGTGGGACCTTCGCCGTCGGCATAGCCGGCTTTCGCCAGATATTCCTTCGCCAGGTCGGGGTTGTACCATTCCGAGATGACATCGGGATCGGCGTATTTGTCAGCCATGCCTTCGGGATAGTAGGAGCAGACGCGCGCCAGGCGAGCGCTGGCCGAGCCGTGCACTTCCGCCAGCAGATGGCGATCAAGGGCGTGGGTGATGGCTTTACGCACATTGATATCCAGCGTGGCCGGCTGATAGTCGGGGAAGGTTTCCGGGAAGGCGCCGCTCTCGGTATCGACACGGGCATAGTAGTGGTACATCCTGTTCCCGCTTTCGGTGAGCAGGGTGAGGCCGTCGGTGGCTTCGATCGTGGGGCGGTCGGGCGCGGGCACGCCTTTAATCATGTCGATTTGGCCCGCGAGCAAGGCGGCGACCTGCGCCGATGGCTCGGGGATGACCTGGTAGATCACGCGGTCAACCTCGGGGCGGCCGCTGTGATAGTCGTCCCAAGCCTCGAAGACGTAGCGGTCGTTCTCGCTGAGTTCCGCCAGCACGTAGGGACCGGAGCCGACGGGATTGCGGTTGAACTCTTCCTGGCCGACTTCCTCGAAGTAAGCGGGCGGGATCAACTCGCAGCCGTTGTAGCTGACGTCATTCTCGAAGTAGGCGTGGGGGCTGTTCGTATGGATATCCACGGTCAGGTCATCCACGACGACGACTTCCTTGACGAATGCCCACTGCTGATAAAGCGGGATATCGCCGATGGGATGGCGGACGCGGTCGATATTCCATTTGACGGCTGCGGCATCAACCGGCTCGCCGTTATGGAAGGTAGCGCCCTCGCGCAGGTGGAAGCGCCAGGTGGTGTCGTCGACGGTCTCCCAGCTGTGAGCGGCTTGCGGGACATATCCGCTGCCATCGGCGGCGCGCCAGATCAGGCAATCGTAATACAAGTTGAGCAAATGGTGGGTGGAGCCGTACCAGTGCGAGTGCGGGTCCATGGGACGGATGGGACCGCTATGGGCGAAGACGAATTCGGACATGTCGTCTTGCGCCGCGGCGGGGGCAAATGCCAGAGCGCCGATCATGGCGACCAGGCTAAGCAGTACAAAAAGTCTTGCTGTTTTCACGATTCACTCCTTCTGTGAAAATATGATCCGATAGTAACTGACGAGTCATTTGTCCGCATTGGCGATATTCACCTCCTTTTGCGTCATGTTCATGTGGTATCCCCCCAAACAACTCACTCCAATGAGGCGTAGTATGCCAGTTTATCTTCATCTATGGCTACGCCCAAACCATTGCCCGGCGGCGGCTTCAGGATTTGACCGTCCGGCTGGTAAGGTTCAGCCAGGATGGAATCGGTCATGTCGGAGAAGCCGGCGGGCCATTTTGCAATCGGCGTCGCGACTGCCAGATGCGCTGCTGCGGCCGCGATGATATCGAAATAAGGCGCGATCGAAATCTCCAATCCAGCCGCCTCGGCGACAGCCGACATCCGTTGCGCAGGCAATAAACCGCCGTATCGATGCAATTTGTAATGCAAGACATGCGCGGCGCGGCGCTCGGCAATTTCGTAAACGCTGCGCGAGTCGGCAGTCGATTCGTCTGCCTGCAAGGGCGTGCGCAGGCGCGTCGCCAGAATTGCCATCTCATCCAGGTAGCGCACGGGCTGCTCGAACAAGGCGACGCCGCCAAGCGCTTCCAATGATGTCAAGGCTTTGACGGCATCGCCCAGAGTATAACCCGTATTGCCGTCCAATTGAAAACGAATCCTCTCGTCGACCTGTTTTAGCAGTTCGCCGTACCACGCCAGGTCCTCGTCGACGCTGAAGCCGATCTTGGTTTTGAACCAGGTCCAACCGTCCGCGGCCAATTCCTCGATGCGCGCCACCATCTTGTCCGGATCTTCGCGCTCGACGAAGCCATGACAAAGCGCGCCGGGCATGACAGCTCCGCCGAGCAATTGATAAACCGGTAGTCCCAGCGCCTTGCCTTTGATATCCCAGAGCGCGAAATCGATGGCGGTGTAGGCGTTGTTGGCTTTACGCAAGGCTTGTCCCATGCGCAGGTGCAGGCGCTCGATGTTGAAGGGATCCTGGCCGAGAAGCGCCGGCTGAAGATAGCGCTCGATTTGCAGCTTGATCACTTCGACCGGGTCGCCGCCCCAGGGCGCGGGACCGACCGTCTGGCCGATGCCGGTGATGCCTTCGTCGGTATGCACTTGAACCACCACCGTGTTGGTGTCGGTCGAGACGCCGTAAGCCGTCGCCAGATCGCGGCTGCGCGAGATCCGGACGATGGTGCTGTCAATCTTGGTGATTTTCATTTTCAGCCCTCTCCAGGCGTCTCAAATGCTTGTCCGAGCCATCGGATGCGCCGGCGGGCGACCTGATAGGTCGCTGTTGAAATTCTACCCCACCCCCCAGCCCCCTCCCCGAAGCATCAGGGAGGGGGAGCTAACATAGCGCTACTTCGCTTGAAAACAGCAGTTATCGACACAAACATCATCAGAGAACTCGCGTTGATACAATGTCGAAACCAGCTTCCCCCATTGCTATGCAGTCTGAACCGCCACCTGACTTTGCGCCGGCTGCGGGACAGTCAACTGTACGAGCTCGCCCACATCGTCAAGGCGCTCCAATCGATTGCAGCAGTCCAGCAGGTGGCGGATTTGCTCGTCCGGCAGCAGATCGCCGACCAGATAAGTGAATTTGCTCTCGAATTCGGGCTCGCTTAGCATGTTCTCGGGCTCGCCCTTGGCATATTCGACGCGTCCTTTGTATTGCGTCCCGTCTTCGGTCGCGATGCGCACTTCGCAGCCGTTTTTCAGCGGGTGTTCGGCCTGGATCGCTTCATCCAGCCCGACCTTGACCAAGTGACGGAGGCGGCGCGCTTCGCGGTTATCGTAGGTTTCGATGTCTTCGCGGAACCAAGCGCCACGCGTCAAGATGACGGATGCTGTGACAGGCAAGCTGAAGCCCGCCTGACCGACAGTCTGCGGCTCGAAGTTGACGCGAAATTCGGGCGTGATCGCCTCGTGATAGGTGTCGATTTCGATGGCGGTGATGGCGTCGAGATCGGGTTGACCGGATTTTAGCAATTCCTGGGTGGCGTCGACGCAGGAATGTACGTGGCGACAACCGGCATGCGGTTTGAAACCAGTGCGCGCCAGGGCTTGATTGTCGAGGGCGTCGAGAATCGATTTGTCGTAGCCGGGACCGAAGGCATGGAAATAGCCGTAGGGTCCGTCGAGCGCGCCGGGCGGTCCGCGGAAGCCGAAGTCCGCCATTTTGGCGCAATAGATGCCGTTGCGGGCGCCGTATCCCGCCAGCAAGTCTTTGGTATCACAGGTACCGGCATCCCAGACGTACTGCTCCGTGCCGCAAGCGAGATCCATTGACAGGGCAATAGCGTGGGCGATTTTATCCGCTGGCAAGCCCATGGCGACAGCTGCGGTGGCGGCGCTGGCCAGGGTGCCGGCTTGACTCTTGTGATCGAGCCCGCGTTCGCGCTGCCAGGCGTCAACAGCGGAATGCACCATGTCCATCACATCGTAGCCGACTGCCAGCGCCGTGATTACTTGCTCCCCGCTCAGTCGCAGTTCTTCGCCCAATGTCAATGCAGTTGGCAGCAATTGAGAGGCGACGTGGCCGGCGGTACGATGGGAGTCGTCCATGCCGAGGAACTTGCCCATCACCGCGTTGGCCCAGGCGGCGCCTTCGGTCGTGCTGCGGCGGCCGTCGCCGACGATAGAGGCGTCGTCGCCCGGTAGCATCCGCGCGGCATAGTCCGACGCAAGCTGGCCGAGCTCCGTTTGATAACCGCCGAGCATCGTGCCGATGAAGTCGAGCGTGACTTGTCGGGCGCGCGTGATCGTTAGCTCGGACAGATCTTCGTATTTACGAGCGGCAGCGTATTCGCCTATGTAGGAAACGGCGGTTTGCTCAGTCATGGTGGAACTCCTTTCACTGGCGGGCGACCTGATAGGTCGCCCCTACAGATATTCGCATTCCTGCGGTTTAGGCGTCCAATTGCATGTAGTAGCGGTCGGCGTGATGCGGCGAGAGACGGACGGCGCCTTCCGGCGTGACCAGGAAATTGTCCGAGATCAAGAAGCCGCGGTCGTTTTCCAGCACGGTGCCGGGATGATATGAGAGTACCATATTGGGCTGCAGCACAAAATCGGGCGCGCCGAGCGAGTTGGGACCGTCGCTGCCGTCCAAGCCGGTGCTGTGACAATCGGGGGTGTGCTTGCCAGCGACCGGGAAGCCGCGATCGCTCAAGGCTTTGTCGTTGGCGTCGGAAATATCGCGGAAGGTATTGCCAGCCTTCGCCACTGCCGACGAAGCCTCCACCGCCGCCAGATAGCCGTCCAGGAGCGCTTGAACATCGGCCGGAAGCGGATCGAAGGAAAAGACGGCGGTCATCTCCAGCCAGTAGCCGTAAGGCGATTCGTAGACGATCTCAAAGTTGATGATGTCATCGCGGTTCATGCGCAGGTCTTTGGGCGTCGGCACAGTGTAGGGCGTGCCGTCAAGCGCGAGTTTGGTCCGTCCCCAGAAAGCGCCGAAGGACTTGATATAACCTTCGACGGCTGCGCAGGCATCCCAATAGCGGACGCCGACGCCAGCCATGTCCTTGAAGATATCCATGGCGGAATCGAGAATGGCGCCATTTTGCTGAATGGCTTCCAGCTCAAATGGCGATTTGATCTGGCGGATGGCGTTGAAGGCGTCGGTCACCTCGACCATTTCGTAGCCTTCGAGTTGCGCCGCGAAGGCGTTATAAGTACCGAGGCTCATGAGCTTGCTCATATTAACCATGCCGATGCGCTTGCTGCCAGTGGCGTATTCCTTGGCGGTATCGGCGGTAGCCCGGACGATATCTTCGTAGGGCGAAAGCACGCGCTCTGGCAGGGTGGTGGTCTCGTTGCGGCTCCAAACCGCTTGATAAGAACTCCATACTTGCAGCCAGGGATGGGGATCGTCCGCTCCGAGGATGGCATAAGCGACGCCACCCCATAAATGGGCATGGGTGATGTAGCGAATGGCGCCCATGCCGCCCGGCATCGCCTGCCCGGTGATAATCATGGCATCGAGGTCATTTTCCTTCATCATCGCTTGCAGGCGCTTGACCCGCCGCGACGTGTCTCGCTTGAGTGCGTCGTGAGTTAACATGAATCCTCCGCTCCTTACAGTTCATATTCATATGGTTGATTAAAAGCAAATTCTGTGCCGACGCCGCGCTCGATCGCACGATCGTAAAGCTGCCTCGCCACGGACAGATCTTCGACGCCGGTGCCGCCGGAAAGGAAAAGCGTCCATCGGGTGTCGGATTCCCGCGCGGAGATCTTCCCCGCGACCAGGGCGCCCAGGTCGCCGGCGACGTGGGACTCGTCGAGCAAGCCCGCTTCCATGGGTATCCGTAGTTCGCCGTTTTCAGCCAAGCCTTGCTGCCATTCATCGACGACGACGCGGCTGTTGAGCACGGTATGGTCATCCACCTCGCGTACCCAGGGATAGTGAGCGCCCAGGGCATTGATATGGACGGGTTTGTCCGGCAGGTCGACGCCCTGGAATACCGGCGTGGGCGATGTCGTAATAGTGGTGACGATATCGGCGTCGTCCAGGGCGGCTTGGGGAGAGTCAACCGGGACCACCTCAATGCCGAGCTCGGCGGAGATCTTGTGGCAGAAGGCGCGTCGTTTGTCGGCGTTGCGGCTGTAAGCCTGTACACGTTTGATATCCGCCACTTCCCTGGTGGCGTAAAGCTGCGAGCGAGCGTGCCGTCCGGTGCCAAACAAAGCCAGGACCGAGCTATCCGCCGGCGCCAGATATTTGGTCGCCAGCGCGGAAACAGCCGCGGTCTTGAGCCAGTCGAAATAGAGCACTTCCATGACGGCGGCCAAAGCGCCGCTGTTCGTGTCGAAGAGGAAGAAGAGGGTCTCGAGGCCACTGGGCAATCCGGCGGTGTAGGCGTTCAATCCGGCGGCGCCCAAGCCGGGCAAAAGCGCCCCTTTGAACTTGAAAGAGGCTTTGCTGCCCGCCGGCAGATGACCGCCGCGGTGGTCGTCGCGTTTTTCGCCTTTGATCCAGAGATTCTCGCGCGGGAAGGCTGCGCCCGCGCCAAGCCCGATTTCGCGATAGCCGTCTTCCACGGCGTCGATGTACTCGGAAAGATCCATCAGTCCGCGAATTTCGTGATTACGCAATAAGAGAACCATGATGCCCTATAACTCAAATTCGTAGGGAAGGTTGAATCGGAACTCTGTCCCGACGCCGCGCTCCAGCGCTTTCTTGTAGAGGCGCGTCGCCACGGCGATATCATCAACACCGGTGCCGCCAGAGAGAAAGACCGTCCAGTTGGTATCGGACAGGCGGCCCGTTACGGCGCCCGCCGCCAGCGCGCCCAGATCGCCTTTGACATGGTCTTCACCGATGAGCCCTTCCTTTATCGGAATGGCAAGCTCGCCGTTCTCACTGATGCCCTGTTGCAAGACATCGACGAAGACGCGGCTATTGAGCACTGTATACGCGTCGAGCTCTCGCACCCAGGGATAATGCGCCCCCAGACCATTTATGTGCAAGGGTTTGTCCGGCAGGTCCCTGCCGTCAAACACAGGACTTGGCGCGGTGGTGATGGCGGTGACGATATCGGCGTCGCGCAGCGCTTCTTGTGACGAGTCGACGGGAACTACCTCGATGCCGAGTTCGGCGCTCATCTTCTGGCAGAAGGCGCGACGCTTGTCGGGGTTGCGGCTGTAAACTTGCACGCGTTGAATAGCGGTCACTTTGGTCAAGCCGTAGAGTTGGGAGCGAGCATGGCGGCCGGCGCCGAAGAGCGCCAGGATTGAACTGTCGGGCGGCGCAAGATAGCGGGTCGCCAATGCCGAGACAGCGGCAGTTTTGAGCCAGCTCAGATACATCACTTCCATGATGGCAGCCAGCGCGCCGCTGTCCGTATCAAAGAGGAACATGAAGGTCTCGAGCCCGCCGGGCAAGCCGGCGGTGTAAGCGTTTACACCGGCTCCGCTCAAGCCGGGCAGCAGACCGGCTTTGAACTTGAAGGAGGCTTTGCTGCCCGCGGGCAGGTGACCGCCGCCGCGGCTCTCGCTTTTTTCGCCTTTGATCCAGAGGTTCTCGCGCGGGAAGGCGACGCCCGCGCCGATTCCGAATTGGCGGTAGCCGGCTTCGACAGCGTCGATGTACTCGGAGAGGTCCATGAGTCCGCGGATTTCGTGATTGTGCAAGAGCAGAACCATCGGTCCCCGTTCCTTACAAGTCGAGCAGCGGCGAACGCCGCGCCCACAAGGTGATACAAGCCGCGGTGACACAGGCGCCGGCGACCGCCAGCACCACGGAGATGCTCCAAAATTCGGCGACTGTGCCCGCCACCAGCGTCGTCAAGGGAATCAGACCCCAGACCATGCCCCACAGGCTCATCATGCGCCCGCGCAGTTCGTCGGGCAGTTGCGTCAAGAGCAGCGCGTTGATCAAGGTGAGGAACAAGCCGGAAGCGACGCCGACCAGGAAAATCCAGCCGAGCGCGAACAAGGGCTGCCGAATGAAGGCGAAGATAACCATGCCCAAGCCGAAAAAGCTGGAAAAGACGAGAATTGCTTTGCCCTTGGGATAGACATCGCCGATGATAACGACGGCGAAGCCGGAAAGCGCTGAACCCAGGCTGGCGCTGCCCACCAGCAATCCCAGGACCGCCGGACCTTCGTTGAGCGCCTGGGCTACGAAAATGGGCATCAGCTTTTGGTAGGGCATGCCGATTGGCACGAATACCAGGCTTAAGAACAGCAAGCCCAGCAAGGCTCGGTCGCCCCGGAAGTACGCGCTGATTTCGGAGAATCCCTGCAGTATGCTGTCTCCCGAGCCGACCTTTCTTTTCGGGCTCGGCAAGTAGCGCGTCGCCTTGAGATAGAGCGACGCGCCCAGCGCGAAGAGAACGGTCTGTACGCAGAAGGTGACAAATATGTCGGTGAACTGCAAGAGATAACCCGCCAGCACCGGACCGAAAAACCCCATCAAGCGCGTACCCGAATAACTCAGCGTCGTCGCGTTGAAGACCATGGCGTCCGGAACCAGGTTCGGCAGCAAAGCCATCCGCGCCGGCGCGTAGAAGGCGAAGGTCGCGCCCAGCATGGAAGAAGCGAGCAGGAATGCAACCGGCTCGGTCGCGCCCGCTTTCACCAGCAGCGCCAGGACGGCCGATGTCAGCACGGCGACGACCATAGCCGCTTGCACCACCCATTGCCGTTTCATGCGGTCCGCCACGAGCCCGGAAAAAGGCGCGACGACGAGCAAGGGTAAGCCGTAAGCGAAGGCGACCAAGCCGACTTGAAATGGCGAACCGGTCACCTCCAGCATGTGCCAGCCAAGCGCCACCGCTTGCAGCAGATATGTGATATGCACGAGGACATTGGCCGCCCAATACCAGCGGTAAAGTCCAACGCGGAAGCTGCTGCGGTTCCAGATCGTGAGGATCATGACGGAGGCTTCAACTCCCCTCTAAATCTCCCCCCATTGCAATGGGTCGCGTAGACACAGACCTTCGGGGGAGACTGTTTTCGATGTTGAGACCGCTCAAAAGGCGCCCCAACTCCCCTCCCCGATGCTTCGGGTCGCGTAGACACTGACCTTCGGGAGGGGCTGGGGAAGGGGTTAGACAGGGCTAGGAAACCTGTCCTGTCCTCAGTTGACGCATCGGGGGGCGTGAGGTTAAGCAATATCTATCTCCTCGACCAGGTCGCCCAGAATAGCCAGCACGGTGTCTTCCAGCGGCACGGGCCAGGAAGCGCCGGCATGGACCATGAGTCCGGCGCGCGGCGCCGTGATCTCTTCAATGACTTCGCCCGAGAAGGGATGCCGCACGTAACCGAGCTTGTCGCCGGCGTTGACCTGCGCGCCGCGCAGGCGCTTGTCCATGAAGATGAAGCCGCGTTCGCCCGTCGGCGTGATCACCGTGTGCTCCTGGATGACAGATACCTTATCTACATCGCTTTCGGGCGCGCCATCCAGCATGCCCAGGTGGCGCATGGCATTCAGTACGGCATTGCGCATGCGGCTCTGATCTTGATCGCGATAGTCTCGCAGTCCGGGTCCACCGCCGATAAACGCCACGGCCACAGCTTTGCCGTCGCGCGCGGCTTGCAGAGCCATCGAGTTTTCTTCGTCTTTGCCCAGCACAACGTGGGGCAGTCCCAGCGCGATCGCCAGCGCTTTCGAACCGTCGACATCACCCTCATTGTTCACGCCGACAAAGTGATGATAACTCCATTGCGAGCCGGTACGGATGTCGATCAGGGCGTCCGCTTTGGCGATAACATCTTGATAGTAATGGTGGACCAACTGGTCGCTGACGCTGCCGTCGGCATCACCCCGTCCCAGACGGTTGAGATGTTTGTCGTCCCAGGCGCTGTTGATCTGCGCGAATTCGAATCCGGATGTGTTCATCAGCGGCACGAGAACCAGCGTTCCCTTGATCTGCGCCGGATCGAGTTCCTTGACGACATGGGGCAGGATCAGCGAAGGTTCGATCTCCAATCCGCTCGTTCCCGCTTGAACCACCAGCATGGGACCGTCGCTGGCGCCGACGACCAGATGCAGGGGAATATGCACCGGGAAGCGCCCATGCGTCTCGCCGGTTTTGAAGAATCCGTAGGTCTTTTCGCCCTTGTTCGCCTCTATCGTTCCAATCTTCATTTCTATCTGCTCCTATCGGATTAATCAAAGCTGACGGACAGATCCATCTTGCGGCGGTCTTCGACGCGGTCGATGGAACCGAGAATGCCGATGGAGGTGGCGCCCACAGTGGGCCACTCTTGCCCGCTCGGTATGACGATGCCATCTTTGGGCGTGGGCATTTCCGCCAGCAGTTCGCCGGTGTAGGGATCAACCAGGCGTCCGTAGATATCGCCTTCCTTCAGTTCGTCCTTGAATTTGGCGTCGCGGATGAAAAGCCCGTCCACCGCCGGCTTCCAGATGACAACGCCGGCTTCGTAGACTGTGCAGAGGGGACCATCGGCTTCGATCTCGCCGTCGATCATGCCCATGGCTTTCATAATATTCCAAATGCCGCGTTCGGCATCGCGCGCGTTGTCCTCGCCGTTTTTGAACCAGCCGGTGCCGCCGCCGAATTCGAGGGTGATCTGCAGGGTATTGACCTCCTCGATCGCGACCTTGGATGCGCCGCTGCCAAAGGTGCCCGGCGGGAAGAAAGCCGCTTGATCGAGCCCGAAAGCCACCACCAGTTTCCGCCGCCGCTGCTCCATCAGTGTCAAATTGTTCGAGTCATATTCGGCTGTGAACAAAACGTAACGCTCATAGGCGGTGCGGGCGCCGGCGTGGAAATCGATCAGCACGTCAGCTTGGGTGATGGTTTCCTGGAAGTAGATATAGGCGGTCTGGTCGGAGACGCTGCCGTCCTTATTGCCGGGGAAGAGGCGGCTGATGTCCTTGTCGTCGACGTTAGAGCCGCGGGTGCCAAGTTCAAAGCCGGCGCGATTCACCACCGGCACGGCGATGACATTGCCGCGGATGGCTGCGGGATCGGCTTTGGCGATGAAATCGAGAATGGCGATGGAACCGATGATTTCGGCGCCGTGGATCGCGCCTTGCAGCATCAGCGTGGGTCCCGGCTCGGCTCCGGCGATCAAGTGCACGGGGATATCAAGCCGGATGCCGGAGCGTGATGCCGCCGTCTCCAGATAGCCGAAGGTTTTCTCCCCGGCATTGGCGCTTAGATTGCCTACTTTTAACATGTAGTTTCTCCTTTGTTTGCGGGCGATCCAAGGATCGCCCCTACAGATTCGTTTTGTATTCGCGGGCGACTTGATATGTCGCTGTTGAAATTCTACCCCACCCCCCGACCCCCTCCCCGAAGCATCAGGGAGGGGGAGCTTAGAGTGCCGCTTTGAACCATTATAGCCTTTCGTTTGTATGTGATAGGGGCAAGGCTTGATCGGAAGCGCAGTTGTCAACAGCGTCTGATAGGTCGCCCCTGCATTGTTCAGATATTTTGCGGGCGACTCATCTCGTCGCCCCTACATTGCTCATGTTTTGACGGGATGTGTTCCCAGATATTTCTTGAACCAGCCCAGGATGCGATGCTGCCGTTCGATGCGATTGCCCGGGCGTCCGCCGCGGGACAAGTCGTGATTTTCGCCTTCGAAAATGACCAACTCGACCGGTTTGCCGCGCCAACGCAGGGCGGCGAACATCTGCTCGGCTTGTTCTAGCGCGCAGCGATGATCCTGGTCGCTATGGATGATGAGCAGTGGCGTATTGACCTGGTCGATATAGGCGACGGGCGATTGCGCCCAACTGCTCTGCAAATCGCGCCAGGGATCGGTGCGCGTCTCGCCGCCGGTGCATTCGGGACCGATATCCGAGGTGCCGAAGAAACTGATCTGGTTGACGATCGAACGCTGTGTGACGGCCACGGCAAAGCGGTCGGTATGGCCCACGACCCAGTTGGTCATGAAGCCGCCGCAACTGCCGCCGGTGATGCCCATACGATCGCCGTCTATGTAAGGACGCGCGACCAGTTCATCGACGCCCAGCATGATCTCCTCGTAGTCTTTGCCGCCTTGATCGCCTTCGCTGGCTTTGGTCCAGGCTTGCCCGTAGCCGGCGGTGGTGCCGCGCTGGTTGAAATAAGCCACGGCATAGCCGGCGTTGGCATAGATCTGGAACTCGTGATTGAAATCCCAGGAGAACATCGAGCAATGTACATAGAGGACGAGCGGATATTTTTTGCCCTCCTCAAAGTTGAGCGGTTTGATGGACCAGGCGTGCACCTTGGCGCCGTCGACGCCGTCGTACCAATAGCTTTCGGGCCTCGCCAGTTCGTGATCGCGCAGCCAGGGATTAAGATTGGTCAAGACCCGCGATCCGCCATTTTGCCAAATATACAGCTCGCCCGGGTTGGAAGGATCGGCTTGCCCATAAGCCGCCATGCCGCCTTTGGCCGGGCTGTAATCGAAGGTGGTGCTGTCGCCGCCGACCAGTTTCTCGTATGCGCCGGCGGTGTTGATGCGATAGAGATTACTGGCGCCTTGTTCGGTCATCAGGAAGTAGATCCATTCGTCGCCGACAGCCCACTTCATGGTCACGTTGGTCAAACCCTTGCGCTGATCGGAAACGCCGTAATTGCCGACTTCCTCGTCGATATCGACGCCCAATTTGATCGCGGTTCCGGCGGCGACATCGGCCAGGTGCGGCTGCCAGAAGTTGCGCCGATTGACCGGCGGCGGCAGGTTGTGCCCGGCGAATGCGATATGACGATCGTTGTCGCCCCAGACCGGGCTGAAAGCGGTGCCTTGCCATTGCGGCAGCAGCAAGCGCGGTTCGCTTTCGGGATAGTCGCAGATGAGGATCTGCCCGTATCCGAGCGGCGCATTCTGCTCGCGCGCCATGCCGACAAAAGCGAGCCGGTCGCCGCGGTTGCTCCAACTGGGCGAGGAATAATCGCACTCGCTGTGGGTAACTTGAACCAGGTCGCCGGTTTCCAGTTCCAGCACCCAGATCTGCAGAAATCGATCATGCACCCAGCCGACGCCGTCCTGCTTGTAGCGCAAGCGGCGCACGACTTTGATGGTCGGCTTGGGTATGCCTGCGACGGGTCCGCGATCATCGGCGCTGCGCATGGGCGTCCAGCGTGCACCGACCAGCTTGCTCCCATCGGCGGACCAATCGAGGCCCGTCATGGGGGCGCCGTCAGTCGGGTAGATATCTTCGAAGTCATCCTGCACGTTGATCACGCGTACGGAAGAACCTTCGCTATCGCTGTAGCTGTAAGCGATGCGGCTGCTATCGCGGCTCCAGGCGATTGAGGAGACCTGGCAGTCGCCGTCCGTCAGGCGCGCCGCCGAATCCGTCTCCAGGTCGTGCACGTAAAGATGAGAAATATAGCCGTTGGATGCGGCATCAGGGCGGCGAATCGTGTAGGCGATCTGCAGGCCGGAGGGCGAGAGCGCC
Source organism: Anaerolineae bacterium (assembly GCA_034420635.1). Classification (GTDB taxonomy): domain Bacteria; phylum Chloroflexota; class Anaerolineae; order Aggregatilineales; family Phototrophicaceae; genus UBA6055. Next base: position 6,256 of record DAOULD010000004.1, on the reverse strand, counting down.
AGTTCAGCCAACCAGCGGAACTTCATCAGGTCTTCAGGGATGAGGCCGCGCCTGCGCGCCACGTCAATTTGCGAGCTATTGTCCATAAAGTTTGTCCTCAAATTATCTTGAATCAAGCGATCAGGTTCGTTATCTTGTTGACGGCTGGACCTTTACAAGGTGAATGCCAGGCCGAGATCGGCTGCCAGATCCCTCAGACCGTCGACCGTCTCGCGCGAGACCGGGATGCCCTTCTTTTGCCGCTCGCTCATGCGCCGGAACTCGACCTCGCCCGGCAGCAGGACGGGCCGGCTTTCATCAATTGCCGGGGCGCTTTTGACTTGGGCCACCAGTTGCGCCAAACGCGCCTCATAATTCTCGCGGCTCATCAGCGCCGCCGGATCAATGGCGATCATCATATGTCCGACATCGAAATTGCGGTCGTCCTGGAAGACATTCAAGCCGAAGAGCGCGCCGGTCATGACGCCAGCCAACACATCGGTGACCAGGCTCAAGCCGTAACCCTTGTACTCGCCGATGGGCAGCATGGGTCCGTCCCTGGCGGCGGAGGGATCGGTAGTAACTCGGCCATCGGGCGTCAGCGCCCAATTGTCGGGCATCGGGCGTCCTTCCTGTTCGTACCAGCGCATCATGCCTTTGCCGGACATGGTCAAAGCCATGTCCAGCACGATGGCTTGGTCGCCGCCGCGGGGGATGGCGATGCCCCAGGGATTGGTGCCCAGCACGGCTTTCGCTGAGCCCCAGGGCGCCATTTCCGCCTTGGCGTTGGTGAAGGACCAGCCGATCAAGCCGGCTTTGGCGGCGGTCAGCGCGTGATAGCCGGCGATGCCGAAGTGATTGCTGTGTTGTACGCCGACCATGGCGATGCCGGCCGATTTGGCTTTTTCGACCGCGCGCCTCATGGCGCGGTCCGCGGCGACGTAGCCGAATCCCTTGGCCGCGTCAAGCAGAGCGAAAGCCGGCGCGTCTCGCAGCCAGCGCATGGGCGCGTCCGGTTGGATGCCGCCGTTGTTGACCCGTCGATGATAGCGAAAGAGTTTCTCCAGCCCCTGGCCTTGGCCCGGGTGCCACCATTGTGACGCCGTCATCAGACCGTCGCTGATGACTTCGGCTTCTTCAGCCGTCGCGCCAAGCGCCCGCATGAAGCGAAATGCGAAGTCCTTCAGCGTCGAAAGCGAGTAGTGGTTGACGAGCGATGCGTCTTGAACTTCGTAAGCCATGAACGCGACCTTACATGTAGGGTTGATCCAGAGGATTCAGCACGGCTTCGTTGACAACGAATTCGGGCGGCGACGTGACCATGTGCCCAATCATTTTGGCGATGACGGCCGGATCCATGGTTTCGCTGCGCGGCTTGACGCCGATGGGCGCGCCGCGCCAGCCGGTATCAATGCCACCCGGGTAAAGGATAGTGGCGCGGATCTGATGGTCTTTTCCAGCCTGCGCGATGGCGTGGTTCAATCCCGTCAAACCGAACTTGGCGCCGCCATAAGCCGGGCTGCCGCCGCCGCGCAAACCGGCCGTGCCGGATATTGTGATCACGTAGGCGCCACCGGCGGCGATCAGCGCCTCCCAAAGCGCGCGCGTCAGATAAAAGACGCCGGACAGGTTGGTGCCGATGACCGCGTCCCAATCGCTGAAATTGGTTTCGGCGAAACTGCGGGGCGCGGGTATGCCGGCATTGTTGACCAGGATATGCGCTTGTCCCAAAGCCCCTTGGATGGCGGCGGCCGTGGCTTGAACCTGTGCCGGGTCGGAGACATCGCAAGGGAAGGCGCTGGCTGCGCCGCCGGCGCTTTTGATGGCTTCCGCCGCCTCTTGCAAGGGTCCCATGCGCCGTGCCAGCAGACAGACGCGCGCGCCCAACGCCGCCAGATGTTCCGCCGTTGCACGTCCCAGTCCGTGGCTCGCGCCGCTGACGACCGCTACTTTATCACTCAGTGGCTTGTCCATTGTTTATTCCACTCGTCAGTCGGAATTGAATTGCGCCGATGCTCTTGTCACTGCTTTTCCGCCATGATGTTGTCCATGGCGACTTTCATGCGCTCCAGCCCTTCCATCAATTGATCTTCCGGTTGCAGGAAGGTCATGCGCAGGTAATCTTTGCGGTCTTTGGAAAATGCCGAGCCCGGATAAGCCAAGACGTGCTGTTCGGTGAGCATTCGCTGCGCGACTTCGGCGCTGTCCAGGCCGGTGAAGCCGATATCGGCGAAGACGAACTGGCCGCCCTGGGGCATGCCGTATTTCATACCCATCTCGTCGAGCGCGTCGAGGACCATGCGCCGACGCCTGCGATAAGCCTCCGCCATCATCTCGACCGCGTCCTGCGGTCCGGTCAAAGCGGCGATGCCGGCGTACTGAGAAATGACCGAGGCGCCGCCGCTGACGGCCGCCTTGAGTTCGCTGACGCGCGCCATCAAATCGGCTGGACCGACAATCCAGCCCAGGCGCCAGCCGGTCATGGAATAGGATTTGGACAAGGCGTTAAGCGTGAGTGTGCGCTCCTTGCCGCCGGGCAAGGAGGCTGGGCTGACGTGTTGAAAATCGTCATAAACAAAGAGGTCGTAGATGTCGTCCGCCAGGATCATCAGGTCATGTTCAATCGCGATATCCAGCATCTCTCGCATATCGGCGGGAGCGATGACGCTGGCGGCGGGATTGTTGGGGGAAACCAGCAGCAGCGAACGCGTTTTCTCCGTGATAGCCTCCCGCACATCTTGGGGATCGGCGCGGAAATCGGTCTCGGCGTAGGTCTGCGCCTCGACCTTGACGCCGCCGGCGAAAGCCAGCGAATCGGCGTAGGTATTATAATTGGGTTCGGGCACGATCATTTCGTCGCCCGGGGAAGTGACCGCCAGCACCATCAGGAAAAGCGCTTCCTGCCCGCCGTTGGTGACCACGACCTCGCTTTCGGGATCGACATCGATATTGTTGACGCGCTTGACGCGCTCGGCGATGGCTTGGCGCAATGGCAGCAGTCCCTGCGGCGGACTATAGTCGTCGTGGCGATGGATCATGGCCTCCTTGGCGGCGGCGACGATATGCGGCGGCGTATCGAAATCAGGATCGCCGCGTCCCATGATGATGACATCATCATAGCCGCGCGCTTCGCCGATCAATTGATAGAGCAGACTGGTGCCGGCTTTTTTCTTCTTGCTCATCTTGGTAGATTCCTCGGTTTCTGATCAATTGAGCGCGCGCAGCGCGGCAGCGGTTGAATGGTTGACATTGAGGCGGATCACATCCGGCGCGCCGAAGAGACTGCCGGCGGCGAAGTCGATTCCGACGCGGCGCAGTTTGTCCGTATTATCTTCCGACAGTCGCAAAGCAATCACGTTGACCGCTTCGCCTCCGACGACGGTCAAACCGGCTTCGCTGGCTGCGCCCAGTAAATCGGCGCGCAATCGAGCAAGCCTGGACAATTGTCCTCCTCGCGCTTCATTGTAGAGTTGGCCCGCTTCCAGCGCGGCGTATTGCGACGCGGTGCTGGTGCAAATCGACATGATCTGCTTTTGCGATTGCATGGAAGGAACCCAGGCTTCCGGCGCGGCGATATAACCAACGAACCAGCTTGCCAATCCCATGCCGCTATAGGCTTCGCCGATGGTGGCCACGCGCGCGCAGTCGCTGTCCAGCGCCGCGGGGGAGGCATAAGCGCCTTCGACCCAGGGCGCCAGCCCCTGGTCCCAGATCACTGCGGCGTCCTTGTCAGCGATGATTTGACTGATGGCGGCGACTTCGTCGGCGGCATAGGCGGCGCCGCTCAAACGAGAAGGCGATTCGAGGTAGAAGAGGCGGCATCCTTCGGATGCGGACCGGGCGATAGCGTCAATCGACGGCAGATAGCCTTTGGCCGGGTCCACAGAAATCGTCCTTGGATTCCGGCTGCGCACGCCCAATGCCTTGCGAACGCCGGGATGGATCACAGCGGGCAGGGCGATGCTATCGTATTGTTCGCCGATCATCTGTATGCTCAAAAAGCGCGACTCTTGCAGGCCGGCTGTGATGACAATGTTGCCCTGCCGATAACTTGCCCCGGCGGCGCCCTTCAGATAGTCGGCGATGGCATCGCGCAGGGGTCCGATACCCGGCACGTCGACATAATGAGTTTGCCCGTTTTCCAGCGCGGCTGAGGCGGCGGCGATGATCCGTTCGTCGAGGGGACCGCGCATGCCGTCGGCCGCCAAGTCACTGTTGCCCCGGGCTACCTGCGGCAGGAGGGGGGTGTTCAAATCATCATTTGCCCGGTGCCGCGCCAAGATTGCGCTCTTGGTATTTGATGCCAAACTGAACTCTCCTTTATGTGATACGCAGACAGCAGCAGCCCCTGCAAAATGGGGCTAATCTGTTGTCCGCGAACTGTGAAATCGGCCACGCGAGCCGTATAATATTCAAGAATGTCGACAATTGTCAAAGGATTATATGTCCGCGAAAATCGCCTGTCAAGAATCTGGGCTTTGGGGTGGCTCTGGCTGGATTCCGCGCCGGGCATGTGTTAGAAAAATCAGTATTGCCGGACGATTTTCAGGTTGAGAAAGCGGACAAGGTTTTGACCGCGACTATGCGCATAGGGCGTTTGCCCGGTTTGAACGGGCAGGTGCTGCTGTTTTTGTGCCACAGCTTATTTTTCCACGTGGGCTTGTTGGGCATTGCCGATATTCTCTTGAATTTCTATCTGGTGAGTATCGGCACCGACCCGGAAACAATCGGCTTGCTGCAGTCCTTGCCGCGCTTGAGCGGCTTTATGATCGGCTTGCCGATTGGCTGGGTCGCCAACCGGGTAGGCAATCGACGCTTGATCGCGCTTTCCACATTTGGCCTCGCCTTGAGCGTCGCGGCCACTGCCTTCACACAGGCGCTGCCCCTGCTGGTGATAAGCCGCTTTTGCTGGGGCGCCTGTTTTGGCGCGAATCAGGTGGTCAAGCCGCCTTTCATGGTAACGCTCACCGACCGCAGCGAGCACAGCGCGCAGTTTTCCTACCACAACCTGGTCAGTATGTTGGCGGTGTCAATCGGCAGCGCATTGGGGGGCTTTCTGCCGATTCTTGTCAGCAAGCTGGCTGCAATTGACGGCGTCGCTGGCCTCCGCCCGGAGGAGATGCCGCTGGCATATCAAGGGGGCATCGTCATTGCGGCGCTGGCAATAATGTTTAGTATTCTGCCAGTGCTTGCCTTGCGCGGTCATTCCGCGTCAAGCGTTGAGACAGAGGCGAGGAAAAGACTGGCTTTGCGCTCTGTGCCCTGGCGGGCGATCCTGCGGCTGACCTTTCCTCTCTTCGTTTTTGGCATTTCCGGCGGCTTGACCTTTCCTTTTTTCAATCTGTTTTTTCGCGATGTCTTCGGGATAAGCGACGGCGCCGTCGGCAGCATCATCGGTCTGGGCTGGCTGGTGATGGGTATCATGCCTATGCTCAATCCCTTCTGGGAGGCGCGGATGGGCCGGGCGATGGCGCTGTCCGCCTTGATGGTCGCGAGCGCGATCGCCTTTGTCGGGCTCAGTTTCTCGGGGGCTTTGCTGGCGGCGGTGATATTTTATGTCTTGGCGATCGGCATCCGCAACACCATGCAGCCACTATTCCAGCCCTTGCTGATGGATTCCTTGAACGAAGACTTTCACAATATCGCGAGCAGCGTGGGCTTGGTCTTATGGAATCTGGGCTGGTTTGGCTCCACGCTCAGCTTCGGATTCTTACAGGCGACAGTTGGTTATCGCAATATCATGTTGGTGGTGGCATTCTTCGTATTGATGAACGGGCTGAGCATCCGTTGGAGCACGCGCAAGCCAAGACGAGTGGAAGCTGCGCAAGCAGAAGCCCGCTTGTGATTTCCCGCGCCGCGTGTTGAGCGCTGTATAATTGGAGATTCTGCGATGCAAAAGGGAGCGAGGCGCCATGAGCGATCATCAAGGACAATTTGAGAAGATCAGGGAGCAAGTCGAGGTTTGGCGCGAGGAATTGGGCGTGCCGGGACTCACCTTTGGGCTAACTGTTTCTGGACAAAGCTACACCGCCGGCGCCGGCGTAACGAGCGTCGAGAATCCCTTGCCGGTCACGGATGAGACGCTATTTCAGATCGGATCCATCACGAAGACGGTCACAGCCACCGCGATGATGCGATTGGTCGAGCGGGGCGAACTGGAGTTGCGCGCGGAGGTACAGGACTATCTACCAGAGTTCCGCGTGCGGGATCCGGATGTGTCGGCGCGCGTCACGGTCTGGCATCTGCTGACGCATCTGGCTGGCTGGACGGGCGATGT
>DAOULD010000003.1:0-107836 GCA_034420635.1 Anaerolineae bacterium | reverse complement strand
TGATGCTGCGTTACCGGCAGCAGCTTGGCGAAGATATAGACTTCCCGGCCGACTACTATCAGGGCGAATACCTGGTCGAAATCGCCGCCGAGCTAGCTGAAGAACATGGCGATGCCCTCAAAGAGGCCGGCTGGGAACAATTCAAGGAGATCGCCGAAGCGCGCATGTTCCAGTGGATCAATCGATCTTTGGCGTCGATTGACATCAAACATGATCGCTTTTACAACGAGACATCGCTCTTCGAATCCGAGCGGATCTGGGCTGTGCTGGAAGAGATGCGCGAGAACGGCCATATCTACCAGTCGACGCATTGGGAAGGCGCCGACGATGAAGAAATCGCCGATGTCGCGTCCAAGGGCTATCAGCCAGCCATCTGGTTCCGCAGTAGCGCGTTTGGCGATGAAAAAGACCGTGTCATGGTCAAGAGCGATGGCGCGCCCACATATACGCTGCCGGACATCGCCTATCACTGTGACAAGCTGAAACGCGGATTCGACATTGCGGTCAACGTGCTGGGTACCGATCATTTTTCCCAGGCTCAGGTGGTCAAACATGGTATCCGCGCGCTGAATATGGACCCGGACCCGATTCACGTCATATTCATTCAGATGGTGCGCGCGGTGCGCTGGAACGAGCAACTTGGCGAGTACGAGACAGTCAAGCAATCCAAACGCGCCGGCGATTTCGATACGCTTGATGACTTGGTGGAGATGACAAGCGCCGATGCCGTGCGTTACCACATGCTGGCGCGCTGCCCCAATTCGCAACTGGATTTCGATGTCGACCGGGTCGTGAAGCAGTCCAACGAGAACCCGGTATACTACATTCAGAACGCCTACGTCCGCTGTGCTGGCATCTTCCGGGAAGCGAAAGAACGCGGATTCAACGATGACGGCGCGGACTTGACCTTGTTGGGAGAAGACGAACTCAAGTTCATTCGCAAGGCGCTGGAGCTCGGCAATGTGATTGAACAAGCGGTGACGAATTATGAGCCGCACAAGATCGCCTTTTTCGCGGGCGAGCTCGCCGCTGTCTTCCATCCGATCTATGACCGGGTGCGCGTTTTGCACAGCGAGGTGCCAGGCGACGTCGCCAAGGCTCGCTTGCGCTTTTACCGCGCCGCGGGCGTCGTATTTTATCGCCTGCTGCGTCTGATGGGCATGTCCGCGCCAGAACGTATGTAATCCGCGGCAAAGGGACAAACGATATGGGACTCAAACCGGACCACTGGATCAAGAAAATGGCCCGCGATCATCGCATGATCGAACCCTTCGTCGACCAGCAAGTTCGCGAAGGCGCCATCAGCTATGGCGTTTCTTCCTACGGTTACGACCTGCGGGTCTCGGACGAGTTCAAAATATTTACCAATGTGCGTTCGGCTATTGTCGATCCCAAACATTTCGACGACGCTTCTTTTGTGGACTTCCGCGGCGATGTTTGCGTCATCCCGCCCAATTCCTTCGTCTTGTCGCGTTCCGTCGAATACTTCCGCATCCCGCGCAATGTCCTGACCGTCTGCCTGGGCAAATCCACCTATGCCCGCTGTGGTTTGATCGTCAACGTCACGCCTTTTGAACCGGAGTGGGAAGGCTTCGTCACCCTGGAAATCAGCAATACCACCCCCCTGCCGGCCAAGGTCTACGCCAACGAGGGTCTCGCCCAAGTCTTGTTCTTCGAGGCGGATGACGCCTGCGAGCAGTCTTATGCCGACAAAAAAGGCAAATATCAGGGCCAGACGGGCGTCACGCCCCCGCGCATGTGAGCGCGGAGCAATCGCATTAAAATGATCATAGCGCGTAGACCGATTTCTGCCTTCCTTTGCCACCAGTACACCGACAAAAGCATTGTAGGGGCGTTTGACGGTCAGTGTCTACGCGACCTACGCGACCCGCTGAAACGCCCGCAAATTAAAAGCTGTTTCACATGGGCGGCTCACGAGCCGCCCCTACAGATACATTTGTGGTTGAAAACTGTAGGGGCTGTTATTTTCTGTTTCAACCGAAAAGGATACCCTACCAAGCGAAACCAACCTTGACGAATTTACTTCTGTGCGGCTACAATCAGTCAAGTCGGGGCGATTAGCTCAATTGGTTAGAGCGTCCGGTTTACACCCGGGAGGTTATAAGTTCGAGTCTTATATCGCCCACCTAGGAAATGACTTGCAGGCTCGCCCGTCGAGCCTGTTTCTTATTCGGGAGTGTATCCTTTTTGGTTGAAATAAAGAACAGAAAATACCTGACAGCGGTTAGGGACGACTCGCTGGGCCGCGTAGGTTGCGTAGACACTGACCGCCGACACTGACCGTCAAACGCCCCTACATCGTCTCCTCTTTGGCAGGCAAGAGCTCAAAGCTTGGTGTCCTCGGCGGTTAAATCCTTGTGGGCTACGCGCGGTTTTGTAATCTGAAGCGATTGCCCTGCCTGCCCTACCCTGCTTCTTGTCAATCATTTGTTGATTGTCTACAATATGACAAACTGGACAGGCAAACCATCGGTGGAGATGCAGTCAAGCGACAGCGCCCTGGAAGTGCGGAACCTGCGCACCTACTTTGAGTTGCCAGAGGGTACGCTCAAAGCGGTTGACGGCGTCGATTTCAATATTGCCGCTCATCAAACTGTCGGCATCATTGGTGAATCGGGCTCCGGCAAGAGCGTCACCGCGCAGTCCATCCTTCAGATCGTGCCGCCCCCCGGCTCGGTTGAATCCGGCGAAATCCTGCTGCGGCAGAGCGACGGCGAAATCGTGGATCTGCTTCAGCTAGACCCGCGAAGCCGGGAGATACGCGCCATACGCGGCAAAGAGATCTCCATGGTTTTTCAGGAACCGATGACCAGCTTGTCCCCGGTGCATACGATCGGGAAACAGATCATCGAGGCCATCCTGCTGCACATCACCAAAAACAAGCGCGAAGCCAAAGAACTCGCCCTGGACATGATCAACCGCGTTGGTATATCCAACCCCGGCCAGCGATTTGACGAATACCCGCATCAATTGTCGGGCGGCATGCGCCAACGCGCGATGATCGCGATGGCGCTGTCTTGCAGCCCTTCGCTCTTGATCGCCGACGAGCCGACTACAGCCTTGGATGTCACGGTTCAGGCTCAAATCCTGGAATTGATGAAGGAGCTTCAAGAACAATTTGGCATGGCCATCATGTATATCACCCATGACCTGGGCGTGATCGCCGAAATCGCTGACGAAGTGAACGTGATGTACCTGGGGCGCGTGGTCGAGCGCGCGTCGACGATAGAGTTGTTCAAAAATCCCCTGCACCCCTACACGCGGCGCCTGCTGAAGTCGATACCGCGTCTGGGCAACCGCGGGCGCGGCCGCCTCGATGCCATCCGCGGCAACGTGCCCGTGCCCATGAATCCGCCGGCAGAGTGTGGATTCGCGTCCCGCTGCGACGAGTTCATCGCCGGTACTTGTGACGCCGCTGTACCCGCCCTGGTTGATATGGGCGAGCAACATTTTGTGCGCTGCTACCTTCACAACGAAGAGAGTGAGCCGGTCTATGCTTGAGGCGAGGGAAGAACCCGCAAAACTGCGGAACGATGAAGTTCTGCTCGAAGTTCGGGATCTGAAAAAGCACTTTCCCATCGAAAAAGGATTCCTGCGCGCCGTACAAGGGCATGTCAGGGCAGTCGACGGCGTCAGTTTTCAGATCCGCGAAGGCGAGACATTCGGGCTTGTCGGCGAATCCGGCAGCGGCAAGACGACACTCGGGCGTTGCATCGTCCGCGCGATAAATCCCACCGAAGGCCAGATCATCTTCCGCCTTCCCGATGGGGAAGAAGTTGATATCGCCAGCATGGAGAAGAAGGAACTGCGCGAGGTCCGCAAGCATTTTCACATGATCTTTCAAGACCCCTACTCCTCGCTGGATCCCCGCATGACCGTATTGGACATCATTGCCGAGCCAATCCGCAACAACAAGCTGCTGACGGACAAGCGCCAGATCCAAGACCGCGTGCGCGAGCTAATGGACCGAGTCGGCTTGGATATCCGCCATCTTAACCGCTACCCACACGCCTTTTCGGGCGGGCAGCGCCAACGCATCGGGATCGCCCGTTCGCTCGCGCCGAGCCCGCGGCTGATTGTCTGTGACGAAGCGGTCTCCGCGCTTGACGTCTCGATTCAGGCGCAAATCCTGAACTTGCTCGAGGATCTGCAAGAAGAATTCGACCTGACCTATCTGTTCATCGCGCACGATCTTTCCGTGGTCGAGCATATTTCCGACCGCGTCGGGGTTATGTATGTGGGACAACTGGTAGAAATGGCCGATACCGAGGCGCTATTTGCAGATCCCAAGCATCCCTATACGGAAGCCTTGTTATCAGCCGTGCCGACAACCGATCCCGAGATCAAGATGGATCGTATAATTCTCCCCGGCGAAGTGGCGAACCCGGCTGATCCGCCCTCCGGCTGTTATTTCCATCCTCGCTGCCGTTACGCGCAAGACATTTGCAGAGAACAAGAACCGGCTTGGACAGAGGTTGGGCGGGATCATTTCGCCGCCTGCCATTTTGCCGACGAGCTGGATTTGCGCGGTGTGGAGTAGCGGTTCCAATGGACTTCCTGCTTTTCTTCGTCGTTGCTTCGCTGGGGGGCGCTGCCCTGGTCGCGTTTGTGATTGTCCGGTCCACAGATCGGGCTTCGCATAAAGCCATCACCAGCTACTTCAAAGCCAGCGAGTTTATCCTCGAACACCATCGCCCGCCGCCGGAATGGATCATGACCGCGCCGGGGGGCTGGCTGAGGGCGCGATCAATTCGTCCCGTCGGCAAGAGCGGCGTCATGGCGCGGCTTGATGAACTCATCGACTTTTTCGAGAATTGCACTTTTTTTGAAGACGAATTCGCTCGCGAACAACTGCTCCTGAAATTGCGCCAAGAGCGGGAAGACTGGGGAAGCAAGCTGCAGATCTAGTTTGACAAAGGCCTCAGTGATTCCAAGTAAGTAATGCAAAAAATAAGGAGCCTGTACGGGCGAGCCGGCGGCTCGCCCTCAAAATAAACATAAGCGGAACGATAGCAATAGGTCAGCCACCGGCTGACTCGTACAGATTTTGACCTTGGATGTAGATGGGGTGAAGTGTGGCATTTTTTCTCATCACTTACTTGGTTCTACTTCTGTCATGCAGTTGCGGGATCGTTATTCCCTGTAAGCGCAACATTCCTGAGTCCTTCTCGCCGCCGCCGCGCGGCTGATCCCTATTCCAGTTTGAGGATGCTCCACATACCCAATTCGGGAACAATTATTGAGGTCTCCTCATCTGTACCTTGGCAGTCAACAACGACAGGCGCCCGTCCCGGCGCATAAAGGGCGGCGCTTGAAAATGACCGTTTGAGCATCGACCGCGCGATAGACAGTCTAAGATCGCGAACGGTCTCGAAGCGGTCGCCGTCGGGGTCATAATTGCTGTTGAGCAGATGTACGATCAGGGGCGCGTTTTGCGCGTCCGGCTGATGCCTGGGCAAGACGCTGATGTTTTCCGCGCCGCCGACGGCCACATCGCGCCCCACCTTCGCCAACAAGTCCGCCGCGCCGCTCCAGGTCACCAGACGATCGCGCGCGCTTTGCAGCTTGGCTTCCTGCTCGGCGCTCAAATGTGACGGTTCAAAACAGACAACCGCGCGATAAGATGACAAATCCGCTTCCAGCAAATCGTCTTTGATCCATTCATCACCCGCCACAATGATACGATATGGGAGGTTGGCCTGGCTGAGCGCGATACAGGCTTTGGCAAGATCCGTTTTTGGCGCGCTGCGGTTTTGACCGCCCAGGTGGCCGCTGCTGAGTTGATCGCCCAGGAATTGCCGCACAGCCTTGTTGCTGAAAACCAGCGCGACTGAAGCGGTTGATTCATAGTCGTCAAATAGCGCCGGATAGTCGCGGACGAAATGATAGAGCTCTTCATAGTCGCCCGGCTTGCTGTGATACCAGCGATCCGGTTGGCCCCGAAAGCGCAGCGTCCACATTTTCTCCGGCGCCATGAAGACATGTCCATGCGCGTAAGCTTGCGCGATCCACAGTCGAATATGGCCGGGACGATCATTAATCCTGTAAGGTTCAAAGGCGCGTGGAACGCCTGTGATAGCGACAATGCGCTTGAGAGCGTCGGCGAGCTTGAAAGTATAGATTGGCTCCGTCGGCAAGATCTCGATCTCGGGCGCTTGGTACTCCATTTCATTGGTGTAGAAGTCATGCGCGTCGACGGCATACATGAACTCCGCCCAATAATAGGGCGAATTCGAACTCATGGGCGCATTGTCGCCAAACTCCCCCGCATAGCGCTTGAATTCGCGAAAGAGCCCGTTTATCTCTTCCCACTGGAAATCGAAGTATTCTTGTGCCAGCGGAATGACGGGCGGGAACGCCAGGATTCGCGCCCGATACATTTCGTCCGTGATGCCGCGTTCCCGCAAGTAGTCCCCATAGTCGAAGGTCTCGAGATCGTCGATGCCCTCCGATATGATCTCCTCTTCACGCAAGTTAGCGCACAGGTAATCGCGGAAACCAGCCATACAGTGCCGGCAGAAGCAGCCGCCATATCGGGCGTTCAAGGCGCCGATGGTAGGGATGGCGGAGTCAATCATCAGCCAGTCCGCCCCGGCTTGCATGACCCGCCGCAGTTGATACATCAGATAATGCCGGTAACCGGGCGCGTTTGTGCAATAGTGGTACGAGGGGTGTCCCTTATAAGTGTGCTCCCACCAGGTGATCGCCGGCCGATCATTCAAATCGCGCACGGTCGATTCCATAAAATTGGAATCAAAATCAATCATGCCCATCCAGTCCGCGTCCAGTTCCACGCGGCCCTGGAATTTGACGCCGCAACGATGCGCCTCATCGACATCGCGCATCATCTCTTCGTCCGGCGGCAAGCCACGTCGATCGGGTTCGGGCAAGAAGCCCCAGCCCAGCCCGGTCGCGCGATATCGTCGGTATACGTCCATGCTGCAAGGTCGCGTGATCAGCACATCGGATCTCTTAAGCGTCATAGCCTTACTCCCGTCTTGTCTGTCAAACGACTTATGTAGACATAATAGGCGCCTCGCAGGCGTCGCCGCAACGGATTGCTCAGCCAAGTTTGCAGCCTGGTCTTCCCGGCCTCCAATTCCACAAGGAATTTCACGCTTGTCGCGTTTTCTTGGCTTACGCTGGCATATTCCACGCCGTCGATCCGAAGGCGAGCGCTCGTGGCGCCCGCTGGAAGATCCGCTTCGCGCGGGTAAGCGCGCAGTTCAACCTCGTATTGACCGGCTTCCCGGACGTCTATCATCCAGAAGCCGTTGGCATCGTACGCGGGGTCAGCGATCCAATCTTGACGCCAAGGCACCCTGCCCGCGGTTGGATGCCAATCGCGCGCTGACAAGAGAACGGGATTCTCGCGAGCAGCGCCAATCGGAATATGGATATATTCTGAAAAAGGCTTTCGAAGGCTGTCCCACCAGGTCTCGTATTCGCCGCGCAATTCCTCAACGACATGTGGATGCTCAGATGAAACATTGCGCTGCTGTACCCTGTCGCTGTCGACGTCATACAACGCCCTCCCGTTAATCAATCGCCAAGCGTCGCGCATTACGACGCAGTCCCGCCATTTTTCCGGCTGGTCGGGCTGCAAATGAATGAACAGGGTTCGCCCGGCCAAGCGATCCGATTCGCGGCGCATTTCTGAGGCCAGACTCACGCCGTCGAAGTCAACTTCCCCCGTCAATTCCAGTTGGCAAAGCTCTATCAAGGTCGGCAGCATGTCGACATGCGCTGTCAGCGAATTGACCAGACTTCCTTCGGGAAGTTCACCCTTCCAGCGGATAAAACAATTGACGCGGTGACCGCCATCGTACATGGAGCCTTTCTTGCCGCGCATGCCCGCGTTGTAGCCTTCTCCAGTTGCGGGATCGAAACCGGCCGCCGTACCGTGGTCGGCAGTGAAGATCACAATCGTGTTCTCATCGAGCTGGAGCTCCCGCAGTCCTTGGAACAATCTGCCCATGTTTTCGTCAAAGTTGGCGATCATGCCATAGAAGTTGGCGCGGTCTGCGGGGATCGCTAGTTTTCTGTAGGGCGCCGCGTATTGTTCGGGAACGATATGCGGCGCGTGCATGGCATTCGTAGCCAGATAGACCAAAAAGGGCAAGCCTGGGTCGGCTTCTATGAATCGAAGCGCTTCCTCGAAAAAGACGTCGCTGCAATAGCCTTGATAACGGACGGGCTCGCCATTTCGAAAATAACAGTCATCTATATAATTGTTGCCCCAATAATCAGGCAGCTCTCCCAAGCCCCCGCCGCGATGGCAAAGGACTTGGTCAAAACCTCGAAATTGCGGCGCAAAAGGATAATTGTCACCCAGGTGCCATTTGCCGAACATGCCGGTCCGATAGCCGTTCGCGGAAAAGATATCCGCCATTGTCATTGCTCTGGGATCAAGGAGATGACGCCCGTGAATCACGTGCCAGACGCCGTTTCGCGAAGCGTATTGACCGGTCAAAAGCGCCGCGCGGGACGGGGAACAAAGCGGATCATGATGATGATCATCCAACTGAACGCTTTCGCGAGCCATTTGGTCCAGATTGGGCGTCCGTAGAATCGGATTGCCATGGCAAGCGATATCGCCGTAACCTTGATCATCGGTGATGACGAAAATGACGTTTGGTCTATCGGGCATCGACCCGCTCCAATGTCGGAGGAAGACTAGACAAAGCCTCGCGGCTGATCGTCGCGCTGCCAACGGACGATGAAATCCCAGGGCTCGTCAATATCATTCAAACCCAGGGGATCGCGCGCTTGCCAGGTCGCGTGCGCGCTATAGGTGGTGACGTGGCTCAAGCCCCAGGTCAATCCGGATAGCGGCTGCTGGTTTTCGGCCGCATTGACACGCAAGGCGCCCGCGGCTTGCGGCGGCTCGATGATTGTCGATTTGACCTCAAAGTTGATGCCGTCCGAGGCAAATTGAATCGAATTTTTCTCGGGTCCGCAGCGGGTAATCAGGGCGCCAACGCCGCCCTCGTAATTCCAGACCATGACTTCGTGACCGCTGTTGGTAATTGGGTTTAAGGGCGACTTGGCGTAGGGTCCCAAGGGATGATCGGCGATAGCGACCCCCCATTTGGATTCCATATTGCTGTGGCCGATTCCCTCGCCTTTGAAGTATAGCCAGAACTGATTCTCGCGGAAAAGCAAGGCCGGATCATGAACGCGCAAACTGTCGAAAGTTCCTTTGACCGTCGCTTGTTCCGGATAGGCGCGTATGTCAACTTCGCCCGAGGGATCGGGCTCGACGACGGGCGCCGGGCTCTTGGTCCAGGGTCCCGCCGGATGATCCGCCCAGGCGATGGCGATCGATTCCGGCGTGCAGCGAAAGCTGGGCGAGCGTGTAACCTGATAGACCAAGTAATAACGGCCGTCATGAGCCAGGGCATCGGGCGTGAATACGCTGCGCTCGTCGTAACTGCCGGCGGGTCCCCGTTCGACGGCCGGTCCTTGCTCTATCCAGGTATAACCGTCGGCGGAAGTCGCGTACCAAACATCGCATAGATCCCAGGGCATGGCGGGCAAGCTGTCCGTCGCTCGTTCGTGACCGACCGGCACGCAAGGGTGCGCGGCCCGCGTGTACCAAACGTAGTACAGGTCCCCGACTTGGATAATGCAACTGGGGTCGCGGCGGACGATGCCCTTTTCGTATCCCAAGCCGGGCGCCAACTGGTAGCGGAATTTTGTGAACCAGGGATTGTGTTTGTCCGGTTGAGCATAGCGTTTCATCGCCGCGCTTTTTGCCATTGTCATTGTCTCCAACGATAGAAAATGTGGCATGACGATTTCGCCATGCCACATACGTATCGCGCTCTTTTCTGCGAAGCGCTAGCTGCCGTCTTCGTAGTACCACTGTTCGGGCATGAACATGACCCATTGGCGGTAGCTGAAGCTCCAAAGCCCCTCAGTATCGTTCGGCGGCGTGTTCTTGAGCGTCTTCTTAAAGAGCAAGGGCTGCGGAGGACGCTGAACCGTGCCGATCTGATACAGACCGCGGAAGGTCATGTCGTGGAATTGCTTGCCGATCTCCAGATAGGAATCCGAGCCATATGGCTGTTGCAACCAAAGCTGGCTGAGTTCCCAGAGCTCTTTGATGTCCTCAGGCGGTTCGGTCCCTCGTTCCCCGCCGCTATTCAGCCAGTCGAACCACTCCTTCGAGCCGGCGCGCGCCCCCCAATTGGGACGGATATTGGCAATCGCGCCGGAGAACTCGCCGATATCGACGATATCCAAACCCCAACCGGCGATGTCGTGCCCGCCCGTGCCGCGCAATTCGGTATACAAGCCGCGTTCAATCAATTTCAACTGGGACTTAACGCCAACCGCGTTCCAATAGGAGACGACCAATTCGGCGATCTTGCCCCAGGCCTCTTCCGGAACAGCTACCTGCATGTTGATGAACAAGGTATCGCCATCGGGACGCAAACGGAAACCATCGCCATCGCGTTGATCCAGGCCGATTTCATCAAGCAGTTCATTGGCGCGATCTGGATCGTATTCGGCGAAGTGATCGGTCATCCAGGGCTCGTAAAAGTTGGAATCCGGCGTCGGCGCCGATTGTGATGGCGTGGCCAAGCCGAAGTAGATCAATTCGTTGATCTCGTTACGGTCGATGGCCACCGACATCGCCTGGCGGAAGCGCGCGTCGTTGAAGATCTCGCGCATGACGGGATCGGGATGCGTCAGATTGAACATCATGCTGTATTCGTTGCCGCGGTTGTATGTGACCAAGGCGACGCGATAGTTGCCAGCGTCTTCATTTTCGCGGTAGGTGGGGACGCTGAGCAATTTTCCCCAGCCGAAGTGGCTGTATTCGCCGGCGATGGCGCGCAGGTCCTGCACCTGAAGGTCTTCCACCAGGACGCGGCGCAGCCCATCGGTGTAGGGCAACTGATTTCCGGCGATATCCACTTTGAAGAAGTAGGGATTGCGCTCGAAGTTCTTGTTGCCGAAGGAGTCTTCCCCGACGTACATAAACGTGTTCAGGGTTGGTATGCCGACTACGGTATCGGTTGCGGTCGTGCCGGTATTGGTATTTGGCCGCAAGCGCGCGTTTAACATCTGCGACCAGCCATCAAAGCCTTCGTCCGCGGCAAGCTTGTCCGCATCGGGATTGTATTTGATGTGGAACTGCTTGAAGTAATGCGCGGCGCGGAAACCGCGATGACGTGGATTGCTGGCCATGCGCACAATCATTGAAGGATGTGGAATGGCAAAGGTGTAACGCACCGTGGTTTCGTCAACGACCTCCAGTGTGGGTTTTTCGCCGCCCGGGCGCCATTCGCCGGGAATGCCGCCGGTTACGTCTTGGTCCCAAAGAATGTCTTCAAACCAGAAGCGGAAGTCTTCCGATGTGAAGGGATGGCCATCCGACCACTTGTGCCCTTCGCGCAGGAAAACGGTCAACTGTGTCAAGTCCTCAGAGACCTCGTATCCTCCCGCAATATTGGGGATGATCGACTGCAAATCGGTGTCGATGGTGAAGAGTTTCTGCATCACCATTTCCGAGACGTCCCAGCCACAGCAGGTCGGGCTGGTCGCAGGACCCGCCAGTTCGCCGCCATAGACGCCGATGGCATCGAGCGGCTCGACAACGACCGGCTCATCGGGCAAGCGTTCTTCCACCGGGGGCAACTCCCCGGCCGCCACGCGGTCGGCCAAAAGCGGCGACTCGCCGTAGGAGCCGACCATGTTGCCGGTTGCGCTCTCGTAATCGCTGGGCGATCCATATTGCTGGGGGTAGGTCTTTTCGCTGATAGTTTGCCCGAAAGTCAAGCCGCCAACCGCCAGTATAAGGAGCGCTATAAGCAATAGTTTTGCCAGTTTCATATCGTTTTTCCTTTCATCCGGAAACTAAAAGGGATTGACATTATACGCCAATCCCTTTGCTGTGTCACATATTGGACGCTTTACATGCCGCCCTCAAAATACCACTGCTCCGGCAGGAACAAGACCCATTGACGATAGGTCCAACTCCATTGGCCGGTGGTGTCGTTCGGCGGTGTGTTCTTCAGATCCTGCTTGAAGAGCAAGGGTTGCGGCGGACGTTGAATCGTGCCGATCTGATACAGCCCGTCCATGGACAAACGGTAGAATTCCTTGCCCCGCTCCAGCCATTCATCGGATCCATATCGCGCTTCGAGGAAAGCCTCGCCTGCCGCCCAAAGATCTTTGATCTCTTGCGGCGGCTCTTCGCCTTCTTCGCCGTCGGATTGCAGCCATTGACGCCAGAGATGACCGGAAGCGCGGGCGCCCCAATGCGGACGCATATTCGCCAGACCGTTCGCTACTTCACCGATGTCTAGCATATCGGTCCCCCAGGCAGCCATATCGACCTGGTTGCCATTTCGGAGTTCGCGATACAATCCGATCTCGATCAACTTGTAGTTGGTCTTGACCCCGACCGCGTTCCAGTAGGAAGTTATCAGTTCTCCGATTTGGCGCCAGGAATCTTCCGGCACCGAAACCTGGAAGTTAATGAAGAGCGTTTCGCCATCCGGGCGCAAGCGGAAACCGTCGGCATCGCGCTGGTCAAGCCCCATCTCATCTAGGAGCTGGTTGGCCAGATCCGGGTCGTATTGGGCGTAATGCGTGGGCATCCAATCCTCAAAGAACAGCGACGAGGGCACGGGCGAGTTCTGAGACGCGTTGGCCAGCCCAAAATAGACCAGTTCATTGATCTCATCGCGATTGATCGCCACCGACATCGCCTGGCGGAAGCGCTTGTCCCAGAAGATCTCGCGCAGCGGCAGGTTTTCGGTGGTGAAGTTGAACATGATCGAATACTCGTTGCCGCGGCTGTATTCGGCCAGGGCGGTGCGGTAGTTGCCGGCTTCTTCGTTCTCTCGATAGGTCGGGAAGCTCAAAAGCGTACCCCAACCATAATGGCTGTATTCGCCCGCAATTGCTTTCAGATCTTGCACTTGCAGATCCTCGACCAGGATGCGCCGCAAGCTATCCGTATACGGCAGTTGATTGCCTTCAACGTCTACCTTGAAGAAGTAAGCGTTGCGTTCGTAGATCTTGTTGCCGAAGGAATCTTCACCGGCGAATACGAAGGTGTTCAAGGTTGGCGCGTAGGGATCCGTCTCTGAACCGAGATTCCAGGTGAAGGTGTAGGGGTTGCCCTTGGCGTTGAACATCTGTACCCAGTCGTCGAAACCCATTTCGTCCGCCAGCGCGTCCGCATCGGCATTATAGTCGCTATGGAATTGCTTGAAGTAATGGGCTGGGCGGAAGCCGCGATTGCCGACCTCGCTTCCCAAAGCGATAGCCAGGGTTGGCCGCGCTTCGGCATAAGTGTAGCGCACCGTCGTTTCGTCTATCACCTCGAATTGCGGCAATTCGCCGCTCACAGCCCAGGGACCGCCGGGCGAAGGCGTCAAATCGGTATTGCCGAGAACATCTTCAAAATAGAAGCGGAAGTCTTCGCTGGTGAAAGGCTCGCCATCGGACCACTTATGCCCTTCGCGCAGGTGGATGGTGAATGTGGTCTGATCATCCGAAATCTCCATTGATTGCGCGATGTTGGGGATGATAGAGGTCAAGTCGGTATCGATGGTGAGCAGCTTCTGCAAGCGCATCTCCAGCGCGTCCCAACCACAGCAGGTGGGATTGGTCGAGGGTCCCGCCAGTTCACCGCCATACTGGCCGACGGTCTCCAGGGGTTGCACCACCAAGGGCTGCGCAGGCAGCCGCTCTTCAACCGGCGGCAATTCGCCGGCCGCCACGCGCTCCGCCAGCATCGGCGCTTCGCCATAGCTGTCAATGCTGCTGCCGGTAGCGGCTGTATAGGCGTCGAGATCGGCATATTGGAAGGGATAGACCCGCTCGGCCATGTCCTGAGCCAGCGCGCCTGTCGCTATCAGCAACATGCTTGTGATCAATACTAGAATAAAAGTGAATCGTTTCATGGAACTTGTCCTTTCAAGAATTGGACTGTCAAATGCGATAACCGCTGGAGACATTCTGCTCGCCCTTCACCTCCTGGCATCTCACGTTTACCGACATAATTCGGACAACTCGCCCGAATAGATTAACCGTCTATTGTATATTGTCCATTGTTGACAATTCAATCACGTTTCTCCTAGGACCATCGATCGTGATTCTATCATGTCACTTCAAACTGACGCAGCGCCTCTTGATCAAATGACACCCCATGCCCGGGACTATTCGACGCCCGCATGACGCCCTCATTTAACTCGGGCGGATTTTCCATAAAGCGTTCCAAGCCGAAGCTATGCACCTCCAAATACGAAGCGTTTGGGATCGCCGCCAGCAAATGCAGGTGGATCTCGTGAACGCCGTGCGATGTTACCCCCAAGTTGTGCGCGTAGGCAAACTTCGCTACGCGCATCCAGTTGGTGATGCCGCCGATATTCGAGACATCCGGCTCTGGGAAGGCGATCTTGCCTTCCTCAATAGTATGCCGAAACTCATAGACAGTATGCAAGTTTTCGCCCGCTGCGACTGGCAAACCCCCGTCTCTGGCTATTCGCGCCATGCCTTTGTAGTCGTCGGGAATCGTCGGTTCTTCCAACCAAAAGACATCGTAGTCGCGGAATTTGCGGGCAGCCTTGATTGCCGTTTCGGCCGTCCAGCGCATGTTGGCGTCGACCATCAAGGGCATGTCGGGACCAATGAAGTCGCGCACAGCGCGGACCCGCTCAAGGTCTTGGGATAGCTTGTCGCGTCCCACCTTAATCTTGATCGCTTGAAAGCCCTTGTTGATATTGCAGCGCGTCTGTTCTACCAGTTCCTCAGGTCCCAATTGCAAGTCAATCCCGCCGGCATAGGCGCGGGCTTGGCCGGAATGGCCGCCCAACAGTTTCCAAAGCGGCGCCTTTTCCTTTTTGCCCTTGAGGTCCCAAAGCGCGATATCCACCGCCGCCATAGCGAAGGAGACCAACCCGCCCCGGCCAACATAGTGCGTATGTCGCCACATCGAGTCCCAAAGCTGCTCGATCCGGTCCGCGTCCTTGCCCAAAAGTATTGGCTTCAGGTCGCGTTCGATCAGGGCGCGAATCGCCGCGCCGCCAACGCCGATGGTATAGGTGTATCCACAGCCTTCCAGCCCGGATTCGGTCGCCAACCTCACCAAAACAACCTCAAAGTGGGTCATCACCCCATGAGACGCGTCCGTCATGGGATGGGTCAAGGGCAAGTTGTAGTGGTGTGTATCAAGAGAGCGAATGCTTGTCGTCATCGTCTTCGCATGTATATTTCCTGAGCGCAGGGAACGGTCCACGCGCGAATAAAACATCAACGCGACGGTCCCGGACTGCAACTGAAACTATTCAATTCGCACAGGATTGTCAAGTGTACATTGTTGACAATTTTCAGCGCCGCTGTTAAACTTTCGTCGTGTTTTCTTGGGTGTCCGCTTTATGAAAAGTTACGTATTTCAACGCTTTATCTACATGATTTTTTTGCTGTGGATGGTTTCTGTGGTGACCTTCATCGTCATTCAGTTGCCGCCCGGCGACTATCTTTCCACATATATTGCCCGGCTTGAACAGAACACTGGCGAACAACTTGAAGAAGAGATCGTCGAGGCTCTGCGCACGCAATACGGATTGGATTTGCCCCTGCATTTACGCTATATCAAATGGTTCGGCCAGGTGCTCCAAGGCGAGTTCGGCTTTTCCTATGATTACCAGCAGCCCGTGCGCAATTTGATCGGCGAACGGCTGATTTTGACATTCACCATCGCTATTCTGAGCGCGATTTTTACCTATGCCGTCGCCATTCCCATTGGCATCTACTCGGCCACGCATCAGTATTCTTTCGGGGATTATACGGTATCTATCCTCGGTTTCATCGGCCTGGCCATCCCAAACTTTATGCTGGCTTTAATCATGCTTTACGTTGGGCTTAAAGCCTTCGGGTTTAATCTGACTGGACTCTTTTCCCCCGAGTACTTGTACGCGCCCTGGAGTCTGGCAAAAATCGGAGATCTGCTCCTGCATCTTCCCATCCCGGTCATCGTCGTAGGCACGGCGGGGACCGCTGGCATGATTCGTGTCTTGCGCGGCACTTTGCTGGACGAATTGAACAAGCAGTATGTCATCACAGCCAGGAGCAAGGGAGTGGGAGAAGTTACGCTCCTGTTCAAGTACCCCGTCCGTGTGGCTCTGAACCCCATCGTCAGCAGTCTGGCTTGGCTGTTCCCCTCTCTGATATCGGGCGGCACCATTACCGCCATTGTGCTGGGCTTGCCAACGGCGGGTCCAATGCTCTATCGCGCGCTAATCACGCAAGATACATTTTTAACCGCGACCTTATTGATGTTTGTCACCATCTTGACGGTGATCGGCACAACTGTCTCCGATATTCTTCTGGTGATCGTCGATCCGCGCATACGCATGGAACGCGCCGCGAGCTGAGAGGAAGACATTTTGTTACGCTTGATTGGCTTAAAGCGGTCCAAGGGAAAGTTAGAATCCGCCGAATTCAATGAGGCTTATTACCTTGCCTCGCAGCGGCAACTGGTTTGGCGCAAGTTCCGCCGGCACCGCCTGGCCATGTCCTCGTTGGTGGTGATCATCTTCTTGTATTCGCTGGCCATATTCGCCGAGTTCTTCACCATCAATGATTATCAGAAGCGCCACGTTGCCTATGCCAAAGCGCCGCCGCAAGCGCTTCACTTTATCGATGAGGCTGGCAATTTCCACCTGGTTCCCTTCATTTATCAGCTCAAGCAAGAACTGGATATGGAAACCCTGCGGCGGAATTACACGGAAGATACGTCAGAACGTTTTCACTTGAGATTCTTTGTCAAAGGGTTGCCATACAAGCTTCTGGGCATATTTGATACAGATATTCATTTGCTGGGTGTTGACGCGCCCGCCGTGTACTTCCCTTTTGGCACGGATGAATTGGGACGAGATCTGTATTCTCGCACCATTGTTGGCGCTCGGATATCGCTTTCCATCGGCTTTATCAGCGTCGTGATCAGCTTTTGCTTCGGCTGTCTGATAGGCGGCATTTCCGGCTATTTCGGTGGAAAGGTCGATGTCGTCGCGCAGCGCGTCATTGAGTTCATCGTCTCCATTCCGCAGCTTCCCTTATGGATGGCGCTTTCAGCGGCTTTGCCCGCTCAATGGTCATCCATACAAGATTACCTCGCCATAAGCACAGTCTTGGCAGTACTGAGCTGGCCGCCGCTGGCCCGCGCTGTCCGCGGCAAACTGCTGGAATTGCGCGAAGCCGACTTTGTCATGGCGGCGCGTATCTCCAACATGGGCGACTATGAGATCATTGCCAAACACTTGCTGCCCTCATTCGCCAGCTTTCTCATCGTCGTCCTCAGCTTGTCCGTGCCGGGCATGATCCTCGCCGAGACCGCTCTGAGCTTCCTCGAGATTGGGATTCGCCCGCCCGCCGTGAGTTGGGGGGTCTTGCTGCAAGACGCGCAAAACATCCGTGCCTTGAGCCAGAGCCCCTGGTTCTTGATACCGGGCCTCTTTGTGATCGTGACCGTATTGAGCTTTAACTTCCTCGGCGACGGACTGCGGGACGCCGCCGATCCATATAAGCAGTAGCGCCTTCGTTTATCCAGGTACGGGATCAGACCAAATGCCCGCGATTGAAATCTATCGCACCTTGCCAGAACAAATCGCAGCTCGCCTGCGACAAGATGTGCTCTCGAGCAAGCTCAAGCCAGGCGACCCCTTGCGCGAGATTGATCTTTCCGAACGCTTCGGCGTCAGTCGAGGTCCAGTGCGCGAAGCCTTTCGTCAATTGTCACAGCAAGGTCTGCTGGTATTGGAACCGAACAAGGGCGTTCGCGTGGCGCAAAACCCGAGCGTGGAAGTGCGGCCCTTGGTCGTCGAACTCCGCCGCAAGATCGAGGTTTTCGTACTCGATAGTATTTTCCAACGCATCACTGCGGAAGACCTCGAAGACTGGGATGCTATTCTGGCCGATATCAAGGCAGCTTGCGAGTCCTCAGACGTCGATGCATTAACCGAACACGATCTGCGCTTCCACCAGGCAATCATCCGCAGCCACGATGATAAAGACTTGTTCGCGCTCTGGCAGCCGATCGCGATGCGTATGATGATGCGCTACAATCGCCTCGACGACATCATGGAGAGCTACCGCGAGCATAAGCGCATTCTGGACGCGATTCGCGCGGGTGACAAACCAGTCGCGATCAAGGCGCTGGAAGACAATATACAGTAGTCGGCTCAGCATGCTTTCCCGCGCTTCCGCATGCTCGATCAAAATTGTCAGTATGTTTTGCTCGAATGGGCCGCTATAAACCACAGGCTTTGCATAAACGAGGGTAAGCAATATGGCGCAAGCGACATTCTACGAAGGCGATCGAAGGATTCGCGTGGGCGAAAGCGAGCCAATCGCACCGGGACCGGGCGAAGTGCGATTGGGGGTTTCCCATTGCGGCATCTGCGGAACCGACTTGCATATATTCCATGGAGCCATGGACGGCCGCGTGACGATGCCGGCGGTGCTGGGCCACGAAATGTCCGGCACGGTAAACCAGGTTGGACCCGGCGTCGACGATTTCGCGGCCGGGGATCGAGTCGTGGTAATGCCCCTGGCGCCCTGCCATAACTGCCCGGCCTGCGCAGCGGGACACAGCCACATTTGCCACAATCTTAACTTCCTTGGCATAGACACGCCGGGCGCCTTTCAATCGCACTGGACCGTGCCAGCCGAGACCTTACACCCCTTGCCGGCAAACTTGTCGCTGAAGCACGGCGCCTTAATTGAGCCGCTGGCTGTTGCCTGTCACGATGTGCGCCTGGCAGAGGTCAAACCGGGTGATCATGTGGTCGTAGTGGGTGGCGGACCGATAGGCATGCTGGTTGCGCTGGTGGCGAAACAATATGGCGCTGAAGTTATCGTTTCTGAAATCAATCCATATCGCGTGACACTGGCTCGGGACTTGGGCTTGACAGCCGTGAATCCGCAGGAAGTTGACCTGGTCAAGCTGGTCATGGCAGAGACAAAAGGCGCAGGCGCCGACATTGTCTTCGAAGTATCAGGATCGCAAGCTGGCGCGGCGATCATGACCGAATTGTTGCGAACACGTGGATTGGCGGTGATCGTTGCCATCTTCGCCCAAAAGCCAGAGATAGACTTGTTTCGGTTTTTCTGGCGAGAGCTTCGTTTGCAGGGCGTGCGCGTATACGAATCGCGTGATTTCGCCGATGCCATCGCTCTGGCAGCCCAGGGCGACCTGCCGCTTGATCAGTTGATCACCGATATACGACCGCTCAGCGCCTTGAAGTCGGGTTTTGAAGATATGGAACGCGGTGGAGAAGTCATGAAGATACTGCTGGAGTTGTAAATGAACGTACTCGATCAGTTTCGCCTGGATGGGAAAACGGCGCTTGTCACCGGCGCTCGACGGGGCATCGGCATGGCGATGGCGGTCGCGCTGGCGGAAGCGGGCGCGGATATCATCGCCGTCAGCGCCAACATGGAAGCGAGCGGAAGCGCGATAGAGAAAGAAGTCAAAGCGCTGGGACGACGGTTCACAGCGTATCGCTGCAACTTTGCCGACCGCCAGGACCTGTATAGGTTTATCCAACGAGTCAAAAGCGATCAGCCGGGCATAGACATCCTAGTCAATAACGCCGGCACAGTGCTAAGGGAACCGGCCGAGCGGCACCCGGACGAATACTGGGACAAAATCATCGAGACCAATTTAAGCGCGCAGTTCGCGCTCAGTCGCGAGCTGGGCAGGGACATGCTGGCTCGCGGAAGCGGCAAAATCATATTCACCGCCTCACTCCTTACTTTTCAAGGCGGTATCACAGTGCCGGGTTACGCGGCGAGCAAGGGCGGCGTCGGCCAGTTGACCAAAGCGCTCGCCAATGAATGGGCGGGACGCGGCATAAACGTCAACGCCATCGCCCCGGGCTACGTGCGTACTGATGTCACCGAAGCGCTGCAAAATGACCCGGATCGCTACCGGGCGATTTTGGAGCGCATTCCGGCTGGGCGCTGGGGCAACATCGACGACTCCAAAGGACCGGCGGTATTCCTCGCCTCCGCGGCTTCCGATTTCGTCAACGGCGAAATCCTGGTTGTCGACGGTGGCTGGATGGGGCGCTAGCCGCGGCAAAAGCCGGGAATCACCTAGGTTCCTGATGTAGCTTTGTCAAAATCCGCTTGTTCGGCCAGGATGCGCTGGCGCCATGCCTCCGGCAATTTGACCTCTGGCTGGAACCAAGACGCCTCGTGCCAGTGCAGGTTGCTGCGCTTGAACTCGGGCCTGTCGGCATCGCGCGACAAGGCGCAGTCGAAGCGCACAATGTATAAGCCTTTGTTCGTATTCGGCGTCTGCGGGATGATATGGCTTAAGCCCCAGGTGATGCCGCGCCCGTCGCCGTTGTCCGCAAAGGCATCGGGGCAGAAGGGACCGGGCGCGTGAGGCGACAGTTGCACATGCGCCTTCGGCTCGAAGTTCAGCCCGTCCGGAGCGAACTGTACGGTATCTTTCTCCGGCCCATCCTGGATGAGCAAGGCGGCGATGCCGCCTTCATAGGGCCAGAGCATCGTCTCGTGGCCCGAATTGCTAACGGGGTTGAGTTCAGATTTGACAAATGGTCCCTCAGGATGGTCGGCGATAGCAACGCCCTGCGCCCGCAGCAGGTTGCCCGGCGATTTGTCGGCCGGGGAGCCCTTGTAGTAGAGCCAGACCCTGCCTTTGTAGATCAGCGGATAGGGATCGTGAATGGCGCAACTGTCCCATTCGCCGGGCGCGCCCTGCGGAATAACGGGACGATCAAGGCGAGTCCAGGGACCGTCGGGAGATTCTGACCAGGCGACGCTGACGTTGACGCAGTCATTCTCGCGCCACATGGTCGTGAAGGTCTGATAGTAGAGATAGTATCGACCATCGAAAACCAGTATATCCGGGGTCGAGAGCGAGCGGTCGCCGTAGTTGCCCTTGGGCGCGCGCGCGACGGCGACGCCTTGCTCCTCCCAGTTGAAGCCGTCTTTTGATGTCGCATAACAGATGTCGGCCAAATCCCAATCCACAACCGGAATCTCGTCATTGGCTTTGTCGATGTTAAAGCGCCCGACAGGCATGTATTTGCTGCGGCGCCGGGTATACCATACGTAATAAGTCTCGCCGATCTTCAGCACTTTGGAGGGATCGCGCCTTGATACAGAAAGCGCCGTGTCGTCAATGCCGATGCCGGTAACCGGCGAGTACCTGAACGTCGTATAAAACGGATTGCCAGGGTCTTGCCCTGGCGTCCACATATCATATAGACGGTGCATGGCTGCGCTCAGCGGACGATCGGTCGGCTTCTCCTTCGGCAAAAAGCCCGGAAACGCGGAGGTCGGTTTGCTTTCACTGTTCATGGGTTCTCCCGCAACGAAGGTACGCGAATGTACAGCAGATTTTGCCTTGGCTAAGGACCAACGGTATAATATGTAAATTGTAGACAATTAACATTGGCCTGTCAAATCCATAGGTAGCGTATCCTATTTGCTTGAAATCCAAATGAGCCATATCCAGCTTCACCACAAAGACACGAAGGACACAAAGAAAAGGCCTGTTTGCGCGCGATTCTCGGCGCCCTCGGTGTTGAAGGGCTGTGTCTACGCGCCCCTCGGTGCTTAGGTTTTTTCTTTTCCAACCGACTTCGATACACTACCTTGGATCCCGAGTGGTCCGCGCGAGTTAAGATCTTGGGTCGATAGGTCAGGAGCGCTTGATGATAGAGGCTGACTATATAGTAGTAGGCGCGGGATCCGCAGGTTGCGCGCTCTCCTGCCGTTTGAGCGAAGACGGGGGGCGCTCGGTGCTTTTGCTGGAAGCCGGCGGACCCGACCGCGAGCCGGATATTCATATCCCGGCGCGCTTTTCCAATCTCTTCCACACGGACCTGGACTGGGATTACGAAACCCTGCCACAGCCGGGCCTCAACAACCGCCGCGAATATGTGCCGCGCGGCAAGGTTTACGGCGGCACCAGTTCCATGAATGCCATGGTCTTTCAGCGTGGACATCGAGCCGATTACGATGCCTGGGCCGCCCAGGGCAATGAAGGCTGGAGCTACGCGGAACTACTGCCCTACTTCCGCAGAATGCAGCATCAGGAACGTGGAGCCTCAGAACATCACGGCGTTGACGGACCCATCAATGTGGCCGATCCGCAGGATCCCAATCCTCTGAGTCTGGCATTCGTGGCGGCGGCGCTCGAATTGGGATTCGCGCATAACGAAGACTTTAATGACGGAGAGCAAGAGGGCTTCGGCCTCTATCAGATCACGCAAAAGGGGGGCAAACGACATAGCGCCGCTGTTGGCTACTTGTATCCGGCGCTGCAGCGGGACAATTTCACCGCCCTGCCCTTCGCGCATGTGAGCAAGCTGCTCGTCGACGGGCTTCGCTGCGTCGGGCTTGAGTACTTTCACGAGGGCGAAACCAAAACCGCTGCCGTGAACAAAGAGATTATCCTTTGCGGCGGCGCGCTGAATTCTCCGCAACTTTTGCTGCTTTCCGGCATTGGTCCCGCCGAACATCTTTCGGAAATGGATATCCCACTGGTCATGGATCTGCCCGGCATCGGTCAAAACCTGATGGATCACATGCAGGTGCCCGTCGCCTATCATTGTGCAGAGCCGGTCAGTCTGGTCACCAAGGACGACCCGGTTCAAGTCAAGCGCTATAACGAAGCCAAAATGGGCCTGCTCACGTCTAATCTGGGCGAATCCGGCGGATTCGTGCGGCTGGACCCGAAAGCGCGCTCGCCGGAACTGCAATATCACTTTGGACCGGACTGGTTCATCCGTCACGGATTCGAAAGTCCCAAAGGGCACGGATTCACGATCCTGGCGGGATTGGTGGCCACGAAAAGCAGCGGCCAACTCAAGCTGGGATCAGCTGATCCCTTCGCGCCGCCCTCAATAGACTTCGGCTGCTTGAGCCACGATGACGACGTCCGCGTTTTGCTTCACGGTGTCAAGCTGGGGCGGGAACTCGCTGCGACCGATGCCTTTGACCGCTATCGTGGCGAGGAGTTTCTGCCCGGCGCTGATGTCGTTTCCGACGAGGCATTGATTCATTACATTCGTGATTTCGCGACTACCATTTATCATCCCGCTTGCAGTTGTCGAATGGGTGGCGATCCCATGTCTGTCGTCAACGACCGCCTGCAAGTGCATGGGATTGAAAGCTTGCGCGTCGCCGATGCCTCAATCATGCCATTTATTGTCAACGCCAATACGAACGCCCCTTGCATGATGATCGGCGAGAAGGCGGCCGACCTGATTCTCAACGAAGGATGACAGAAGGATGCAAGATGAAAGCGAATGACAGCGACAAGCCCCTGCTGCCGGGCGAGCCAACAGCCATCAAGCCGACCAATCGCCCGCTGAGCCGGGCGACGCATCGGCTTTACGACAAGTGGGGTCGCTTTCAAGATTCCACTAGCGAATTCTACACGACCTTCAAGTACAGTCGAATTTCAGGCGTCGGCAAAGAGGAAGGCGTGACCCGGCGCGATCCCACAACGGTTCTGCGTATTGATGGGACTTATTTCGTCTGGTACACGCGGCGCAAGACCGACAAGGACCGTAATCACAAGAACATGCCCCCGTTTCAGGAACAAACGTGGGACACGCCGGTCTATGACTGGGACCTGGCGGAAATCTGGTATGCCACCTCGCGAGACGGCTTCAACTGGCAAGAACAAGGCGTCGCCGTCAGCCGCGGTCCACGGGATGCCTACGACGGTCGATCCGTATTCACGCCCGATGTGCTGATGACCAAAGACAGATTCTATCTCTATTATCAGGCGGTTGATTACCCCTATACCCACCGCACGCGCAACACAATCGGCATGTCATGGGCGGAATCGCCCCATGGTCCCTGGCGCCGCGCCGAGGCCCCGGTGTTGACGCCGGGGCAAATGGGCCAATGGCTCGGCGATGATGACTCCGACGACGTGATCCGCTATGGGGATTGGGACAGCCACAAAGTACACGATCCCTTCATATTGCTGCGGGATGGGCAGTATTGGCTCTACTATAAGGGGCAAGCAATGGGCTGGACCACCAAATATGCCGGGGGAATCGCCTGGGGCGTAGCCATATCCGATACGCCCGAAGGACCTTTCGTCAAGTCAACTCTGAATCCCGTGACCAATAGCGGCCACGAAACCTGTCTCTTCCCCTACGGCGAAGGCGTCTTGGCAATATGCGGGCACGACGGTCCGGAAAAGGACACCATACAATACGCCCCGGACGGGCTCAACTTCAAAGTAGTCGCCCATGTGAACCTTCCCCCCCTGGCGGCAGGTCCCTTCGCCCCCGATTCCTACAGCGATAGTAAAGACGGCAAAGGCATCACCTGGGGTCTGTCGCATATCGCCACCGAAGAGTTGAAAGCCGGCAATTCCTATATCGTCCGTTTTGATTGCAACCTGCGCCGCGATCTGGAACGTCCCGGCTTCCGCGGGACAAACGTGCGTTATCCCGAGGATGTATTCTTTTCGCCTGATATCGAATTGAATGAGTTGAACAAAGGTCCGCGTACCTTCAGCAACGAACCGGAGCGCCCGGACGAATCGCGGTCGTCGAAGCCGTTAAGCGCGGCGACACGGCGCGTTTACGATACCTACGGCATTTACAAAGACGGGCGGAGCGACTTCTTTTCAGCCTTCAAGTACGCGCGAATCACGGGCATCGGAAAAGAAACCGGCCTCACCAGGCGCGATCCCTCCAAGGTGATCAAGGCGGGCGATCTCTATTACGTTTGGTATTCGCGCCGACAGACCGCCGAAGACTGGATGGGTATTGAAGCTGCTACCGAAACCAGACCAGCCTGGGATTGGGATATGGCGGATATTTGGTACGCCACCTCGCCCGACGGCTTCCATTGGCAGGAGCAAGGACCCGCTGTTCAGCGAGGCGCAAAAGGCAGTTACGACGATCGCGCCGTGTTTACGCCCGATATCCTTGTCCACAAGGGCAAATACTATCTCTATTACCAAGTCATTCAAGGCGTCTGGAAACACCGATCCCTACACCAGATAGGCATGGCTTGCTCCGACTCGCCCGAGGGACCCTGGACCAAAACTGACGGGCCAGTCTTGAGACCCGGGCGTCGAGGAGAATTTGTCGGCGACGCCGATGACGCCGACGCGGTTGCGGGCTTCGGCGATTGGGACTCGCACAAGTTGCACGACCCCTACGTATTGGTCTATCGCGGCAAAATCTGGCTCTATTACAAGGGCGTCCAATTCGGAAGGACGTATCGGCACGATCTCGGCGTCGGCTGGGGCGTCGCCACGGCGGAGGATCCCCGCGGTCCCTTCGTCAAGTCACCGCTAAATCCGGTTACAAACAGTGGCCATGAGACCTTTCTCTACCCCTTTCGCGAAGGCATCGTCGCCATCACCAGCCTCGAAGGGCCCGAAAAGAACACGGTTCAATTCGCCCCGGACGGCTTGAACTTCGAGGTCCGGGGCAAAGTCTCGGCGCCGCCGATCGCCGCCGGTCCCTATGTGCCCGACGCCTTCGCCGACAGCAGCGACGGACGCGGCGTGACCTGGGGACTATCGCATATCCATCATCAGAATGACGGTCGCATGGCCAATAGCTACCTGGTCCGCTTCGACTGCAATCTGAGCCGCGATGTTGACCGCGGGGGTTTCTATCGTGCCTGGAATTACCGCTTCCCTGAATCAGTCTATTTCAGCGAGGACTTTCACTTGAATGATGCGATGAAATCCGAAGCCATCAAGCTCATGCGTCGAATCGACAAAGACACAGCTTGTCTCGAATAGCGCCTCTACAAGCATTGTCCGATACTCAATATGTGGTGAACAAATGAACGCGAATACTCGTCCAACAGCAAGAAAATAACGCTATTTGGCGGCTCGGGGCATGCTTACAGCGGGTCAGCCACCGCCTGACTCCTACCGGTATCATTTATGTTTCAAAACGGTAGGGGCGACCCGATGGGTCGCCCAAAATCACCGCAAAATGTACACACATCTTGTCACGATTCCATTCAAGCCTTACAGCGACGACGAGCAGAAGCGACAAACGGGACTAGGTGATCAAGGCTTTTGAGCGACCAGGCTGAACATGAAGGGAAATCCTCGCGGCAGATCTTCTGGCATGCCAAAGCGCCGATCGCCGAGTTCCCGCATGTCGGCCATGGGCTTGAAGCCGTTACAATGAGCGTATTCGCGGAATCCCACCAGCCTAAGACCCGCCGAGATCAAGGCTGTGATAACCTCCGCCATGCCCCACAGATATTCCACGCCGGGATGTGGATTGACGAAGTCCTTGATGCCCTCCTGCAACTCATCCGTCTCGCCAGTCACGCCGGTCAAGGCGACATAGTCGCCAATGCCAGACTCGAATTCGACATAAGAACCGCCCATATAGTCATATTTCAACTGCCAAACTTCGTCGAACATGCAAAACGCGGGATGGAAATCGATGAAGACAAAACGCCCGCCAGCCTTCAGACATTGGTGGATGCCCTTGCCCCAAGCGTCCAGATCCGACAACCACACCAAGGCGCCATAAGATGAGAAAACCAGGTCATACTGCGTCTGGTTATCCGCGAAGAAATCATAAACGTCGGCGCGGATGTACTCAGCAGCGATTCCGCTATCGCGCGCAAGCTGCCGCGCGAAGTCTATCGCCTCGTCGCTGATGTCAACGCCGGTGACGATAGCGCCCAGATGATTGGCGATACTCAAGCTGTCCTGACCGCAATTGCACTGCAGGTGTAGCAGCATCTTGCCGGCGATATCGCCCAGCAAGCGTTTTTCTTCCTCAAACAGCGTACTGCCCCCGGACCGAAAGAACGCAGCCTGATCGCCTTTGTGGCTGTTGTGCGCCTTGGTCGCTTCATTCCAGGACAAGCGGTTGATCTCGTGATGGACCTTGTTCGGCATGATATTGCTTCCCCACAGTAGGTTTTGGCCAACCTTGAAAGATGATTCTAGTACCGCCGTATAGCGCTTGCAAGCTGCTCAATCTGCAGTGGTGTATCTTTTTCGGTTGAAATACTTGTAGCCATTACTCGATATGAGATCCTCAACCCAAAATACGAATAATCCGGTAGGGGCGACTCGTTGAGTCGCCCGATACCATTTGGCTTCTACTCGTCGGGCGATCCAGCGGATCGCCCCTACCGACTGACAGGTGGTTTCTATTCTTCATTGCTTTTCTCGGTGTTCTCGGTGTCCTCTGTGGTGAATAATCAGTCCAATTTTGCATCATGTCAGTCGCCATCAGTTTGAAGCGATTGCCCTGCCACAAAAATGCGCTGCATTTCAGATTTTTGGCAAGGCGCATGACTTTACCGTTCAAAAGCTCGATTAACCACAAAGACACGAAGAACACTAAGTTTTTTTCTTGAAATCTCTGTGCGCTCTGTGCCTCTGTGGTGAATCCGGACTTAGAACCCGTCAAAGGGCGATATTCTTTCACAAGTCGTAGACATCCTGCCAAATATTGAAATACACCCGCAGAATGCGCCATCCTTGCTTGCGGCTCTCCAGATGTCTATAATGGAATGATAAAAGAGTTGAGACAGTAGTTGCAGATGGAAGACCTGTCGCAATTCGCAGCGTTCGCCGCGCGAGGAAACCAGTCCGACGCGCCGCTTGACAGGCGTGAAAAAGAGGCCGCGCGCCTGCGCGCCAAGATCGTCGGCGTCCTCATACGGCAAAGCCGCATGGCTGCGTCGCGCTCAATTGAAGACTGCGCTGATCATTTGCAGGTGTCGCCAGAACTGGCAACTGCCTGGGAATACGGGGATGACCCGCCAAGCCCCCCACAATTGGAACGCCTGGCCAGCTACTTGAACGTGTCAGTCAATACCTTTTGGCAAGATCATGAGTCAGTCGAATTGGCGGATGTCGCCCCTGAGCAAGACCAATCCCTTGCCTTGCGGCAGCGCCTTCTCGGCGGTCTGTTGCGCGTCGCGCGAGATCTAAAGGGAATAAGCATTGGGCAGTTGAGTGAAATGACTGCGATTGACCCCAGCCTGCTGCAAGAATACGAATACGGCGAGCGGGCGATTCCCATGAAACATCTGCTGGTCTTGGCAAACTCCCTCGATCGTGACCTCGAATACTTTCTGGAGAGCAGATATGAGTTGGACGCGGAAATCGAGGGCGAATCAGCATCGGCCGCGCCGGTCCCCAACAGCGAAGACAAACGAAGATTTGCCGTCGATCGGAAAACGCAGGGCATTATCAAGCTGGCAGTCGCGTTTAGCCAAATCCCCAGTGAAGAACTGCACAGAATCGCCGATGCCTTACTCTTGATCTCCAGAGCAAAGTCCGGTTCCAACGGTGCTTGATCCGCAAAGCGCAGCGCGCGTCTCTTATTTTACAAATCCCCTTGCTCACGCGAGGCGCGGACTTGTCTTTTTCTGTGAGCGCGACATTCCCCGGACTTTTTCGCCGGTTACGCGCCGAGCGGCTGTGATTGAGCCGCCAGCTATGACCGCCCGGTCCTAAGATGCCCTTGCCCGGAACAACGCTTGCCAAGTTCCATCAATTGCGACTCTTCTTGCTGATAGTCGCTTTAATCTCGAGCGTCTATCTTTTGACATATCGCGCTCGCATCGAATCCGGCGATACCTTGCGCGCGCTTGACGCGGTAACCAGCCAATCACGATACGGCGACTGGTTGATGGATGAATCCGCCTGGTTCAAACCGCCGCTGCGTATTCGCAATTGGTTCGACCTGCCGCTCGCCAGCTATGATGTCGAGGAGAGACTGAACATTCATCTCGCCATTCCCCTGCTCAAGCTGGCGGAATGGCTGCCGCGACTGGGGAATATCCATACGGTCTGGCTGCTCAACATAATCGTCGCGTCCTTGACTGTGGGCTTGCTATATCTCTGTTTGCGAGCCATGACCTATAGCGACCCCGTGTCAATAGGGGTCGCGCTGGGCGCTGGCATATCAAGCAATCTCTGGGCATACAGCCAAACCATGTTTCGCGAGCCCCTGGTAGGTTTCTTTCTGCTGCTCGCGCTATATCTGATTCGACTATCTCTGCGCCGGCCGATTCTTCTGCGACTTGCGGGGATTGTCGCCGGGCTGCTTGCGCTTTACCTGGCAACGGCGACCAAGTATTCGGCGCTGGCGGCATTGCCGGCGCTGATTGTCTTCGCGCTGCCGTCTCATCGACGTCTGGAATCAGCAGCGATGCGGCGTCTGTCTTCTGTAGCGCTTGCGGTTCAAGTCTTGTTATTGTTGGGGCTGATGTTCCTTGAGCCTCTTTCACAGCTAATACACAGTTTCTACCCGGATCTGGACCCCGCCGACAGCTATTTCTCCTACGCATTGCGGATATTCCTCTTGAGCCCCGGTGGCAGCGTCTGGGCCACGTCGCCATTAGTCCTGCTCTCAGTTGCGGGTGCTGTCCTCCTTTTGCGCCAGGGCAAACATCGACTTGTTTGGACTGTCTGGCTCTTGACCATCGGCTATTCCCTTGGACATGCCCTGCCCACTGGCGAGCACTGGTTTGGCGGCTTGAGCTGGCCGCCCCGCTTTCTGGCACCTGTCCTGCCGGTTCTGATGCTCGCGTCGGCTCCGATCGTGGAACTCGCCGCAAGTCGCCGCAGCAAGTTGTCCAGACTGCTTGTCGTCGCACTAATCTCTTATGGCGTCTGGATCCAATTCAGCGCAGTGTCTTTGAGCCTGGCGCATTATACAGAGACCCTGCCGCTGGAATCCGGAGAGGTTTCCGAGTGGGAACCCGGACTGACGCAACCGCGATACTTTCGCTGGGTAATTCTGCCGGGGCGCTGGGCGGATTTAGGCATTGACTTCGTCTGGATCCGCGCTGGCGCCTTCTGGTGGGGTATTGGATACGCGCTATTCAGCTTGCTCCTTTTGCATGCCGTCATGACAGTTCTTCGCCATCCGGGCCGCCGCTATTCCCGCCTGGCGCCGCTTTTGGCAGTCCTCGCTCTCCCCCTGATTATTCTGAATCTGGGGTCGATTTATGATCGGGATCCGCTGACGCGTTCGCAAAGTGCAGCCCTGCATGATGCGCTCGACTATCTGAGGCAAGACGCCCGAGCCGGCGACGTCCTGCTGCTGCCCAATAACCTGTACAGCGGCTTTGTATTGAATCACCTGGATTCGCCCCTACCACGACCGATTATTATGCCGGAATCCCTGGCGCAGGCGGCCAGCGACAAACAACCTGCTGAAGTTGCGTCGAACAATCCCAACGACTGGTTTGACATTTTCACTGTTCGCGCCCTGCATCATGCAGCTCTAAAACGCGACCGCCTCTTCCTGCTGGCCAATACCAACGCCTTCATGCGCTGGAGCTTTCGACCCTACGAGCGCTACCTGGCTTTGCACTACTATCCTCTGAAAGAAATAGAATTCGACAACGCCGACAATCCTGTTCGCTTGCTCGAATACAGCACAAGATTCGCAGCGCCGAACCCCATGTCTATCTACGCTGCGGATGTGATGACGGATCTGGTCTTCGGCGATATGCTTCACCTGCGAGGGTTCGTCATACCCGGCGGGGATGTCTATCTGGCTGGAGACAGTTTGGAGATATCCCTACTATGGCAAAGCGAGCAAACTGTTAGTCACGACTATACGATAGCCTGGTTTATCGCCAACCCGGAAACTAGCCAAGTCGTCGTCCAGGGGCAGGATTCCGCTCCCCAAGCCGGGTTTGCGCCCACCTCTGCTTGGCGCGCCAACCTGCCTGTCTGGGATAACCGCGCCCTAAGGCTGCCCTCAGATCTGCCGCCGGGCAATTATGAAGTCTGGATCGTCGTCTACCGGCAGGATCCCGAAAGCGGAGAGATCGTTCGGCTGGGAGTGTCGGAAAGCGCTGCCGATAACGACGGCACAGTAGGCCGATTGCCCCTGAACATATCTGTTGAATGACCATATTCTTGTCGTTTTCTGCATTCCCTTCATCCGCGATTCGCCTATGTTTCAATCGCCCAGCTTCATATAAACTAGCCCCCTGGCAAGGTCGGCAACTGAGGAGATTGGATGTCCGCCGAATTCGTCGTTGAAACGCCGATTAATACCAATCACACCAGCGCGTTCCGATTCATACTTTCGCATATTCTCCGGCATCCGATTGCAGCGGTTTTACTGGTGGCTGGCGCCTTCAGCAACGCCTTTCTAGCCGGCGTCGTTCCTGGCTTGGTCGGCAAAGCCTTTGACGCGATCCTGCTCATAAACGAGGAAACGCCGCAGTTGGTGCTCAACAGCGTTCTGCTCATCATCGCTTCACAATCTCTCCGCTCAATACTGCAATTCATGCGCAATTTCTCCGCCGAGGTATTCGCACAACGCTTCGAGCGCGATGTTCGCGACGAGCTTTACGCCAGCCTGCTGGGCAAGAGCATGAGTTATCACGACATGCAGCCGGTCGGCGAGACCATGGCCCGCGTCACCAACGACGTCCGCGAGATGAATCTCATGATGAATCCGGGCCTCAATTTGACCATAGGCGCCAACATGTTTCTCATCACGCCCGCCATCTTTTCGCCGGGCATTCACCCGCAACTCATCCTCACGCCGCTGCTTTTCATCGTGTCGCACATCCTGGTTCAAATCTACTTTGTTTGGCGCTTGCATCCCATCGCGCAAGATGTTCGCAGCAGTTTCGGCCGGATGAACGCTCGGCTGGCGGAGGCGTTGGAGGGTCTGGAAGTCGTCAAAGGCGCCGCGCAGGAAGCCAACGAGATCAAGACATTTGAGAGTCTGGCCGACCGTGTTCGAGACCGATTCATTGACCAGGGCGAATTCGAAGCGCGTTATTTGTCCGTCTTGCTCTTCGGATTGACCTTCGTGGCAGCACTGATTCACGCTACCGCCCTGTTTCGCGCCGGCGCCATTGCCGAAGGCCAGGTGGTCGCCTTCCTCGGATTGATCAATATCTTCTTGTTTCCGGTCTTTATCTCCTTGTTTTCGACATCGCGCATCGCCTCCGGTTATGCCAGCGCCGAACGCATTTTGGAGGTCCTCAACTACCAGACTAAGCTGGATCGAAACCCGCTCGGCTACAGCGCGGACGTTCGCGGCGCTATCAGCTTCGAGAATGTTGACTTCAGCTACGGTGGCGAAGAGATCTTGCGAGACATTTCCTTCTCGATCGAGCCGGGACAAACAGTCGCAATCGTAGGCCAAACCGGTTCCGGCAAGAGTACGCTCAGCAAACTGATCAATCGCATCTACGATGTCAGCGGCGGTCGCATCCTGGTGGATGGCGTAGACTTGCGCGACTGGAATTTGCAAGACCTGCGCTCGCAGATCAGCATTATCGAACAGGACATTTTTTTGTTCAGCCGTTCAGTCGCCGAGAATATCGCTTTTGGCATGGACGATGTCGATATGACGCGCATTGTTGATTCGGCAAAGGCTGCCCAGGCTCACGAATTCATCTCGTCCTTTCCGGCCGGATACGAAACCGTGATCGGACAGCGAGGCATGACGCTCAGCGGCGGACAGCGACAGCGATTAGCCCTGGCGCGCGCCTTTCAGACGGATCCGCCCATTCTCATTCTGGACGACAGCACCAGCGCCATCGACAGCGCTACCGAAGACAAAATCCAGCGCGCGATCTGGTCGGCGGCCAGCGGTCGCACCACCCTTCTCATCACCCATCGCCTGTCACAGATTCGCTGGGCCGATCATATTGTCGTCCTGCGCAAGGGCCGCATTGTCGCGCAAGGCAGTCACGAGCGCCTGATGAAGACTTCGCGCTCTTATCGTCATATCTTCGATCGCTATCACGAACAGCCGTCGAATCTGGCGCGGGCGGGGGATTGACATGGCTGCGGTTTTCGGCGGTCTGCAAAGCGATTCCTACGACAGGCAGTATAGCGACGTCTATCTCTTTAAGCGCATAGGCAACTACCTGGCTCGCCACAAACGGCTGCTATTTTTGGCGCTGCTGGGATTCCTCGTCGTTGGCGCGTCGCGCGCGGTTCGTCCCGTCATCATCAGCGCCGCCGTTGATGAGCTGGTCAAATACAGCGATGTGCTGGGTTTTCTCTTCGTGATGCTGGCTGCAATCGCCATTAGCGAATATGTCTGCAACTACGGCCGGCGAAGATTCACGGTCGATGTCATCGGCAAGATCGTGGCGGAAATGCGCAAAGACGCCTTCGCAGCCGCCATCGATCGCGATCTCGCCTTTTACGACCGGCACAAAACCGGTACTGTCGTCAGCCGCATCACCAGCGACACCCAGGAATTCGGCGATGTCATGCTGCTGGGCAGCGAAGTCATTTCTCAGTTTCTTTCGGTCCTGCTCCTGTTTATCGCCTTGCTCACGTATTCTGTCGAGCTGACCTTGGTCTTGCTGCTGACCATGCCTATGGTGGTCATTGCTTCCCTGCTCTTCCGTCATCTGGCGCGGATTGTTACGCGGCAGGGCGCCCGCGCCATGGCCGTCGTCAACGACAATATCCAAGAAAGCGTGACGGGCATCAGCGTCGCCAAAAACTTTCGACAAGAGCAAATGATCTATAGCGAATTCACGCTGGTCAACAACTTGAGTTATGGCATTAACCTGCGCAAGGGCTTCGTGATGTCCTTGGTCTTCCCGACGATGGGCATTCTCTCGGCCATCGCGCTGTCGATCATCGTCTGGGTTGGCGCGGATTCCGTCATTGGCGGCGCCATCACCGCGGGCGCCTGGTTCCTCTTCATCCAGGGTGTGGATCGCTTCTGGTTCCCGTTTATGAATCTGGCTTCTTTTTGGAGCCAATTTCAGCAAGGGCTCAGCGCTGCCGAGCGCATCTTCGCCCTGATAGACGCGGAAAACACGGTCCTGCAAGTCGACAACCTTGATGTTGGCGAACTTGACGGGACCATCGAGTTCGACAATGTCACTTTCGCCTATGACCGTGGCGAGCCGGTTCTCAAAGATTTTGACCTGGAAATCAAGCCGGGCGAAAACGTCGCTTTTGTCGGTCACACCGGCGCCGGCAAAAGCTCCATTGCCAAGCTCATCACCCGCTACTATGAGTTCCAGAAGGGCGCCATACGGATTGATGGCGCGGACATACGCGCGCTTGATCTCAAATCATACCGCTCCAAACTGGGGATCGTGCCGCAGCAGCCCTTCCTTTTCAGCGGAACTGTCCTGGAAAACATTCGCTACAGCAATCCGGACGCGACGCTGGAAGACATCGGCGCGATCGCCCTGAGCATAGGCAACGGCGAATGGCTCGACAGCATGCCGGAGGGCTTGGAAACCGATGTCGGCGAGCGCGGCGCGCGCCTGAGCATGGGGCAGCGCCAGTTGGTCAGTCTGTTGCGGGTGCTCGTCCAGAAACCCTCCATTTTCATTCTGGATGAGGCCACAGCCAGCATAGACCCCTTTACCGAGTCACAGATACAAGATGCGATTGACCTCATTCTTTCGCGCTCTACGTCAATTCTTATCGCACATCGTTTGAGCACCGTGCGCAGCGCCGACCGGATCATTGTCTTGCGCGACGGGGAGATCATCGAAACGGGAGACCACGAAGCTCTGATTGAGCTGGGCGGCCATTACGCGGAACTTTACAACACCTATTTTCGGCACCAGTCCCTGGACTACGTCGAGACCGCCAGAGAGATGTTTGCCAAAGCGGGGGGCTAGAAATGCGCCACATGATTCTGTTGAAGACCCGCTTAAACCCTCACCCCACAACAAGAAAATAACACCATTTGACACCCCAAACCACAACATACAAACAAACCCTGTAGGGGCGCTCCTTGGGTCGCCCGCCAAAACGCAAAAAATTGTACGGGCGAGCCACCCGCTGTGTCGAAGGGCTGTGTCGGCGGTCAGTGTCTACGCGCCCTACGCGACCCTCGGTGGTTAAAATCTCTCTGTGCCTCTGTGGTGAATCCCCTCCACCCCCACCCTGTATACATACTGTATCTATACTGTTGCCAAAAAAGGGGGCAAAATGAGGGCATCTTCCCAGCATTTGAGGACACATTGCGCCGCACAAAGCGCCCGCACCGAGCAATCAACGGCCTGTCGAAAACTGTAGGGGCTGTTATTTTCTGTCTCAACCGAAAAGGATACACTACCCAGCAGTCGCAGTCGCAGAAATCCATGTTTTTTGCTGACCGGAGTATAATAAGTCCATGCGAGCACAATTACAGTCTTTAGCGCGCCCTGCCCTGCCCTGGATTGACCGCGTTCAAGATATCTTGAAAGGGCTCATCAGATTATTGCTTTGGGCGTGGCAGTGGCTAAACAGCCTGGATATACCGCTCAGTCCCTTACAGTGGATTCTGCTCCTGTATATCATTTTCGGCTTTAGCTATACAGCAGCGACCCCGGTATTTGAAGCGAATGATGAAATATGGCACTTTGGCTTTCTGCAGTATGTGCGGGAGACGGGCAACCTGCCGATACAAGTCTTTGACGGCAACGAGACTGTTTATGCGCAACACGGCAGTCAGCCGCCGCTTTATTACGCGCTAACGGCGCTGCTCGCCTCGCCCTTCGACATGAATGACGTCGATGAATATCGCCGTCTGAATCCTCATGTGAGAGCAAGCCTCCCCAATGCCTACGGCAACAAAAACCTGATTATTCACGACGACTCGCTTTCTTTGTTGCGAGGCGCCGGGTTCGTGGTGCTTTTGCTGCGATTATTTGGCCTCGCGCTTGGCGCGGGAACCATCGTTCTGGTATACAAAATCAGCGAATTCGTCGCCCCACAGCGCCCGACGGTGGCATTTGTCGGGGCCGCGCTCACGGGCCTCAACCCGATGTTCATTTTTATCAGCGCCTCCGTCAGCAACGACTCGCTGGCGATGATCTTAAACGGCGCGCTGGTACTATTGATGCTGCGCTGCCTCCGAGACGGCTTTCGCTCCCGGATCAGCCTGTGCATTGCCCTGCTTTTTGCCTTGACGAGCATCACCAAAGTGACCTCTCTGGTTTTGCTGCCAGCGCTCCTGCTCGTTGGCGGCCTGGCGCTGTACCGGACGCGCGATCGACGGGGCGGAATGATCTACTTTGTCGGCATCGTAGTTTTCTGGATGCTGATTGCTGGCTGGTGGTACCTGCGCAATGTGCAGCTATACAATGAACCTTTCGGCATGATAACAATGGCTAATATCGCCGGACCCCGCGGCATGAGTTTCAGCTTGGTCAACTTGTTCTCGGAATTCCAGCAATTCCGCATGTCGTATTGGGGTCTGTTTGGCGCGCTTAATATCCAGCTCACCGCCATATACTACCTGCTGCTGGATTTGATGACGTTGCTAAGTTTTATCGGCTGCATATTTTTGATCCTGCAACTGCTTGCCATCAGCGACTTCGCCTACGCCCGTTATGAACTCAGGCATCTGGCGATGCTCTTGATTACGGTCGTCCTGCTCTGGATTGGCGTATTATATTGGGGCACTTTGACCCGCACCGCTGACGGCCGCATACTCTTCCCCCTGATCGCAGTCATAAGTCCCGTGCTCGCGGCCGGTTTCGTCGAGATGGTCTGGTGGATCGTGTTTTCTTTGCGCCCGCCCAATCTGGAGTTCGTCCGAGCTGGCGATGCCGTTCCCAAAGAGCTGCTGCACGAAACGATGGTCTGGCAGTTGCGCATCCTGGGGCTAGCCGCCATGTTGGCGCCCTTCACGGTCATCGCCGGGCAGTACGCCGCGCCCGAGCCTATGACTGCCGCGCCCGAGAATGCGCGTCCGGTCTATGCCGAATTTGGCGATGTCGCACTGATAGCCTACGAGCGCCTGGATCGGCGCTACAGCCCGGGGGACAAGGTCAGAGTCAAATTGTACTGGCAGGTCCTGGAACAATCCGAACAAGACAACAGCGTCTTCCTGACCTTTGTAGATGACAACAAGCAGGAAATAGGTCACTACATTACGTATCCCGGGGCCGGCGCCTTGCGCACTTCCCGATGGGAAGCAGGCGCCATTTATGCGGATGAATACTTGATTTCAATCCACAGCGGGGCTACGGGCCGATATCCATTCGACCTGCATGTAGAATGGGAAGACCTCGAGGGCGATAAGTCAATTATCGCGACCAATGCCGAGGGCGATGACATTCATCCGGTCTTGCTTGATATTGGCGCGGTCGTCAGCGCAAGGCTGCAGGATACCGCCAGCGGCTTTATCGAAATACCAAGCGACGCGCAACCGAATTTCGACGACTCGATTACTTTGCAAAGCTACCTGGTCGATAGCGATCTGAACGAACTCGTCCTGCATTGGAAGGCTGAAGCCGCGCCGGCCGAGAACTACACTGTGTTTGTTCACATGCTGGACGAAGAAGGCAAGATCATCGCGCAAGCCGATCTGGCGCCTCGGCTGCCAACAAAATACTGGCGTTGGGGAGAAACATATTCAACCTATCATCAGTTGCCTGAAGAACTGCCGCTGCTCGACCACGCCGTCAGCGTCGGTTGGTATGTCAATGACGGCTTGAGTTACCCGAAGATAGAGTATCGCCATCAAATTGAAGGCGAAACCGAGGAAGATCCGCCGGAAGAGGTTTTCCTGGATTCCTTCGTCGTTCCCTGGGAAATCTTAATAGAGAGCGTCCGCCTCACCGAAGAAGCGGCGGCGACTGCCGAAGCCGGAGATACTGAAGGCGCCGCGGTCGAGGAGTCGACCATCGAGC
Organism: Anaerolineae bacterium; assembly: GCA_034420635.1. GTDB lineage: Bacteria > Chloroflexota > Anaerolineae > Aggregatilineales > Phototrophicaceae > UBA6055. The sequence continues at coordinate 70,183 of DAOULD010000003.1, read as the reverse complement.
CGGCAGCCCCGGTTTCAACGGAGCCCAGCGATGACGGCAATTAGCTGCTCCGGACAAGCGGAATATCGGCCGACCGTCCGGCGGGATTACCCAATTCGTCCAGGACCTCCGCATTGAAAAACTCCGCTATGTTTTTTCCGCTTCCCAAGGTATACATCGCCACTTTGAGCGTCGTCGCCGAATCGTCAAACTCGAGGGGTCCCCAGGTGAGCAAACGATCACCGGCGCACCAGTGTCGCCCATGCCAAAAGCGGCCGTCCCATTGTCCCAGCCGCGCCCCCGCTTCAGCATAAAGTTGCGCGCTGTATTGATAGTCCATGCCGACGCGGCGGCCCGGCAAGCGCCATTCCAGAAAAACCTCGTCCCCGCGCAACCCGTATCCCGTTAGCTGAACGCCATTGGAAAACGATACGGGATCAATGCTCTTTATGCCGGGTCCTTGCCAATCGGGGGCGCCAGTCCAATCAAAAACAGCATAGCCACGCTCCCCCGCGCGCGTGGGAAATATCTCCAACTCAGCTTTCGCATAGAGGCTGTCCCGGGGCTCTATCGGGGCATCAGGCGCGATCAGCACAGTGAAAGCATGATCGGGGAATACTGCATAGCCTTGCGGGATCAACGTCCGAACGCAACTGACATCCTCCCACAGCAAGGTATCCCAGACAGCGACCTCGTGATGTAGATTCCAAGCCATCCCTTGGCTGATGACCAGGACATCGTCGGCTTGCCGCAGGCGATCTCGCAGCGGCAGCAGTTTGCTCAAGGGCAGCGTGAAACCGGGATAACTGATATGCCGCTCCGCAACATAGCCCAAGGCGGCCTGCCATTGCAGGAATTGCAGTCCCAAAAGGCATGTCAAAGCCGCCCAAGTCAGTCGCTTGGCAAGCGGCTTGGCGTCGAGCCGCTGAAGAAGCGAATCGACGCCATAAGCTGTCATTAGCGCGAGCGCCGGCAGCGACGGGATCAAATAATGAGCATAGGCGGGCGTCCAACCGGGAATCAGCAGCAGCACCGGGGCGAAGGCCCAAATGGAAAGAAAGAAAGCCATCTTTTGGGAGCGCTTGTAGCAGGCAAGGAGACCGGCAAGCGCCACGATTGCCAGAACAAAGTTGAGCTGCCAAAACGATGGGTATCGGCTGGCGAACTGTTCCATTTGGTCCGGCGCTAGCCAGGTCTCGAGGCCAGTACCCGAAACCAGCATGATCGCGTGGCCTATCGGCGCCAAATCAATTTCGATGCCCCCGGCAGTTGAACGACCGATGGCGTCTGAGAGGCGGCTGGGATCGCGATCGAGCGTTTCGGCTAATCCCCCAGCATAGGGCAAAAGGACCAGAATCGACAGCAGCGCAGCCAGCGCCGCGGCGGGCGCGCTAAGGCGCCATCGCCCAACCCACAGCGCCAGGAATACTATGGGAAGCAATGACCAGGCGGCGAAGTGAAACTGGATCGCGAATAGCAGCAAGGGCACTGCCAGAGCCTGCGCCAGGAACTCTCGGCGACGCGATGTGCCCGGCGCCCGTCTCTGCCAGAAGCCGTAAAGCAGCAAGAGCAAGCCCAGCAAGATAAGCGGCGTATGCATTTCTTGCGCCCATAGCTTCCTGCTGTAGAGCGCTGCCCAGGGGTTTATGGCATAGGCCAAGCCGGCGACGAAGGCGACACGGGGCTTGGCGATCATGCGCGCCATCAGCCACAGCAGCCCCACGCCAATCACATTGAAGAGCATCACGAAGTGAATGGCAAAACGCGGATCGGCTTTGATGGCAAAGGGAATCGTCAGCAAATATACGCTGACCGGCGAGTTGGGGATGCCGGTCGACGAAAGTATGCCGGTCAGCGGCAGGCGCAAGCCATCAGCCGATTCCAAGGCGAGCGTCGCCAGCATGGCGTCGTCGTGATAGTATTCGACCAGGTCGCCGCGTCCGAATCGCATAACGGCGGCGAGCAAAAGAATCAGCAGCAATTGCCATGCCCCGCCGCGCTTCAGTTGTTGCATGACTGGCAAGCGACATACCCCCTGTGACGAATCAAGCGGCGATCACAGCCACCTGATCGCTCGACCTGCTCAGGCTTTCAGCCCTGTCGATGATTCTACAGGCGCAGACGCTTAAAGCCGGATATGAAGAATTGTCAGTCGCGCGATGTTGTCAGTTTTGCGCTCTATCGTCTGCGAACGAATCATGCCAAATCTGCTTCAGGGCTTGACCGAGATTGTCGAGCGTATCGGGAATCATTCGTGTATTGGCTATGCTGCTCATGAAATTGGCATCGCCCTCCCAGCGCGGTACAACGTGGAAGTGATAGTGCGCGGCGATTCCCGCGCCGGCGGCCGCCCCGATATTGGCGCCAATGTTAAATCCAGATGGATTGGCGAGTTGCCTAAGCGCCCACATAGACCGGTTCGTCAGGGCGACCAGGTCGCCCAGCGCCTCCATGTCCAAGTCTTCCTGGGACGGGACATGGGCATAGGGAACAATCATGACATGCCCATAGCTGTATGGATACTTGTTCAAGGCTACGTAAGTATGGCTGGAGCGGAAAACAACAAGATCGTCCCCGTCGCCTTCCGCGCAAGACGCCATCGCGCAGAAAATGCAATCGCCGTCGAGTTCGCGATCGCGTTTGATGTAATCCATGCGCCAGGGCGTCCAGAGGTTTTTCAAATTCTGCCCAATCTGCTCGGCATCGATTCATTTGGCGGGTCAAATGGCGCAATTACCGGCGCGAAGCAAGTTTAGAAACCGTATGACGAATCTATTCTAACGGACTGACGTATTCTGATACAATGCACAGAATGTCAGCTCAAGAAGTGGTCATATGACCTTATCCAAAGCAATCGTGAAGAGCCGATTGGATCGGCCATTCAAGTACTACGAAGCCATCGGCAGCACAAACGACGTTGCCAAGGCTTGGCTGGAAGCGGGCGCTCCTGACCGCGCGGCGGTGGTCGCCAACGCGCAAAGTCGCGGACGGGGCCGAAAGGGACGCGCCTGGCAGACACCGCCCGATGTCGCGCTGGCTGTATCTGTTATTCTTCGGCCACATACGCATCTCGTCCCGCAGGTCAACTTCTTGGGCGCTCTCGCTGTTTGTGACCTGGCGGCGGAGGCAGGCTGTTCAATGATCGGGATCAAGTGGCCCAACGATGTACAGGTAGGTGGAAAGAAGATCGCCGGCATCTTGCCGGAAGTCGTCTGGAAAGGATCGGAGGCGCTGGGCGTCGTTCTGGGCATGGGGCTCAACGTGCGCGTCGATTTCAGCCGAACCGAACTAGCGGAGTATGCGACCAGCCTGGAGAGCGTCCTCAATAGACGGTTGGATCGCGCGGACCTGCTGCAGTCGCTTTTGCGCCATGTCGACTACTGGTATTCACATATAAACGAGGAGATCTTGTTCAGGAGTTGGAAGAGCCGGCTAAACATGCTTGGCAAGCGCCTAGAAGTTGAAGATTCAGTCGGAATGGCAACCGATGTACTGCCGGATGGGAGTTTGCTGCTGCGCGATGACCTCGGCGCGCTGCAAACCGTGGCGGCCGGCGATGTCTTCGTCGGCAAGGAACGGGGCGCCGGCGCATGAGCCGCATTCGCCTGGAATGGAATGTCGAAACGCAGAAAATCGACAAGTTCGATAGCGAAGACCCGATCGCGAAACGGGGACGCCGGCGGCGAGCGCTGCGCCTACTCATGTTGATTGGCGTAGTCCTCGCCGTACTAACATTTGGCGTTCTGGTCGTTAGACAACGACTCCTGGATGTTCAGAGCCAGCTTGAGCAATTGCTTCGCGAAACGGTCCGCGCCGAGACTGCCGCATTGCGAATCGGAGACATCAACACCTTCCTCGCCGCGCAGGATAGCGCAAGCGATACTTGGCGACAACGGCAGCAATCTGCCTTTCGTGAATACAGCGAACTAAAAGCCAGGCATGACGTCGATTTGACCGGGGCGATCCTGGACCTGGAGATCGACGGAGAGCGCGGTCGAGTCGTCGTGGAGGAGATCGTAAACGGAGTACGATACGCTCAAGTGTGGTTCTACCGCAATTTGGGGGATGGTTGGCGTCACGTCACTCCCGATTTCTCATTTTGGGGCCAGGAACGGAGGCTTGAAACCGACGCTTTAAGCATCCTCTATTTTGATCTCGACGAGCGTTTCGCCCAAGCGATAAGCGAAGCTGTTGGCGGATGGTTGCGCCGCGGATGCCAGATACTTCGCTGCGATTCCATGCCCAAATTAGCGATCGCCGTCGTAAAGGACTCGGCGCAGCCGGTGTCTTGGGCAAGGGATGGAACAGCGACCTTACAGGTATTGTCGCCAGCCGGCGGACGCATGTCCCTTGATTCGCCATTTGACCAGAACAGGCAAGGTCTTGTCGCAGAGGCGCTGGCGGAAGTTTTGATCCGCCTCGAAACCGACGGTTTACAGGTCTTATTTCCGCAGGACGTCGTATATATGCGACTGTCGGTAGCCTCATATTTGGTCAAGCAATTCCTAGGCGCGGAGGGCGGCGACTCGGTTGTAGACTCGTTAGCATCCTTGTACGGAGAAGAAAAAGTCGCGGAATTGGTCGACCATCTTGCTCCAGCGGCCAGCATGGCCATATTGCAACCGGTCATCGGCGGGGCTCTGGACGAAGCGCCCCTGGATTGGCGCGACTTTGTCAAGTGGCGGCTAAACACCGAAGCGGACTTGATAGAGAGCGGCGCTGAAAGCGACTTGCTGAACTTATATGATATCGGGGATGAAGATGTCTGGCAGACAGCGCAGCAACGCTATCGGAGCAAGATCATGTTTCGGCCGCGCGCCGTACTTGATCAAGCGATTGCGCGCGCGCCCGATGGTTCAGCGCAGTTGCGAGTGACGGTAATAGCGGATGTCGGCGCGAATGACGAAGAACGGGTTGTGCTATTCAACTTGGTGGATGGCGTCTGGAAGCGAGCCAATTGAAAAGGGCTGCGAATCAAATTCGCAGCCCTCGTCCAATCGTCTAATTCTCAACTTGCCCTGGCAAGTTGAAGAGCGTCAAGCGCTTATTCGTCGGACATGCCCATGGCGTTATCACGCAAGACGACGAGGAATGCCAGGACATGGCCAAAGATGACATGTCCAAACAAGCTGGGATCTTGGAAGTTAAGACTTAAGACGTCTCCACCCGAGACCGCCGGCATGATGATATTCCCACCGATGATCCACCAGATCAAACCGTAGATCAAGCCGCCCACGGCTATGTTCATCAACGGATCGCCCAAGTCCACCCGGGCCGCGAACAGTCCCGTGTAGAGAGCGCCAATTACAGCACTGATGATGACATGCAAGATGAAGCCAACAAAGGCGTCGGCACTAATCATGCCACCGACCATCTCGAGCATGCCATTGTTCATTGCCATTGACATGTTGCCTTCAGCGTCCGTCACTGGCACCATAGACGCGCCGATGAACGCCAAAAATACATAGCCGGCGATTATCCCCGGAATAATCCCCCTTCTCATTTTATCGCTGTCCATCTTATTTCCTCCTCGTAATACTTAAGAGCTTATTGGTGTGATCCGCAAGCCTTAGGCATTGCGAATCGAGCAACAAATACAGCGATTCCTTGTTGCTTTTGTACAATATTCTAGCCCTTTCGTTTAGCCAATGCAAGCGAAGTTTGGCGCAAATTATTACGTTTTTCGAAACAGTTGCTTTGCAAGTAACAAAGTACGCAAATAAGTCAGCTATTTCTGCCAAGAAAGCGCCGATCCGGGTAAGGTCACGCGCGCAAGAGAAAAGAAGAGGCCGGAAACGCGGGCTCGTTCCCGGCCTTTACTTCTGTACCCTCGTCGCCTGTCCGGTACTCCATAGCGCTGGCGTGTTTTTTTCTACCCGATCCCCCGGCCCAGCGCCCCTCGGTTCCCCGCCTCACGGGGGATGTATCCCGTAGCAACGGAGAAGGGGAGCTAACATAGCGCGGCTTCGCTTGAAAACAGCAGTTATCGACACATGCATCATCAGAAAATTCGCGTTGATGAAACGCCGAAACAAACTTCCCTCATTGCAATGGTGGGACTGAGAGGGGTTGACCGAAGGCGGGTGCGAATCAAGCAATACCGGACAAGCCTTGTAGGGGCGGCTCGTGAGCCGCCCATGTGATACAGCTCTTAATTTGCGGGCGTTTCAGCGAAACGCCCCTACAAAACTCTTTATATTTTGGGTTAGGGGGCTTATGACGAGGACTGGCTACGAAGAATTTCAACCGAAATAGATACACTACTGCCGCGCGCGCAAGTAGTATGCTGGCGCAAACATGCTATAATACATATCAATAATGGCGTTGGCGCAACGGTGTCACAAATGCCTGTGGGGGACCGGCTTTGTCGATCGTCGATAGCGACTCATTTTACTTGGCTGGCACTATTCGGACCCAAGGCTGATGGTCATTCCAAGGCGCGAGTGATGTCGCATAAGCCGCTCGGCGCGTAACCAGCGAGAAGAACCACCGCGTTCACGCAAAATAACAAGCCTTCTTGTCGCTTGAGCGACGCGGTTTATTAAAAAAGAGTTGCCAAGGATACTTCGTCGGCCGCGAAAGGAGCCATGCGCAAATCAGATATCTGGTTTAGCCAAAAGATATGGACATAATCGACTCGGATTTGCCAGAAGACAACGCGGGAAACATTCGCACGATCACGATAAACGAAGAGATGCGCGGCAGTTATCTCAACTATGCCATGAGCGTGATCGTGGCGCGCGCGCTTCCCGACGCGCGCGACGGGCTTAAGCCCGTACATCGGCGCATACTTTTTGCCATGTACGATATGGGGCTGCGTCCCGGGACGGCATACAAAAAGAGCGCCCGGCTCGTTGGCGAAGTACTGGGCAAGTATCATCCGCACGGGGATCAGGCGGTTTACGACGCCATGGCCCGTATGGCGCAAGATTTCTCGTTGCGCTATCCGCTGGTTGATGGCCAGGGCAATTTTGGCAGCCAGGATGGGGACAAGCCCGCGGCGATGCGCTATACCGAGGCGCGCATGGCCAATATCGCCAGCGAAATGTTGACAGACATCAACATGGAGACAGTCGAATTCGCGGAGAATTACGATGGAACGCAAGCGGAACCGACGGTTCTTCCCGCGCGCTTGCCCAACCTGCTGCTCAATGGCACCAGTGGCATCGCAGTGGGCATGGCGACCAATATTCCGCCACATAATCTGCGGGAGTTGGCAAGCGCCATCACCTACCTGATTGACAACTACGAAAACGTCGCCGACGTCACAGTCGACGATCTCATGCAATTCATCAAGGGTCCGGACTTCCCTACCGGCGCCACAATCGTGATCGGGGAAGATCTGAGAGAGGCATACGCCACCGGCAAGGGGCGCGTCGCCGTGCGGTCCACCGTCGATATTGAAGAGGGTCCCGGGGAAGGCAAGAATCTCGTTTTCACGTCAATTCCTTACCAGGTGAGCAAGTCGGCCATCATTGAACGGATCGTCGCCCTGGTGCGCGAGGGCCGCATCGAAGCGATACGCGACTTACGCGACGAATCCGATCGTCAAGGTTTGCGCCTTGTTGTCGAACTAAAAAGCCACGCGCAGCCACAGCGAGTTATCAATCAACTTTACAAATACACGCAATTGCAAAGCGTCTACAGCATTCAAATGCTGGCGCTGGTCAAGGGCGAACCGCGGACCTTGCCCCTCAAACGCGCGCTAAGGATTTATATCGAGCATCGTTATGACGTCATTGTGCGGCGCTCTGAATACGACTTAAAGCGGCAACGCGCTCGCGCGCATGTTTTGACCGGGTTATTAAAAGCAGTGGCGAACATCGACCGGGTCATTCAAATGATCCGCAATTCTCCCGACGTCGATAGCGCCCGACAACAATTGATGGCGAATCTGGAATTGGACGAGATCCAAGCCAATGCCATACTCGACATGCAGTTGCGGCGGCTGGCCGCCTTGGAAAGGCAAAAGCTGCAGGATGAATATGACACTGTTCAGGCGCGCATTGAATATCTTGAAGATTTGCTAAGCTCGCCACAGAAAATCCTGGGGCTGATTCGCGAAGACGTTGCCGAAATCGCCGAGAAATACGGCGACGAACGTAAATCCGCGGTTATGCATGGCATAGTCGATCTCGAAGAAGGGGATCTTTATCGCCGGGAAAACGTGGTGATTTCGCTGACGGAACAAGGATACATCAAAAGAGTTGCGGCTCGTCACTATCGTTCACAACGACGCGGCGGCAAAGGCATGCGTGGCATGGCGATCAAAAACGACGATACGTTAAAGGACGTATTCTTCGCGCACAGCCACGATATGATCCTGTTCTTCAGCAACAAGGGCAAGGTGTACTCTCGCAGAGCCTACGATATACCGGAGACCTTAAGAGAAAGGCGCGGTCTGCTCATCCAAAGCATCTTGCCGCTGGAAGGAGATGAGCAGGTCTCCGTCGTGCTTGCCGTAGCCGACGATGTTCTGGAGCTTGAGGAAGGGTACTTTGTGCTGGCAACCAGCAAGGGCCGCGTGAAACAAGTCGCATTCAGCGAATTCAGCTATATCCGCCCAAGCGGCTTGATGGCGATTCAGTTCAACGACGGCGACAGCTTGCGATCCGTGAAGTGGTCCAAGGGCGATCATGATATTGTCATGGCGTCGGTAAATGGCCAGTGCATTCGTTTCAAAGCGGAGGAAGTGCGCGTCATGGGCCGTCAAGCGCAAGGCGTCATCGGGATGCGCTTGCGAGATGACGACGAGATCGCAGGCATGGATGTCTTGACGGGCGAACACAGCCATCTGCTCATCGTCACGGAAAATGGTTACGGCAAACGCACGCTGATATCTAGCGATGATGGGAGCGAAGGCGCCGAAGACCAAGTATATTACAAGCCACAGCATCGATATGGATTGGGCGTACGGACATTGAAGCGAAATGAGCGCACGGGACCGGTGGTGGCCATGCGCTGCATTCGCCCAGAGGATGATATTGTCCTGATCTCGAAGGGGGGAAAAGTTATACAAACTCGCCTGTCGGAGATTCGAGAAACCGGACGCAACACGCAAGGCGTGATCTTGATGAAGCTTGAAGAAGATGACGCGGTTGCCGGCATCGCCATCATGCGAGACGATGATGAAGATGAGCCCGACGCCCTGTTGTCCGCCGGTGAGGAAAACCGCTCGGGACAGAACGGCAGCGAGAACGGAAGCAATTAGCTGCGTTCGTCTGCTTCCTTAACGACGGGCACGTGAGTCTCCGCGTTCAATTGGGCATAAACTCAATCAGCAAAGTAAAAAGAGGCGGCGCCAATGTGACGCCGCCTCTCGGTTTATTGCTCCTTGAGTCCCTTGCGGGTTACTCTTCTTCGCCTTCTTCTTCGGAATCTTCGTCCGTTTCTTCGCCCTCTTCGCCTTCAAGTTCATCAAGTTCCAATTCGGCGCGGGCCGCGGCTGGCTGCACAATCTTGGCGAGCATCTCGTTTGGATCGCTGTGTACGGTCACATTTTCACCGAATTCCAGGTCGCCTACCAGCACCTCCGAGCCGAGCTCGGTCAATTGTGACAGGTCTATGACGATACGGTCGCGAATGTCATCCGGATAAACTTCCAAGGTCAGCGCGCTCCTGCCCGTGATCAGAATCCCCTCGCGAGCCGCAACTACCGGGCTGCGCCCTTCCATGATAATGGGCACCTCCACGCGGATCCGCTGGGAGGCGTCGACCGCCAGGAAATCCACATGCAAGATGTCGCCCCGAACCACATCCCGCTGCACTTCGCGCGCGAGCGATGGATAAGCCTTGCCATCGACGACAATATCGATCAGATTGGTCCCGCCCGCATTCATCAAGGTCACCTCAATCGCGCGATACGGGAACTGCACGCTAATCGGATCATTGCTGGGTCCGTAAACGATGCCGGGGACAAATCCACGCCTGCGCAACTCGCGGTTTCGCTTGCCGTGCGCACTCCGGACTTCGGCAGCCAGTTCAAATTCCGCCATGATAAAGTTCTCCTTCAGTTCCCTAAACCCGAGGCGCAATCCTCGGTCAACTTGCCGATCGTTATTGGGTCAATAGCCCGCCCATTCTAAAAGCGCAATAGCCGAGGGTCAATGCCCGTCGGGCAATAAAACGCCCACCGTTCGGTGGGCGCGAACATGACAAGCGGGTAACGGGACTCGAACCCGTGACCTTCTGCTTGGGAAGCAGGCGCTCTACCAACTGAGCTACACCCGCAAACTGTCGATATTATAGAAAATCATGCTCCAAGCGTCAAGCGGCTGTGATATGGCAGTGTATCCGTTTCGGTTGAAACAAAAACCTTAACCACCGAGGGGCGCGCAGGTCGCGTAGACACTGACCGCCGACACAGCCCGTCGACACCGAGAGCACCGAGAATAATTCGACAGTATTGTTGCTCTCCGCGCTCTTTGTGCATTTGTAGTGAAATGAATTATTTTAATTTCAAGCGATTTCGATACACTTCCGTTGATATAGTAATGCGACTGAGCATATTGGAACGAATTGGCCGCGCGGTTGTCAATAGCGAGCGTATGTTTCCAATGGCCATCACCGTTCGGAGACGGATTTGCGACTACATAGAAGGACTCTTGCTGGCACCCTTGCGGGTTTCGCCATTGCAGCGCTGCTGATTAGCCGCGTAGATCTTGAAGCGCTTTTGTCGACCCTGTTGAGCGCGGACTATCGATTTCTTGTGGCCAGCCTCATGTTTTTCATGGTAGGGCTGTTTACCAGGGCATTGCGCTGGGGTGGTTTGCTGGGTGGTCAACTGCCATTGCATCGCGCCTTTAACATCATGAATATCGCATACTTGGTAAACGGCGTCATTCCACTGCGAATCGGCGAAGTTGCTCGCCTGTTCTTGACTACGCGCGCCAACAAGCAAATTCCTTTCATGCATACAGGCAGCACCATCTTGGTCGAGAGGCTGCTGGATGTATTGGGAGTCGCACTGTTGGCGATGATCGCCACAGCCGTCGCGCCGGTGAGCGCTGAGTTGCGGCATCTAGCAATCCTCGGAGCGATATTTTCCCTAAGCGGATTTGTCGCGCTCTTGGTAATGGCTCGGTGGCGCGGGTTTGCCGATAAGGCGATTGGACGCATCTCCAATGCGCTGCCTCTGCCCGAGGGACTAAAGCCGGAGAAACTTGCTCGCGAATTTCTCGATGGTCTGCAACCCTTGCTTGAATTCGCTCCTTTAGCGCGCGCGCTCATCTGGACGGCGATCAGTTGGTTGCTTTCAGTGATCACGAATTATGTATTGATGTTGGCCTTTTTTGATCAGGGCGATTGGGTCGCAATTATGTTTTCCATCGCTTCCGCTTCATTTGCTATTGCGATTCCGTTAGTTCCAGGTAATCTAGGCGCGTATGAACTCTCCATAGTTGTAGCATTTACATTATTAGGGCACAAGGAACTGGACAAGATTACCGCCTTCGCCCTTGCCGTGCACGCCCAGAATATTCTGGTCTATATCGTGACCGGCGGTGTTGGCTTGATATTCGAGGGCGTCTCGCTGACGCAATTGCGTTCTCATGTCCAATCTTTGGATCAACCATCCACGTAAGATTGATTGATGAATTCTGGACACGCTGAAAACAGCCGCAAGCTGAAAGTTCTAATCACACTTCTTTACTACTATCCGCACCCCACGGGCCTTACGTACTACGTGCAGATGTTCGCTGAGGAATTGGTGCGGCGGGGCCATCAAGTGACGGTACTCACTTCCAGGCACGACAAAGAGCTGCCGAAGGAACCGGAAACGCATAACGGCGTGCGCATCGTGAGGGTCTGGGCACCCGTGCGGCTGAGCCGGGGCATGATATTGCCAAGCTATCCCTGGCATTTGCTTCGCCTAATGCGCCAGCATGACATCGTAAGCATACACACGCCGATGCTTGAAACTGCGCTAGTCAGTGTTTTAGCGCGATTGGCGGGCTTGAAGGTCATCCCGACGCACCATGGGGATCTATTTCTACCTGAGGGATTGTTGAACAAGGCGATCGTGAAGATGATGTACGCCATGTACGCCTTTATGGCCAGGCGCGCCCCATGTATCATAGGCTTCAGCGACGATTATGCCGAGAATTCTTACTATCTCCGTCCGTTCCGCGACAAGCTGGCGGTCGTTTACCCCCCTATTTCCATTCACGATCCCAACCTGGAAAACGCTGCAAGACTCAGAAACAAATGGCAATGTGACGATGGCCCGCTGATTGGATTCGCAGGGCGCTTCGCGCATGAAAAAAGGCCCGATCTGCTCATAAAAGCGCTGGACGTCATCAACCGAAAATATCCAAAGACTCGAATCATCTTTGCTGGCGAGTACAACCTCAACTATGAAAATACCTGGAACCTTCAGAAGGAGCTAGTCGAAGAATACAAGTCGCAACTTATATTTCTGGGACTGATCCGCGACAAGCAGCAAATGGCCGACTTTTACGCGGCCTGCGATGTGCTGGTCTTGCCGAGCAACAATGATTGTTTTCCGGCAGTTCTGGGTGAATCTATGCTTTGCGGAACGCCAGTCGTCATGACAGACGTCTATGGCGGCCGCGTACCGGTTCAAGTAACCGGCATGGGGAAACTGGCCAAATCCGGCGACTGGGAGTCAATTGGCAGGACCACGCTGGAAGTTCTGGATAACCGCGAGAAATATATCAAACCCAAAGACTTCGTTGCCAAGCGCTTTTCCTTGAAAGACACCTTCGATCGATTCGAATCTGTTTTGTTGGAGCACGGGCGCAAGTAATTCCGGATTCCCCGTTTGCAGCGCAGGGCAATCGCTTCAAAATCATAGATCATCAATATATGATAAATTCTAACTAAAATATAACCACCGAGGATACCGAGAACACAGAGAAAATCTGTCAAAAATGATAATTGTGTACCGGCTGCTACAAGCGGGCTTCATCGGAAAGTTACTATCACCCTATTGTACGCAGATTCAGAGGAGTTTTGCTCTGTTAAAACTAAACTCGGTGTCCTCGGCGCCTTCGGCGGTTAAGAAAAAATTTGAAGCGATTGTCCTCGTTTGCAGCGCCGTTCGCTTGATACTAAGCTTAGAGATGTGAATGGCGCAAAGGGACGGTCGCATGTTTCCAGACGACAAGGCCAAGCCGCGTCTTGACGAGAACGACAGGACTGAAGCGGACAGTAACGCGGCGCAAGGCCGGTCATCCGCGGAGGAATATACACGCGAATCCCCAAATCTGGCGGCAGAGGTCGCCGAAACTCGAATTGAAGACCTGACGCTGGCCGAGCTTTTCGGGCGGTTTATGCGATCGCCACTTGTCACTTGGCGGCGCGCGAGAATGGCTATAGCAGGCGCGGAGTCCATTCTCGCTCCCGTGAGTCCGGCTGGCGAGCAAGTGAATGTTGATCTCGAGCGGCAGGAGGCCGCAGGTCCCTCGATCCCGCGAATAGCTGGCGCGCTCCGCCAGGCGCAGAGTCTTCAACTGCTGTTCTTTAGCCTGGCAATTGTTAGCGCGGTCATTGGCACAAATGCGCTGCTGGGTCCGGCTGGGATCAATCGCAGCCCCAAAAACACGCTGGAGGTTGGCGCTCCGTTCCTCTGGATTGGATTCCTTGTCTGGTTGATGGGCGAAGCCATTGGGAATTACGAGCAACTGCGAAGATGGTGGCGGCGCATGAGTCCTTTGGACCGTATTCGTTGGTCGGCTCGCATAGTCCCGGTAGCGATATGGATGACGTCCTTGCAAGCAATTTCGAACGCTATGGTAGCCCCAAAGGAGCAGTCTTTCGAGTTTCTGCTGACCGCCGCAGGTCGATTGATTGCCGGTCTAGTACTTTGGCATCTGTTGGATTTTGTCGTCTGGCGGATCAAAGCACGTTTGTCCACAACAGCGGTAACGAAGGGCGAAAGATCGGGCTTGTTCCATTCAATTGGCGCAATTAGCGTCCTCCCAAGCTCGAGAAAATTTCTTTCACTGCGGGATCATATCAGTACCCGCCGGATCGGCCTCGCGATTTTCTCGGCGCTGGCAAGCGTTGTTCTATGGATGAATACCAGCGGCAATCGAATTGAACCCCCTTTCATTGTGTTGTGGATCGTTTCCTCATTTGCCTGGGCAATGGTCTTCGCGCCAGCAAGCTGGAACGCCTTTGATTGGATCACGGCAAGGATTGACCGCTTCCGGCGCATTGATTGGCACGGAAACCGCTGGATTATCGTCGCCTTCGCTTTGATCATGGTCCTGGGGATAAGCTTCCGCTTCACGCGATTGGATAGCGTCCCGCGCGAGATGACTAGCGATCATGTGGAGAAAATCCAGGACGCGTATCGCGTCGCTACCGGCGACTACCAAATCTTCTTCCCCAACAACGGGGGACGCGAACCGGTACAAATGTACTTGCTGTCGATGCTGTCCACTTTGCCCGGACTCGGGTTCGACTTCTATACGCTCAAGTTCCTTGCCGTGGTAGAAAGCGCGCTCACCTTGCCGCTGCTGTTTTGGATGGGCATGGAGCTTCTCGGCGGCGACCGTCCCCGGTTCAAGAAGGTGGTCGCTCTTTTGCTGATGGCGCTCGTCGCGTCAAGTTATTGGCATGTCATCGTCAGTCGTCAGGGCTTGCGCATTCCATTAACGCCGGCAGTGACCGCGCTGCTGCTCGTATATCTGGCCCGGGCAATGAGACGCAACAGGCGAAGCGATTACGTCAAGGCGGCGCTGGTGCTTGGATTCGGGCTATATACGTACCAGGCAGTACGCATGCTGCCAGTTCTGATTGTCATCGGCGTATTTTTTGCCATCTGGATGCGAGCCGTCAGCTGGCGCCAGAAACTACTCTACTTGGTTCATCTCGCGATTTTGGTTTTTGTATCGCTCATGGTTTTTCTGCCGATGCTGCATTTCTGGCTAGACTTCCCCAATTCCTTCTGGATGCGAACCTCAACACGATTATTGGGAGATCACTTGGCATATGCAACGGTAGACGATGCCTGGGAGGCATTGCGCGCCAATGTCCCCTTTCTCATGCACAATATCCGCAATGCCCTGCTCATGTATAACTGGAAGGGCGACATAGGCTGGTTCAACGGGGCTCCGGAACATCCAGTCATGGATACCTTGACAGGAGCCTTCCTGATATTGGGCACCGCCGCCTGGTCAGCGAGAATGATCAAATCGCGCGACCCGGTCGTTTGGTTCATGCCCGTCGTGGTGCTTGTCATGTTAATGCCAACCGCCCTGTCGCTGGCGCACCCAGAAGCGAATCCCAGCAACTCGCGCGCATTGGGAACTGTACCGGTCGTCTATCTGTTTGCCGCCTTGCCTGTAGCGATGATGACGGTTCGCCTCAAAACTATGATTAAAGGCGGCAAAGGAATGATTGTCGCGATTGTCTTTGGAGCCGGCGTAGTTTTGGTCGCGAACCATCAAAACAGCGAGACCTATTTCGATCGTTATGCGAGCGCCTATGTGGGTCCGTCGTTTCCGCACAGCGAGGCTGGTAGAATCGTTCAGGGCTTCGCAGCCAGCGACGGCGCGATTGGAAACGTCTGGTCCCTGGGTTTTCCTTACTGGTGGGACTACCGGGCGCTGGGAATTGAAGCCGGTTATCCCTTGTGGCCCAACGATATGTACCCGCTGGAGAACTTGCCGCAAATACTTCAAAACGCCCGGCAGCGAAAGGGGCAATTCCGTCTGGACCCGAACAGAGACCTCCTGTTCCTTTTCAATCCTGCTGACGAGCAGGCGTGGCAGGGATTGCGCGAGTGGTTCCCCCAAGGTCGCGCTATGACTGTGCAGTCATATCATCCCGAGGACAGGTTTGTGCTCTATCGCGTGCCGAGACTGGGTGAAGAGGGATGGGCGGCGTTCCTCGCAGGAAACGGCAGCAACCAGGGATAAGATACGCCTTGGAATATGATCCCAACGCATACATCCATTTCTCTCAGTCGCATTCCGAGTTGCGACCGGACTTGCGGGGAGGCGCCGTTAGCGACGGTGTATATGCAAATGCGTTTGTCATAGAATGGCACAGCAACTACCATAGGGAGATAGCAATGAAAAGGGTATAGACTTACGCAAAGCTCATCGAACCATTAAGGCTTGTCCGGACCTGGTGAATATGCGTTCCTATTGTCCTTTTCAAGGCGGTGATCCAAGCGTTCCTAGCCGGGAAGCGGGCGTCTCGGCGAGACGCCCCTACATCGCTTGTCTTTATGTTGTAGTTTGGGTCGTCAAATGGCGTCATTTTCTTGCTGTCGGGCGGGTATTTGCGAAGTCGCGCTTGAAACATGGGAATCCGATCCAGCATCACGTGATGAATACTTGCGCAATTAATATCGGCAGCCACAAGGTTGCGGACCAATAAATGAGGCGCCAGTCGATGAGAAAAACCGCCATTACAGCGCTGTTTGTGACAATCATTCTGGTCTTCGCGGGAGTCCTGCGTTTCACTGGACATAATTGGGACGACTTCTCTTATTCGCATCCTGACGAGCGTTTCCTTTCCATCCTGTTGCTGCCGAACGTCGGCGGCAGGAACGAATTTACCCATGACCAAAGCAATTTTCCCAGCCAGAGCATCCTTGTAAGGAGCGGCCAGCAAGATCTCCAAGACTTTGCCGATCTGTCCACCGTATTCGGAATCCGCATTGGCGCCGTTAGCGAGACGTTTTCGGCACAGGTTGCGAGTTGGATAGCGAGCGACAATCACGTCACCATCTATGGAGAGACAGCCCAGGCTTTGGAAGCTCTGCGAGCGAGCCAACTGGATGCGGCCATCGTTGACGAGGGATTGGGAGCTAGTTTCGCAGGCCTAAGCGTCATGGCTACTATGGATTCCCTGAAACTGCAATCGCTGCGATGCCGGTATCTATATCCCGGGAGCAACGGCATAGGCAATTACTTCGACGCGCGATGTTCTCCCCTGAATCCACATCAGGCGGGCCACGGTTTTTATGCCTATGGCACCTTTCCCCTGCTGCTCGCCCACTATGCCGGTGAGTTCGTCCGTGATGCTACAGAGGCCGGATTGCCCTTGTTCGATTGGCAAGGCGGGCATCTTGTTTGGCGTGGCCTGTCGACGCTTTTCGACTTGCTAGCGATTGTCGTGATCTTCGCGTTGGGCAGCCGAATTCATGGCAGATGGGTCGGGCTTATCGCGGCCGCGCTGTACGCGGCGGCGCCGCTGGCCATTCAGAAATCTCACTACGCTACGACGAATGCGATTGCCGCCTGCCTGGTTACGTTTGCGCTTTACTTTGCGGTTGCCGTGCAGCAGCGGGGAAGACTTTCGTCATACACCCTGTTTGGCCTCGCTTGTGGCGCCGCAGTCGCCAGCCGCATGAACCTGGCGCCTCTGGCGGGTATCGTGGTTTTGGCAGCTATTGTCAAAGCGGCGCCTTGCTTCGACCCAAGTTTGAATCGTCAGGAAAGATTACAGATCTTCGCTTACCACTTCTTTGGGTTGATATTGGCGGGATTCGCCACCTTCCTGGCTTTCCGTCTACTCAATCCCTACGCGTTTATGGGACCGGATTTTCTGGGCATAATGCCCAACGACCGCTGGTTGGAAAACGTGCGCTCCGCCAGTTACGGCGTGTCTGGCGTGCAAGACTCGCCGCCCAACTGGCAATGGCTGTCGCGCGCGTCGTATTTTTACCCGCTTAAAGATATGGCGCTTTGGGCAATGGGACCGCCCTTGGCTCTGCTGGCTTGTTTCGGCTGGGGCTGGTCAGCCTATCGGATCGCGCGCATGAGAAAGGCGGCTCTGAACAACGTCCTGCTTGTGGTCTGGGTCGGCGCGTATTTTGTTTGGCTTAACCAGCTATGGCCCATGACTATGCGCTACTATTTGCCCCTGTATAGCGCCTTGGCGGTGTTGGCTGGCTGGGCAATCGTCCAATTGATCCAATATTCGCGGCGCGCCGAGCGTGATCTTCTCGCAACACGTGTCCTGCTGTCGATCCTTGGCGTCCTGTTCGGCGCGGTAGGCGCATATCAGCTTGCCAACGGCACGCAGGACGCGACTGCGCTTACCGCGGCGGCCATCGGCGTCATACTGCTGTCGGCGGCTTTGCTGCCATTGCCGCGATCAAACCGAGCCATCGCGCTTGCCCTGTTCGCCATCGGCTTCACCGCGATTTGGGGGGTGATGTTCGGCAATGTCTACAGGCATCAGACGACGCTTGTGCAGGCGTCCCGCTACTTGTTCAAGCGCGTTCCCGGTGATTTTGCCATGCCCATCGACGGGTCGGGGGAATCATTGCCGCTGGTCAACGTTGCTGTGGCGAATACCGGTTATTCATCAGCCAACTTGACCGATAAATTGTTCAAAGGCGTCACGCACTACCGCGAAGGGACCGCCCGAAGCACAGTCTTCACCGCTCCTGCAAGCGGTTCGATTGCGACTGTATTCGCGCCGCACCTGGGTGATCCACTAGATGATCCAGAGCCGGAAATACTGGAAATACGCGTATATCCCGAAGGCGACAATCAACTGCTGGCGGAGGCGGTCTTGGAAGCCAACTTCACGCGACGCGATCATCCGCTGGGCAATAGCTATGAAATCCCGTTCACCATGCCTTGGCAAGCAGAGGCGGGCAAACGATATATATTTGAAATCCTTGCGGCAGAAGGCAGCGGCGACATCATCGGATCGGGTTCGGTCGTCCTGACGGAAGGCAGCTGGGACAACGCTGTGACAGGCACGTTGACCTGTCAATTGCCTGAGCGCCTGGCGCTGGTTGACCGTCCCGCCTCGGGGCTCGTTCGCAGCGAGGACTGTCGCGGCGAATACGCCTTCAGCGCGCTGATCAATTCATACGATCAGATCATGTCCTTCCCGGTAGACAATCAAAGCAAATACGAGAACATCTTGCACACGCTGGAAGTTGGCGACTACCTTACGATTGCCAGCAACCGCTTTTACGACACAGAATCGCGCAATCGTATGCGTTGGCCCATGACCACGCTTTATTATGAGAAACTCTTTGCGGGTGAGTTGGGTTACGAGCGGGTTGCGCTTTTCGACGAGCCATACCAATTTGGACCCTGGCGGGTCTCCGATCAGTACTTGCCTATATTCGATTCTCCCGCCTGGCTGAACGAAATCGAAGGCGACGAAGCCTTTCACGTTTACGATCATCCAGCCGTTTTTGTCTTTCGCAAATCGGAGGACTATTCGAGCGCGAAAGTAAAGGCGGCACTCTCTTCAGTATCGCTGAAACAAACTCGCGAATTGTCAAGAGACTTCAGCAGCGCGGACAGGCTGGGTGTCATATATTGGACGTCCATGGAAACGGACGCGGTACCGACCGCCTTGACGTTCCCGCGGGCTGACTATGAGACTCAAACGGCGGGCGGCGCCTGGTCGGATCGCTTTTTCAGCGACAGTATCGCGAACAGCAATCAAGCGCTGGGAACACTCTTCTGGTATGTCGCGCTCCTTCTTATCGGCTTCATCACTTTTCCCATCGTTTTCGCTCTATTCCCCGGCTTAGCAGATGGAGGCTACGGCATTAGCAAGCTCACCGGCACGCTGCTGGTTGCCTGGTTTGCCTGGGCTGCTTCGACGTTGAAGTTCCCGCTGTGGTCACAAGCTGGCCTCCTGGGGCTGCTTGCGCTTCTGGCGTTGTTTAGTTTGCATATAGCCTATCGCAAGCGTTTGAGCCTGACGCAGTTTCTCCGCGCAAACTGGCGGCGTCTGGCCTGGATGGAGTTGCTGGCAATCCTGGCTTTCGCATTGATGCTTGTCATTCGGCTGACGAATCCAGATCTCTGGCACCCGTACAAAGGCGGCGAAAAGCCCATGGATTTCGCCTATCTGAACGGCGTTTTGCGCAGTACGACCTTCCCGCCGATTGACCCGTGGTTTGCCGGCGGATTCATCAACTACTATTACTTTGGATATGTCTTGGTTAGCGTGCCATCCCTGCTGCTGGGAATCGTCCCTTCTTTCGCCTACAACTTGATGATCCCTACGATATTCTCGCTGACCGGCGCAGGCGCGTTTTCCGCCGCATTCAATATTCTTTCACGCTGGAAAATGAGCCTCCAGAATAATGAAGGATCGAAGCGCAAACAGACAAGACGGCTGGGAAGTCCCTGGACTGCAGGAATCCTGGCGATGTTGATGTGTATTCTCTTGGGCAACCTCGATACGATTCGAGTCGCTGGCAACGGCATAGCGGAGTTAGGCGGTTACCGGAAACCCGAGGGGCTCGAAGCGTTCCTGGTCGACGAATACCGCGCAGCTCAGGGTCAAGCGCCTGACGAGAACAAGCGCGCTCAACTGAGGGAGCGAGCAGCTCAATCCGGTCTTATCGACAATGTCCGATACGAGATCAATAGTTCATTGTCACTTTTAGGCGGGCTTGCGCGCGGGGTCGGTTTGGCGATCAGCGGAGAATCCATACCCATGGGCTATGACCGTTGGTATTGGGGTCCCTCTCGCGTATTGGCCGAAACGCCCGGCGTGCGCGGAAACGCAATAACAGAGATGCCGTTTTTCACCTTTTTGTACGGGGACTTGCACGCCCACATGATCAATATGCCACTCATTCTGATGACCGTGGCCTTCGTTTTCAATGAGCTGATGCAAGTTGGCAGAGATCGGCGAAGCGCCTGGGAGAGATTTCTGGCGCTGGCGCTGGGGGCAATGGCGGTCGGCGTCATGCAGGCGAGCAATACCTGGGATTGGCCCTCGATGATCCTGCTGGCGACGGCGGGCTTGAGTTATTGCTGGTGGCTGCGCTGGCGCGATACTTTTCGCGGGGGCATTGACGTCCGCTTTTACGCGGCATTAACTGTCGCGCTGCTGATCGCAATCGGCCTTGTCACACTGCTGCATTCTCAGTACTACTCAGGTATCGGCGCTTCGACAGAGGCCCTGTCGGAGGCGCTGGCAATCATCAGGCGCGTCTTGCTTGCTTGCATCGCGCTGGTTGCGCTCTGGATCGCGATCCGACATTTTCTGGTCAGGGCATCAGCCTTAGATCTGCTCGGCCGGGTCGGCGGGTTCCTGGCGCTCAACTTCGCATTCGCATTGCCATACACGACCTGGTACGCCTCCAACTACACGAGCCTAACCCTGTGGCATGGCGGAAAAACGCCGGTCTGGGCCTACTTCGACATTCACGGACTATTCCTGTTTCTGGTCCTATCGCTCTTGATCTGGGAGACCGGGCATTGGATGAGAAGTACGCGCGTCGCGGCGCTGCGCGGACGCGGCGCGCTGGTAAGAAACGCAGGAGCCGGCGTTATCCTGGTCACCCTAATATCGCTGGCCATGTTTGTCGCGCACTATCAAGTGGCTCTGATCGTCCTGCCAATGCTCGTATGGATCGCCTTTCTGTTCTTCCGCCCCGGTCAATCGCGCGCGTTGCGATTCGTACTTGTCTTGATCGGATTGGCGCTTTCCTTGACGCTGGGCGTAGAGATCGTCGTCATCGGCGGGGATATCGGTCGTCAAAATACAGTTTTCAAGTTTTACATCCAGGTTTGGCTGCTGCTGAGCGTGGCGGGGGGCGTCGCAATGAGTCCCCTCCTAAGCTCCGCCCTTCACTGGCGCAAGCGAATACGCGTATTATGGTTCGCAACATGTATTGGGCTGTTCGCGGTCGCCGGCGCATATCCGATACTGGCAACGCGAGCCAGATCCTTGGACCGCATGGCGCCCCACTTACCCTTGACTCTCGACGGCCTTGACTACATGAAAGAATCCACGCACTGGGAAACCGCGCCGGACAAGAACAAATCAGCGAGACTGGACCTCGCCGTCGACCATGCGCTGATCCGCTGGATGCAGGAAAACATTGCCGGCTCGCCCGTGATCATGGAGGGTCGACGCTTCCCCAGCGAATATCAGTGGAACGGTCGTATTTCGATAAGTACCGGTCTTCCCTCGGTTCTTGGCTGGAACTGGCACCAACGACAGCAGCGCACCATTAATCCGCTGCCGACCTGGGTTGAACAGCGCGAAAGAAATGTTCGCGCCTTTTATGATACCGGTAACATCGACGATGCTGTGGATATCCTTAATCACTTTGACGTGAAATTTATCGTGCGCAGCGGATTGGAAGAGCTTCATTCGACCCCGGAGGGACTTGCCAAGTTCGAGCGCATGGTCAGCGAGGGTCTGCTTTCGATTGCGTTCGCCATCGAGGGCGGCACGATCTATCAAGTTAACGACGATGCCATTCTGCGATACCTCGAGGAGCGATTCCGTTGACGCTTATCCAGGAATGGTTGACTCGCGAAGGACATCTGCTCTTTAGCTGGTGGTTGGCTATCACGTTAGCCGGCGCGGCGGCTTTTCCGCTGTGCCTTCGTCTCTTGGGGGGCTTGCCCGACAAGGGTTACACCTTGTCGCGCGCAATCGGCATGCTGGCGCTATCCTTCGTCTATTGGCTTTTGACCAGCTTTGGTCTGCTAGAAAACTCCGCCGGCAGCATCGCGCTGACTTGGGTCTTGGTACTCTTCCTGTCACTAACAGTTTACGCGCAGAAAGGCGACTGGCGCGACATACGCGCCTGGTGGCAAGAAAATCGCAGCCTCGCGCTGGCGACCGAACTATTGTTTCTGGTCTTGTTTCTCGTTTGGGCAGTCTATAGAGCGCATCAGAACTCAATTCTGTATACGGAAAAACCTATGGAACTGGCCTTCCTAAGCGCCGTGCAACGCAGCGCGAGTTTCCCGCCGGACGATCCCTGGATGGCGGGTTACGCGATTAGCTACTACTACATGGGTTACTTGATGTCCGCCATGCTGTCCGTTTTCAGCAATATCGGCAGCACGGTCGGCTTTAACTTGACGGCTGCGTCGCAGTTCGCCTTGACGGGCGTTTGCGCCTTCGGCGTCGCCTACAATCTGGCGCGATCCCGCGCATTCGAGATAGCGATACAGTTCCGAAATATCAAGGCTTCGCGAGCGAAAGCCATCGCTGTCGGCTTGTTGGCGATGCTCTTCATGACGCTCGTCGGCAATTTCCAGGCGGCGCTCATCGAGTTTCCCTTTCAGTCCAGATACGCCACGGAACCCTATTTGAATTTCTGGGGTACGCAAGAGCGCGCGAACTTCGCTGAAGGCGGCTACGCGCAGGATCCACAAGCGCCTGTTTTTTCCGATCCCGCCAGCTGGAGCTACTGGTGGTGGTTCCGCGCCAGCCGCGTCCTGACAGACTACAACCTGGACAACTCGCCTGGGCCGATCCAGCCGATCGACGAGTTTCCAGCCTTTAGCTTCCTGCTTGCGGATAATCATCCGCATGTCTTGGCGCTGCCTTTTGCCTTGATGACGATCGGCCTGATGATCAATATTGTCCTGTTGCGAAGACAGCCGCGGCTTCCAGAAGTCATCTTGTATGGCATCGTCGTCGGCGGATTGGCTTTCCTCAACACCTGGGACGGACCGATCTATTTGATTGCTTTAGTCGGCGCGGAAGCGCTGCGCCGTCTGATGTTGAATGACCGTGGCAGGTTAACCGCCGCCGATACCGCCGTATTGCTATTGTTCGGGCTCCTGTTGGCGGGTATCGCCCTGCTGGCCTACTTCCCGTTTTTTATCGGGTTTCGATCTCAAGCCGGCGGATTGCTGCCAAACCTGGTAAATCCGACATCATTCAGACGCTTCTTCATCATGTTCGGTCCGATTCTGCTCATCCTGCCTGGTTTCCTGCTGGTGGAGACTTGGCGGGGGCACCGGTTTCGGCGTCTAAATTGGCAATTTGGCAGGGCGGTCGGCGCTATTGCTTTCATAGGGCTTCTTCTGCTTCTAGTCATTTTCAGCGTGATCGGCGCAACATCTTCCTCGATGATGCCGGCCGTTGGCCAATTAGTGGCGCAATCCGGAGGATGGGACCAAGTAATTCCCCAATTGATCGGACGTCGAATCGAATATGGCATGACGACGCTGGTGTTGCTCGCAGGCATTGTTCTGATTCTCGCGCGCCTGTTTCCCAAGAGCCGGGCGCGTCAGCGCCTTCAAGAGATGCCGACTCCCAATATCACCTATTCCCGCGCGACCGCTTGCGCCTTGCTTTTGATCGGCATGGGATTGTGCTTGACTCTCATTCCCGAGTTTGTCTTTCTCAAGGACAACTTTGGCAGTCGCATTAACACCATATTCAAGTTCTATTACCAAGCCTGGACAGTTTGGAGCGTTGCGACAGCCTATGCGGTCTACAGTGTCCTGGATGACGGCGCGGTATGGCGGCCGATCAAAGCGCTTCGATTCATTTATGCCGCGCTAGTCCTGATTGCGCTTGCGGCAGGTCTCGTCTACAGCGTACTGGGGATTATGCATCGCTCCTGGATTGAAACCGGGCGCGGCAGCAGTCAACATCAATACAGGCCGCCTGAAAATTGGTCGACGCCAGTCATGCAAGTGACGCCGGGCGAGACCGTCTATCTCGGGACCGTCTTGTTTACGGACGGCAGCTTGTTTGACGCTACCGAGTCTACTATCATTCGTTCGCAGCACGAGGGAATTGTCTTGGCTGACGAGATGGCAATTCGGATTGTCAAACCCTTGTCGCTGGACGGCCGCGACGGTTTTATCAATCGTGACGACCTCAACGTCATAAACTGTCTGAGCGAACTTGTCGGGCGTGACGACGCGGTAGTGGCAGAAGCGGTTCTCCAAGCATACAGCGAACGCTACGGCAGAGTTGGCGCGCTGACCGGCATACCGATTGTCCTGGGTTGGGAGAACCACGAACGCCAGTGGCGAGGATCGACATATTACGACATTGCCGGCAGCCGGCGCCAAGATATGGAGACTCTTTACACAGCCGAGGATGTATCGCAGATAAGGCATATCATAGACCGTTATCGGATCGGGTATATTCTTTATGGAGTTACCGAATTGTCGCAATACGGAGGCGCAGGCGAGGAAAAGTTCCGTGACCATTTTCCGGTCGCATGCGAATCAAATCATTCGCGCGTCTATGCTGTACCGCCCGGAGGCGACTTGCAATCCGGTTTCTTTGACGACTAGCTGCGCAAATCGAAGGTGAGCAATGGCGGCAGAAACACCGGCGGCGGGCAATAATAACACCTACGACGACATGTCGGTTGGGGCCCATGCGATGCAGCAGCCGGCGTCGATTTCGGTTCGCGCCGAGTGGCTCGCTTATCTGGCGCTGGCGCTGGTTTCGCTTGTCATACGCGTAGCCGCGCTAGGCAGCGTTCCCTTGAACGGCTACGAAGCGCAACAGTCGCTTCACGCCTGGCACACCGTCGAGGACGACGCGCCTGGCGATTTTGTCACCAGCCAAAATCCCTTGACTTACTCGTTTCAACTCCTCACGTTTTCGACGCTGGGGGCATCGGCTTTTTCCGCGCGCATTGCTGTTGCGCTGGCCGGGGTTGCGCTATCCCTTTGCCCTCTGCTCTTTCGCGAGAATCTAGGCGCAACCCGCGTTTTCATATGGTCGCTGCTGTTAACAGTATTGACTGTGCCCGTCGCCGCAGCGCGCACAGCAGATGGCACGACGTTCATGATGTTGTTCACAGTCCTGGCGATTTGGATGATCCGTCGATTCTGGTACTCGCGGGAACTCCCGCATGCTATGGCGGCTATCACCTTTATCACGTTTATGCTGGCGCTTTCGGGTCCTTCTGGCATACCGCTATTTGTGATCCTGCTTGTTTCCGGCTGGCTGGCTATATGGCGCACTGCCTTGAGCGCGCCGCAGCGGATGGACCTGCCAGGCGACGACATTCTGCAATTGTCGCTCATGCGGCTGCAAGACTTCCCTTACACGCGAGTCGCCTTTGTGCCGCTGTTCATAGTATTCATAGTCGGCACCATGTTTATGCTAAATCCCGCCGGTTTACAATCAGTCGCCGAGTCTGTCAACGCCTCCTTGACCGGTTTCAGTCAAGGGCGCAACGCGGGTGGCATGCGTCTAGGGATCATCGCGCTGCTTACGTATGAACCTCTGCTCATTGTGTTTGCGCTTGGGGGCGCCTGGCTGATCTGGAAGCACGGCGCAGTCAGCTACATCGACAGATTCGCGGCGGCTTGGGTGCTAGTCGCGACAACAGGTTTATTCCTTTATCCCGGGGCCCGCCCGGTCGACGCCATGTGGGTGGTTTTGCCTTTGAGCTTGCTGGCAAGTTACGGCATTACGCAACTGATGATCAATCGGCGAATGGTTGTGCTTTGGGCGGAGCAGAATGACGACGACAGCGACGACGGCCACGAACTCTACACGACACGCTATTGGTGGGTAAAGTGGGCGATTTCCTTGGGCGTACTGCTCCTGCTGCTGACTGCCGCTGTGGAATTTCTGCAGGTGGGGAGGTCGCTTCTCGATGTGCCCGCCGATACCAGCGTGAGTCAACTGTTGGAGCGCCTTTCCGTATCGTCCTATACGCGGTTGGCGCAGGGACTGGGCTTGCTAGTGATGACCGCCGCGGTCGCTGTAGTTCTTTATTTGCTCGTGGCGAATACCTGGGGTAGCGGCACTTGTCTGCAAGGGATTGGAATAGGCTTCTTTTGGTTTATGATATTGTCTGGCCTCGGGGGCGCGTGGCAAATCGCCGTCGCCGACGCGAGCAATCCCGCGGCGTATTGGCATCCCGGCGCAATTAGCAGCGATTCGCGGCTGTTGCGCAAAACGCTTTTTGAATTGGCTGAGCGAGAGGCCAAGGGCTTTCCGGTTTTGGAAGTAGTCATCGTAAGGGACGCCGACGGCGTCGTGGACGACAAGGGCTTGATGGGCTGGCTCGCGCGCGACTTCCCAAATGCGCGCTTCGTCAATTCCGCGGCGATTGCAGCGGGCGAGCCAATCATCATCATGGCGCAAGGCGAAGAAGCGTTCGTGGATCTGAAGGGCAATTACGTCGGACAGAAGTTTCTGTTGCGGCGTTGGACTTCCATTGCGCAGTTAGACCCTTGGCAATTGCCCTCATGGTGGTCCCAACGGCGTCTTCGCAGAGACAACACAGAAGCGGAAGAAGCGGTCATTCTGTGGTTGCGGCAAGATGTTTATGATAATGTCAAGTCGAATTGAGGCCAACCGTTGTGAGGATGATGGTGGTAAAATGTGTAATGAAGGTTGTGCTTGTTAGCTCACCACAAGGACAACGACATGACAGATAACCGACCGCAAGGTCGCGCCGAGATTGATCTGATTGTCGAGCGCGCCCTTAAGGGCGATCAAGTTGGTTATGCGGAGCTTTATGAACGGTTCGCGGCCAGCTTGTATCGGCTATGCTATAGCTTGCTTATGAACGAGCAGGATGCCGAAGACATTCTGCAGGAATCATTTCTGTACGCTTTCAAAAATTTGCACCGTTTCGATTCTGGCAAGGCATCGCTCAAAACCTGGCTCTACACGATCGCCGTCAGCCGTTGCCGCAATACCTATCGACGCAAGCGATTCCTGACCGTAGATATTTCACAGTGGTTCGGCTTCGAGTTGAAAGCTCCGCCAGCAGACGCGCCGGAGGCGGCCGTTATCCGTCGTGACGCGGCGGAAACCATAGAAAAGGCGCTGACGGGCTTGTCGCCGCGGCTGCGAGAGGCAATCGTATTGCGCTACGGACAAGGGATGACCTATCGTGAGATTTCCGAAGTGATGGGTTGTCCTCAAAAGACGGCGGAAAGCCGCGTGCGCCTTGGTCATCAACGGCTGAGACAGTCCTTGCAACCCGAGGGGCGCGGGTTACTGGAAGAATTGCTTAAAGTACATTGAGGTTTGCGATACCTGTGGTGTGGCGGAGCATATGATCAAGTTCAAATACCGCTACTGCAAAGTTCATATGGCGAAATACCTGAGCGGCGACCTCTCAGATGTTACGAGGAGGCGGATCGCTCGATTCATTGACGAGTCCCAGGACTGTTACGAGGAATATTTGCGCCAGCGAGAGATAAGTGATCAATTGCAGCGAAACTTGCCCGCTTTTGGCCGCCCGGATTCGCAACGGCTGGACAATATCTGGATGTCGTTGCAAAGCGAGCTTGCCCCTGCAGCGCCCGGAGGGCTGCCTTCCCCAAGTTATCTGGGCAATACGCAAATCGGGCACAGCTTGTTCATGGTATTGCTGGCGGCAATCTTGCTGCTGCCATTGGCGATTGGCTTCCATACATCCGTTGCTTCCATTGACTTGCCGCCGCGTCCCAAGTTGGTTGCCATCGAGAGAACCCCTGCCACCCGATCAAATGCGTCGTCTATTGGCGTCTTGTCAACTCAGTCAAGTTTCGCGAAGCAAATTCCCCTGCTACAAAACACGCCAGAAGCCAAATTCCTTCAATAACGATTTCGATAGACGGTCGAGAATCGTGAGGCACTGCCAGACATGTTGACCACGCCCAACCGGCAGAATGAAAACGCCTTGTACCAGTTGCTGTCTACCCGCGTCTCACTCAACTGGGAAGCGGCGGCATATCTAGCCATCCTGCTCTTGGCTCTCTTCACGCGTTTTTTCATCCTGGACCAGCGCGTGATGAGCCACGACGAAAGCCTGCATACGCGATTCGCCTACAATCTGTACAACGAAGGAAACTTCACGCACACGCCGCTGATGCACGGTCCAGTTCTTTTTCATGCGACGGCATTGTCGTATTTCCTCTTTGGCGATAGCGATTTTTCCGGCCGGATTTACACCGCTGTTCTGGGTGTCTTGATGGTCATGTTTCCCATGTTGTTGCGCCGATGGCTGGGAAAGTGGGGGGCAGCGCTGGCCGCGTTAATGATTTTGATCTCGCCGCTTCTGCTCTACTACAACCGCTATATTCGCCATGATACGCCGTCGATCTTTTTCGGCTTAATCATGGTCTATTGCATATTGCAATATATCAACGGCTCGCCGCGATTCCGTAGGCGTGCCTATTGGCTGTACATCTTTGCCGCCGCGATGATTCTAAACCTCGGCTCCAAAGAGACGGCATTCATTTACATCGCGATTTTTGGCAGTTTCCTCTGCATTTATTTCCTAGTCCGCCTGGCGCAACATCTCTACGACCTGGAAGGCAAGCCGTTCTTTTACATGCTTGTCCTAGGGATCCTTACAGGCGGCGTCATGACGCTGGGCATGTACATTATCGTCGATATCGTACCGGCCCAAATCATCCCCGGGCGCGGCACTCCCTGGGGCGAACTTTCGGACTTGCAGCGCTCAAGCTGGACAAAGTGGATGTTGCTGACGTTGATTGCGGCGCTGTTCCTGCCAATCAGCACAGCGCTTTTTGCCTTCCGAGGCGGATGGAAGCGCATCCCCGGACGCGAACTGGGGTTGATCCTGATTATCGCGCTGGCAACGGCATTTGGCCTGCTTTTCATTGAGGAATTGTCGCATTTCGCCAGCCAAACGGAGACCGCCGAGCCCGTTGTTCCCGATGCCGCGGAAGTCTCTGAGGAAACTGCGCCACCGGGCGAGCCGATCAATTGGGCGCCTTTGTTTGCGCTGTGGCTGATTCTTGTGACCGCGGTTGCGTATCTGATACGCGACGCCCGGCGTGCCGCTCGCATCAGAGCCGAGTCGCCAGAAAGCAAGGATAGGCCCGGCTTGTGGGGCTTCCTGTACCAGTTTCCCGAAGTGGATCTGATTGTATTAATCGCAACCCTGATCTTGCCCTGGACAACTGCCCTCTTTCCTCGTTTGATGGGAGGCAGCAACGACGCGCATGCCCGGCTCGCGCAATCGCTGCCCGAAGCTGTCTACAACATCATTGTTAGCTTGCCTGGTTTGGGTTCCTACGACAGTATTGGCAGGTTCGTGCTCGGCGGCTATGCCTTCGTACCGCTATTCGTTCTGATGGTGGTGATCGGACTGACTTGGAATTGGAGGCGGTGGCTGGTATCAGCCATCATATTCCATGTTCTATTCGCGTTTTTCTTCACTACCGTCTTCACCAACATCACAGGTTTGGCTTCCGGCATGGTATACAGCTTGGGCTACTGGCTGGAACAACAAGGCGTGCGCAGAGGGAGCCAGCCGCAGTACTACTACTTGCTGATCA
Organism: Anaerolineae bacterium; assembly: GCA_034420635.1. Classification (GTDB taxonomy): domain Bacteria; phylum Chloroflexota; class Anaerolineae; order Aggregatilineales; family Phototrophicaceae; genus UBA6055. The sequence goes on along the minus strand of DAOULD010000003.1, from coordinate 40,250 downwards.
TCTTGCCGGTATACGAATACCTGCCAATCGTCGGGAGCGTGACCGCGATGTTCGCCGGGCTGACCAGATTCTGGAATCTGCGGCGCAGGCGCCAAATCGCCCGGGAAAACGCGCGCAGACGGGAAGTTGGCGAGACGCTTCAAGAATTCTTCGCCGATACCGCCGCTGGAACAGCGTCCGAGGACGCGCCGAAATTGGGAACGGTCGCCGAAGAAACAAGCCCGGTCGCAAACTCTCAATCAGACGACGCCAATGCGGCTTCAAGCGAGGAGCAAGTCGCGCCCCGAGACAAGACGCTAAGGATCGACGCGGGAGCGGGCGACCAACCCCGGTCGTATCTGCGTCGATTGCCATTTTTGCTATTGCTGGCTTGGTGGGCAGTTCTGAATCTCGTCGGGTATTCACTGGCGGGCGAAAAGATGCCTTGGCTGGGCACGCATTTGACCACGCCCATGATCCTGCTCACCGCCTGGTACTTTGGCGGGGTTTTCGCGCGTATCGACAGAACCTTGTTCTTGTCGCGCGGCTGGGTGGCATTGTTGATCATGCCGGTCTTTTTGATATGCCTTGCGCAAACGATTGGCGCATTCATTGTTGGCGATCCGCCATTTGCCGGGCTGGCGCAGGTTGAATTGGAGCGAACCTACGAGTGGCTGCTGTCCCTGCTGCTTGCGCTTAGCCTCGGATACATGCTAGTGCGCATCGCAGGGCTTACCAGTTGGATTCACATCCGCCGCCTCACTGCGGTTACCGCGTTCGGTTTACTCAGTCTTTTGACGTTCCGCACCGCCTGGATGGCGTCCTTTATCAATTATGACCTGGCGACCGAGTACCTGGTTTACGCGCATGCCGCGCCGGCGGTGAAATGGGTGCTCCAAGATATTGAAGAAATGAGCCTGCGCGTTACAGATAGCAAGGATCTCAAACTGGCTTACGACGACGAGGTATCCTGGCCCTATAGCTGGTATTTCCGCGACTTTACATCCGCGTCATTTGTCGGCGCCAACCCCACCGTACAGAACCTGGAAGACCGCGCCTATGTCGTTGTTGGATCCGGTCATCGCGGTGATGTGGAGCCTATCCTGGAAGACAGATACGTCCGCTTTGATCACATGCGCATGTGGTGGCCCATGCAGGAGTACTTCAACTTGACTCCAGAGCGGATACTCAACGCGCTCGATTTTTCGCCGGATAATCATCAAGCGTCCCGAATTCGCCGCGGCATCTTCGATATCTGGTGGAATAGAGATTACGACCGCTATGGCGAAGCCACCGGCAAAGACTTCTCGCTTAACAACTGGCCGGTATCCGACCGCATGCACGTTTATGTCCGAAAGGACTTCGCGTCTCAGATCTGGGAATATGGCGTTGGCGAAGGCGAGGTCAAGAGCAATCTGCCAACAGAAGTTAATCTGTGCACTGCCAACTGGCAGCAACTGCGTCCCTTAATCGAATTCGATACGGGTCAACGCGCTCTCATCCAACCGCTAGGCATCGCCGCCAGCAGGGGCTTTGTCTACGTCGTCGACGAGAACCAGAATCAAGTATTCGCCTATAGCAGCGACGGCCTGCCCGCGCAGGCATATGGCAACGACGGCTTGCTCTCCTTCAATCGACCGAATGGCATTGCGGCGATGTCAGATGGCAAGGTTTTGGTAGCGGACACCTGGAATTACCGAGTCCAACAATTTGATTCGGACGGCAATCCACTTGTTCAATGGGGCCAACCCGGCGAATACGGCTTTGACGCGCCGACTGACCCGGACGACGGATTCTGGGGACCGCGCGATGTAGCGGTAGACAGCGAGGGCCGGGTCTATGTCGCGGACACTGGCAATAAGCGCATTCGGGTTTATGAGATTGATGAAAACGAGGCCGTACATCTGGGCGACATAGGCCATGGAGGCAGCGGGCCAGGAGAATTGGACGAGCCGAGCGGTCTGGCCGTACATTCGGACGGCCGACTTTTTGTCGCGGATACCTGGAACCGAAGGATCGCCGTATTTGATTTGCAGGGGAATCATTTGAGCAATTTCCGCGTGCGCGGCTGGTATAACAATACCTTTAACCGACCCTACTTGGGCTTGGACGAGACTCGCGATATTCTCTACGTCAGCGATCCTGACGGCATTCGTATTCTGGTCTACCATCCATCCGGCGAGTGCATTGGCAGCTTTGGGCAGAACGGCGATGTATCCGCCGATGGACAGTTCCAAGCGATTGGCGGAATCGCCGTCGATGATGATGGTTACGTTTACGTGAGCGACTCGACGGCTGGCAAAGTGCTAAAGTTCGCTCCGTTTCCGGACGCATTGACAGGATCTGAGTGAATCATCCGCGCCCATGAACGACTAGGCCAAAGGGCAAGTCATGGAGCGTATGCAGCCCTGTCTTGACGATTTTGCGCCGCCATGATAAAATGCAGTCCTAAGTAAGATTTCGCAAAAAAAGTGGGCAGCCCCCACTTTTCGTTTTATATTGCGCTCTTGTTCGCCCCTGTCTTTGAAACGGGCAAGGACAACCGCAAAATGTGTTGACATGCGGTTTTGGAGAGCAAGACACGGCAATTGAAAGCGGCAATTTGGCTTTCGGAGTGAAATACGATGTCCTCTAATGAATTGCAAATCGCCTTCAACGAGATCTCCCAATTGCGCGATCTTCCAGAAGAGGTTGTGCTGGAAGCTTTGGAAAGCGCACTGGTTTCGGCATATCGCAAAGATTCGGGCGCGAGCTCGGCACAAGCGATTGAAGCTGAGATTGATCCCGAAACAGGCCGCGCCAAGGTCTTTGTGGAAAAAGAGGTGGTCGATGACGTCTTGACCGATGCCACCGAAGTGACGCTGGAGGCGGCCCGGTTCTACGATCCGGAAGCGGATATTCACGATATTGTGATGGTTCAAGTCGAGCATACGACCAAGAGCTTTGGACGTATCGCCGCCCAAACCGCCAAACAGGTCATCTTGCAGAAAATCCGTGAAGCGGAACGCAACGCCTTGTACGACGAGTTCATTAACCGCGAGGGCGACTTGATCACGGGTACCGTGCAAAGCGTCAATTCTAAGCAGGTAACGCTGAGCCTGGGCCGCGCGGAGGCTGATCTAATTCGCCAGCAACAAATACCGGGCGAGCGTTATCGCACGCACGAAAAGATCCGCGTTTACATTATGGAAGTCAAGAAGAGTAATCGCGGACCGCAAATCCTGGTGAGCCGCGCTCATCGCAATATGTTGCGCCGGCTGCTGGAATATGAAGTGCCTGAGATATACAACGGACAGGTCGAGATCAAGAATATCGCCCGCGAAGCGGGTCACCGATCCAAGGTGGCGGTCTCGGCGTTGCAAGATGGCATTGATCCGGTAGGCGCCTGCGTCGGTATGCGCGGGATCCGCATCCAAAATATTGTGAAGGAACTCCACAACGAAAAGATTGATGTCATTGAATGGAATACCGACGCCGTCGCCTTCATTTCGAAAGCCTTGAGCCCGGCACGAGTGACGGGCGTCTTCCTGGATGACGACCCCTTCGACGGCAAGACGGCTGTTGTCATTGTCCCCGACGACCAATTGTCGCTGGCAATTGGTCGCGAAGGTCAAAACGCGCGTTTGGCCGCCAAGCTTACCGGCTGGCGCATCGACATCAAAAGCGTGACGGAAACGGTCCAAGGCGCGCTGGAAAATCTCGACGTACCGCCTCTGGATGTATTGACGGAAAAGCATGCCGACATGGTTGCCGAGTCGCTGCGCATCATGGAAAAGAAGGGCATGGAACTGACCGTCATGCCAGAGGAGTACAAGACGCTGGGTCGCTTTGCCGAAGTTGTCGAGCAGCTCTTGCAAGAGCAGCGTAACGAGGCTCGAGAGATTTACCTGCGCGAACGTGAAGCGGTCAAAGCCACACTGACTCCGCAATTGTTCGAGTTGCCCCTGGATGTGCTGGCGGTATCTCAGGAGATTCTCGATATCCTCGAGCCTTATGAAAACGTCGGCGAAGCCATGCTTTCTTGCCTGGTTGACGAAGAAATCGTGGCTCGCAAGCTCAGCGCCTTGGAAGGCGAGCCGATGGCCGAAGTCCAGGCGGCGCTCGACTCCGTCATGGCTGCGGACATCGACGCCTTGCTCCTGGAAGCGATTTCAATTGAGGATGACGAAGAGGCAGTTGAGCCCGACGACGAAGCAGCCGCAAGCGATGCGGTCGAGGCGCAGCAGGACAAAAGCGCCGAAGACGGCGCCGGGGAAGAATCCGCAGAACAAGATGTCCTGCTGGACGCTTTTGGGCAGCCAATCCCGCAAGAGACAATGGAACCAGCAGTCGCCGGCGTGGCAATTGCCGAATCCGGCGCTGTTGAACAGGCGCCCGTTGCGGTTCCAAGCAAAGAAGGCCCCCGCCCGGACAGCCCTGAAGGAGAGCAATTCGAAGCGGAAGAAGACGAAGCCGGGTTCGAACTGGATCGCAGCAAGGGCAAGAAACAGCGGCGCAAGGATCGTCAAAAACGTCGACAACTGGTTTTGGACGAGAAGAGCGGCGAAGTCATCGCCAAACGGCGACGCAAGGGGCGGCGCGGCAGTTGGGACGAGGAAACCTGGGAAGACTACGACTATTAGCGCATGAGCCGTTATCCTAAAGGAGCGCGTAGTGGGCAGCAAGCATCGTCCGCAACGCAGTTGCGTGGTTTGTCGTGAGAAGATGGACAAGAGGCGCTTGACGCGGCTTGTATTCGTCGACAGCAACCTGAGAATCGACGAGAGTGGAAAAATGAACGGGCGCGGGGCATATTTGTGCGGCAAAGCAAATTGCTGGGATGCTGCCGCGACGCGCGCGGTCTTGGATGCAGCGCTGCGCCGGGAACTACATGATGACGATCGTAGCTATTTGCGGCACATGAAACCAACATGACGACCATCCGCTAGAACCGGCAGGACCGCATATCCTGCCCCGGACAGTGCTCCAAAACTGAAGGAGGTAGGTATGGTAGAAACTTCGAACGTGATTCTTGTTCCCGATTTCTTGACAGTACGTGAACTTGCCGAACTGATTGATTCCAGTCCCATCGACGTGATGAAGCGGTTGATTACCAACGGCATCATGGCGTCTATAAACCAGCAAATCGACTTCGATACGGCGGCAATCGTTATCGAAGAGATAGGCTTCACCGCTCAATCCGCAAGCGCGGTTGCCGCTGCCGAAGAAGAAGAAAAACGCGCCGAAGAACGTGAAGAAAAATGGAGCGCCATGTATCTAGGCGAGACGCCTGATACGCTAATCGCGCGCCCGCCGATCATCACGATTCTGGGCCATGTCGACCATGGAAAGACCACATTGCTGGACACGATCCGCAAGACCGCGGTCGCGGAAGGCGAAGCGGGGGGCATCACCCAACACATTGGCGCGTATCAGGCGCAGCACGATGGACGCATTCTGACATTTCTGGATACGCCCGGCCACGAAGCCTTTACCGCTATGCGCGCGCGCGGCGCCCAAGGCGCGGATATCGCTATTTTGGTGGTGGCCGCGGATGATGGCGTCATGCCCACCACGCGCGAAGCGCTGGACCATGCGCGCGCAGCCAACGTGCCGCTGGTGGTCGCAATCACCAAGATTGACCGGGACAACGCCAATGCCGATATGGTCAAACAGCAACTGGCGGAACTCGACCTGATCCCCGACGATTGGGATGGTTCCACCATGATGGTTCCGGTAGATTCTCTCAATGGCGTGGGCATCGAAGATCTCCTGGAGGCGCTCGTCCTGGTGGCGGACGACAATTCCATCGTAGGCAATCCGCAAGGCACATTGCGCGGCACTGTGATCGAAGCCGAAGTGGACCGAAGTCGCGGGACGATGGCAACGCTGCTGGTCATGAACGGTACGATGAAACGTGGAGACGTCATCGTGGCCGGGACGTCCTACGGCAGGGTCAAAGCCATGTTTGATCCCGCCGGCAACCCGGTAAAGCGAGCAATTCCATCTATGCCCGTATCCGTGTTGGGCTTGGACGCGCCGCCGGCGCCCGGCGTGTATTTCGAGATTGTGGCGAATGACAAGATGGCGCGCGGTATAGCGGAAGATCGCCGACAGGAGGAACGGAGGCGTCAGGTGAGCGGACCCGTTCAAGCCGCCATGACGCTTGAAGATCTGTTCAATCAATTCCAATCCGGCGACGCCAAAGAATTGGCGATGGTCTTGAAGGCTGATGTCCAAGGGTCCATCCAGCCCATCACCGACGAACTCAAAAACATATCGCAACGTAACGAAGAAGGCATAGAAGTCCGCGTGCTGCGCCAGGAAGTCGGTCGCATCACCGAATCCGACGTCATGTTGGCAAGCGCGTCCAATGCGATCATTGTTGGCTTCAACGTCGGCGTAGACAATCCCGCGCAATCTTCGGCCGAAGCGCAGGGAGTGGAGATCCGCAAATATGATGTCATATACAAGCTCTTTGAAGACATAGAACTGGCATTGCACGGTATGCTCGAGCCCAAGTTCGGTGACCAGGTGGTGGGAATTGCGGAAGTGCGCCAGACCTTTAAGATCCCGCGCGGCGGGGTCATAGCCGGCAGCATGATAAAGGAAGGCGAAGCGAGGCGTAATGCCAAGGCGCGGCTAAAGCGAGGCGACAGAATTATCATCGACGGCGTAAACGTCAGCTCGCTAAAACGCTTCCAGGACGATGTGCGCGAAGTCCGATCCGGCTTTGAATGCGGGATTGGCTTGGCCGGCGTCAACGACTTTGCAGAAGGAGATATCATCGAGTTTTTCGTTCGCGTTCGTATCAATTAATCTGAAAGAAGCGCATGTCAATCAAACAAGGCCGCATGAGCGATCGGATTCAGCAAATCCTGAGCCAGTTGCTTTTACGTGAAATCGCAGATCCGCGCTTGCAAGGCATCACCGTAACCGAGGTTCAGCTCGACCCGGAACTGATGGTTGCCAAGATCTACGTCAGCGCGATGGGTGACGAGAGCCGGCAAGAAGCGGTGATGACGGGATTGCGCCGCGCCAAAGGATTTCTGAGGCGCGAAGTGGGCAAACGCATCCGTCTGCGCAACACGCCGGAATTGCATTTCCATTGGGATCATACTCTGGAGCACGCGGAACGAATCAACCAGCTTATCTCAAAGCTCGAGATCCCGCCCGAGTCCGAGAGCGGTCTAAATGCGGACAATTGAGTCACCGTGGCAGGCCGCCGCCGATGCCATCGAGGCCGCCGAGACGATTCTTGCGATTTCGCACATCGCCCCGGACGGCGATGCCGTAGGTTCACTTTTAGGAATCAGCGAAACGATGCGCGCCGCGGGCAAGGATGTCACAGCCGTCATTGACGACGGCGCGCCTCCCGCACTCAAGTTTGTGCCGGGAAGCGGGACAATTCTGCCCAGCATCGACGCCGGGGGATTCGACTTGATGATCACGGTGGATTCGAGCGATCTCGAAAGAATCGGCGTCGCCGGCGCGTACGGAATGGCAAACAGCAGAAAAGTTATTAATCTGGATCATCACCCCACGAATACTCGCTACGGCAACATCAATCTAGTCGTGCCACATGCGGTGGCTGCCGCGGAGATAGTCTTTGATCTGGTCAACTACATTGGTTGCCAACTGACCGAAGCGGCCGCCTATGCCCTGCTGACCGGATTAGTCACCGACACGCAGGGATTCCGCATTAGCGCCACGAACGACCGCACGTTAGAGATCGCGCGGGCGCTGATGCAAAAAGGGGCTCCCCTTTCAAAGATCATGGCGCAGACGCTCAACCGGCGACCTTACCAAGAGGTGGTCTTGTGGAAGCTGGTTTTTCCTTCGGTTGCGATTAGCGATGGGCTGATCCATGCCGCGATTACGCGCGACAATATCTCTCAAGCCGGTTTAGACGCCATGACAGACGGGGGCTTGGTCAGCCACTTGGTAAATGTCGATCAGGCCAAAGTATCTATCGTTTTCAAAGAATTGCCAGACAAGCAGGTGGAAGTCGGCTTCCGATCCAAACCCGGCTACGATGTCGCGAGCCTGGCTGTACAGCTCGGCGGCGGCGGGCACACACAGGCGTCAGGCTGCACCATGGACGGAACCTTGGCGCAGGTACGCAGCCGCGTCATACCCCTGGCTCATCAGGTCATCAGCGCAGGGGACTCGGGACTTGCGTGAAATTGATCATTCAGGTTTTCTCAATGTTGACAAGCCGCTTCGCTATACCAGTCACGACATTGTCGCGCTTGTGCGTCGGCGATACCGAGAACTGACCGGAGCGAAGAAAGTAGGTCACGCCGGCACGCTCGATCCATTGGCTAGCGGCGTGCTGATCGTCTGCTTGGGCAAGGCGACCCGCTTGAGCGAATACATCATGCCGGGGCGCAAGTCTTACCGCGCCAGTGTTACGCTGGGACGAACGAGCTCTACTTACGACAGCGGCGGCGAGATTAACGAGAGCCAGGTCGAAACCGGAGGCATAGAACTCGCTGATATTAGAGAAGCAATCGCTCCATTCATCGGCGAGATACTGCAGGTGCCGCCCATGTACAGCGCGATCAAGGTCAAAGGCCGCAAGCTCTATGAGTTGGCGCGCCAAGGTCAATCAATCGAACGCGAGCCAAGACCTGTATGCATCGACAGCATCAACGTATTACAGTGGAATGACCCGCTGCTTGAACTTGACGTGATATGCAGCGCCGGCACTTATATTCGCAGCTTGGCTCACGACTTGGGTCAAGCGCTAGGAGTCGGCGCGTATCTCTCCGGCTTGCAACGTCGTTCCAGCGGACAGTTTATGCTCAGCGACAGTGTGGCTCTCGATACCCTCCTAAACGAAGCAGACTGGTGGCGGCACATCATTCCACCGCATGCCGCGCTGGCGGAACAAAGCTGTGTGACGCTGTCAAATGAGGAATTGTCGAGAGTCCAAAATGGGCGAGCGATCGCTCGACGCGCCCGTTTGGGCGCCGAGCGCGTATTCGCTTTCACCTGTGACAAGCGACTTGCCGCAGTCCTGGTCCCCCAAGACGAGCTTTGGAAACCGCATAAAGTATTTCTCGGCCAAAGTTGATACAATTGGTCGAGAATGAGCGGTCTTGATTCACCTGTAGCCAGGCCTTTCGCGGGTAAATAGCAGGGCGCGCGCCTACTACGATTTTCAGTCGCCAGGCCTTCCTGGCCGAGGAGGCGCGATATGGGCATTTCAAGGCCAGGTTTGGAAGACTAACAGGGTCGCCAATGCTCCATTTGCGCCATCTTGGTGAAGCTCAGATCGAAACTGAATCCGTCGTGACCATCGGTGTCTTTGACGGTGTACACCTCGGACACCGGACAATGATCAGGCGACTGGTGGAGGAGGCGCGAGCCAGCAATCGACTTGCGGTGGTCTTGACCTTTCACCCACATCCGGACAAGGTATTAAAAGCGGTCGACACGCGCTACTATTTGAGCACGCCGGAACAGCGCGCGAAGCTGCTGATAGCGCTCGGCGTTGACCTTGTTATCACCCACCCTTTCGACGAAGAGATAAGGCACATTCGGGCTGAGCAATTCGTAGATCAACTCGTTAAGCATTTGCGCTTGAAAGAATTGTGGGTGGGCTCGGATTTCGCCCTGGGTTACGAACGAGAAGGAACAGTCGAGTTTCTGCGCCTGCAAGGTAAAGTCAACGGATTCAGCGTGACGGCAATCGAACTGATCATGAGCGAAGCCGGCGGTGATTCCATTCGTAGCACACAGGTGCGGGATCTAGTGCGACAGGGAGAGATGCGCCAAGCGAAAGGCATGCTCGGCCGCGCTTATTCAGTTGAAGGCAAAGTGATAATGGGACAGCAGCGCGGCCGAACGATTGGGATACCAACAGCCAACCTGGATATCTGGGAAGAGCAAATCATCCCGCCTAATGGTGTCTACGCGGGACTGGCAAGATTAGGCAAGGAAACGCTGATGGCCGCCACCAATATCGGGATGCGTCCAACGTTTGGCGAAGACAGGCTGTCAATCGAGGCGCACTTGTTGGGTTTCGATCGAGACATTTATGGCGCGTCCATAGAACTGAGTTTTGAAGCGCGCTTGCGCCCGGAGAGAAAGTTTGACGGTTCTGAAGAGCTGCTGACACAAATCAAGTTGGATATTGAGCGGACCAAAGCTGTGCTGGAAAATGTTCAGCCCGACTGACCCACCTTGCCTTTTCCCAGAAAGTAACCAACTCGCTTCATAAACTGTTCGTTGCTGCGCCAATTCTTCAGTACCTTCACGCGCGTTTGGAGATGAACATGCCTTTCCAGGAGTCGCTCGAGGTCAGCGCGCGCGTCTATGCCAATGCGCTTGATCATCTTGCCTCGCTTGCCGATGACGATGCCCTTCTGCGATTCCCTTTCGACGTAGACGACGGCGTCAATGATATTGATATCGTTTTTCTCGCTGAAGCGGCTGATTTCCACCGCAACCGCGTAAGGAATCTCGTCACTGGTCAATGCGATAATCTTTTCGCGGATGATTTCGGCGGCCAGAAAGCGCAAATTGCTTTCGCTGACCTGATCTGCGGGATAATAGCGCGGTCCCAGGGGCAGCAAAGGTATCAAGCCGTCGATCAGGTTGCGAAGGCCGGTCCCGTTACTGGCGCTGGTCTCGAATGCAAGATCATGTTCGATTAAGGCGAGGTGATCGCGGCGATCACAATCTTCGCCTGCCAGGTCAATCTTGTTGAGGACAAGCGCTTTGGGCGTCTTCGCCGCCGCGCGCTTGATCGCGTCGGCGATTACTTTGTCCGCTTCGCGCGGCGCTCCCGAAACGTCAAGGATCCACAGTATGACATCGGCGTCATAAAGCGCGTCCTGAGCGACCCTGACCATGTAGTCGCCCAATCGCGTGCGCGGATCGTGAATGCCCGGCGTATCGACGAACAAGATCTGCGCGTCATCTCGCGTGTGGATGCCCAGTTGCCGCTGTCGGGTGGTCTGTGGCTTGGCGCTAACAATGGCGATCTTTTGCCCAAGTATGGCGTTGATTAGCGTGGATTTGCCAACGTTCGGGCGTCCGACGACAGCCACCAAGCCGGAGCGGTGATCCTCGCTCCAGTCGTCGCTGAAGATCGAATCCAGCTCATCCACGACTCAGCCAATCATCCAAGCTGGGGAAGCGAGGCAAGTGCCGCAGAAGTCGTTCCGGGAAACCATTGCTTTCGCTCTCGATAAGCGCCGAGAGCCTGGCGACGGGCTCTCGATCCCCGGGCGCTCGATAGACGAAAACATCGTAGGGACTGTCGAAATCCAATTGCTTGAGCGGGACCATCTCGTCGGCGCCGTCATTGCGATAGCCTAGAACGTCCGAACGCGGATAGAGGTGGCTGCTCATCATCAGGAAATCCCAAGCCAACTCGCCCGTCATCATTTCGCCATAATCCAGAACGACCAGATCTGGCACGATGGACCATTGTGGTTTGAATAAATAGGGGATCCCGTATCGTAGAGCGATCTCGCCCTGAACAATGACATCCGCTTGCGGCAGTACAGTCGACGACAGGAAGAAGGACCGGTCGAAACGCGAGACGATTCCGGTTAGCAATTCATTGATGGGTTCTCGCTGAGGTATCGGATTAACGGGCATCTCGCGCGTTAGTGATGTTCGGGTTCGGCGGGAACGTTGATATCGTCGAAGCGTTCAAACGGACGCACCCAGCCTAGCCAGAAACCGATGGCAAGGACCAGCAATAGTAAGCCGCTGACCAGCAGCAAACCCAGCGTATGCGTCGATTCGGGGTCGAGATCGCCCCCATAGATGACACCAACCATCGCCGCAACCATCATCATCGTCATGCCCAACCCGCCGACCATCGCCAAACAGTAGAGGGTGAACTTGCTCGGTTGACGCGTCAAACTGCTACCCTGTTCTTCTTTCACTCGAATATCGCCTTATGTATGCTACACTTGGAACCTTAATTGCATTGTGCCCCTAGCCCCTGCATCCGTCAAGTCTGGGAGGTCGGGATGAGCGTCGAAAAAGTCCTGCTGATTCGTCATGGCGAAACGAATTTCAATCGTGAACGGCGGCTGCAAGGCGTCATGGAGATACCGCTGAATGAACGCGGACGCGATCAAGCTGCTTCCGTCGCGCGCTATCTGAAGGGTCTCTCGATTGATGCGCTTTACACAAGCCCCATCCTGCGGGCGCAAGAGACTGCGGAGATTATAGGGAATCTAATCGGCTTGCCGCCCCGCAGTGACAAACGCCTGCGCGAAATCGAATTTGGCATATTCGAGGGACTCACATTCGGGGAAGTCGAGCGCCGCTTCCCCGCGGCGCATCGCAATTGGACCACGGGCTACCTGGCCTACAGAGCGCCACAAGGCGAATCCCGGCGGGATGTCCAGCGGCGGATGCGCGCTGCCTGGGATGATATGACGGCGAATTCGGACCATAAATCAATTGCGCTGGTGTCGCATGGCTCGGCGATCGCTATTTTTCTCGGTTCGCTGTACGCCACGCTGCCAGGCACATCCATCAAGAACACATCTATTACTACCTTGAAACGCCGAGACAATATCTGGGAAATCCTTGGCTTTGCGCAAACACCGCATATGAACGGTCGTTACGCAGAGCAATCGCATCAAAATTAACATCCGCTGTGATGACAAAAGTCAAACTAAAATTTAACCACCGAGGGCGCCGAGAGCATCGAGAAAAACCCTTTTCGCGAAAACATCGGGCTAAATTCTTTTTATGAAATGAGATTCCATGACAGAAAAAGGGGCTGTTTCTTTGATTTTTCGTAGCAGTTTCGTCTGGTAACAAACTTTAACTCTGTGTCCTCGGTGCCTCTGTGGTGAAAAAAAATTTGATGCGATTGCTCTGGGTCGTTACGAATCATAGATGAAATAGGGCTGCATTTCCGCTACAATTGCCGCGTTTGATCTTGACCCGATACTTGGAGGATTCGACGGCATGACGACACCCATACGTGTAGCGGTGACTGGCGGGGCCGGTCAAATCGCGTACAGTCTGCTCTTTCGTATTGGCAACGGGGAAGTGTTCGGCGCGGACCGACCAGTAATCCTGCAAATCCTTGAGATTCCTGCGGCGATGCAAGCGCTTCAAGGCGTAGTCATGGAGTTGGAGGACAGCGCCCAATCTTTACTACAGGACATCGTAATTTCTGACGATCCTAATGTGGCTTTCAAAGATGCCAATTGGGCCATTCTTGTCGGTGGCAGGCCGCGCGGTCCGGGCATGGAACGGGGCGACCTCATCGCCGCGAACGGCCCGATCTTCGTCGCGCAGGGAAAAGCCATTAACGACCATGCCGCTGATGATATTCGCGTGCTTGTCGTCGCCAATCCTTGCAATTCCAATTGTCTGGTCGCCAAAGCCAACGCGCCCGACATCCCGGCCGACAGATGGTTCGCTATGACGCGTCTCGATGAAAACCGCGCCAAGTCGCAGTTGGCGCAAAAAGCCGGCGCGTTGGTATCGGATGTCAGAAAACTGGCCATCTGGGGCAACCACAGCAGTACGCAATTCCCTAACTTTGAACATGCCTTGATCAATGGTCAACCTGCCGAATCGGTCATCAGAGACCGCGCATGGCTGGAAAAGGACTTTATGAGTACCGTGCAAAAGCGCGGCGCCGCGGTCATCAACGCGCGCGGCAAGAGTTCCGCCGCCAGCGCCGCGAATGCCGCGCTCGATTCGATCCGCAGCCTGATTAATCCGACAGCCGAAGGAGACTGGTTCAGCGCGGCCATTCCCAGTGAAGGCAATCCTTACGGGGTTGCGGACGGGCTAATTTACTCATTTCCATTGCGAAGCGGCGGAATGGGCCGAGTCGAGCCTGTAACCGGACTGGACCTGAGCAAGTATGCCTTGGGCAAAATCAGAGAGACAGAAGAAGAATTAAAGAGCGAGCGCGAGGCGATCAACGACTTGCTCTAGGTTGCTCCCGCGGCAATAGCTGAAGCTGTGGCGACTTCCCTGGCGCGAGACCACGAGGATCTAGCTGGATTCATCATTCTTGATTTTCTGCGCCGAAGCCTGCACGTATCCAGGCTCCTCGGGGATTATCGCCGCCAGAATGATATAGAGCACCACGCCAGGTCCGCCCGCGATGGCAAAGAGCACCCAAATAATTCGGACGATTGTCGGATCGACCGCGAGGTAATCCGCAATGCCGCCGCAGACGCCGGCGATGCGGCGATCAGCTCTTGAACGATAGAGTCGCTTTTTCATATTGATGTTCATACCAGTCATTATCCCAATCGCCTTTTATCATTCATTATCATTCACCCGCGCGGATTGCCATGCGCAATGGACCGAAATTGTGTTGCCGCTGTTATTCCTGTATACGCAGAAGCTTAGGGGCGGTTGCGGGCATTCGGATGTTATTCCGCCAATACGCGCATGCGAAAGGGGCTGTTGCCGATACCAGGAAAAACCCGCAAGACACCCCAAAAGGCGCGAATACCGATCCACAGGACTGTCGCCAGCCAAACGCCGGTGAAATCCGCCGGAACAGCAGTGGCGACGACTTGTAAAGCCAGCAATCCGCAGACCGTCGCCATCAGCATGGCATTGCGCAAAAAGCCATAATCGCTCGTCCCCCAATGGATGCCGTCGGAGATGAAGGCGAGCGCGTTCAGCGGCTGTGAGAGCGCAGCCACGATCCAGGCCGCTGCAAAAACAGCGACCGTGTCATCCGGAACCATGCTCCCCGCAACCAGCGGCATGGCAAGCAGCATCAGGACCATCAACAGGATGCCCGTAGTCAGGCTCCAAGCTGTCGTGGATAGCGCCACGCGCTTGGCGTCGCGCATCTGTCCGGAACCGAAAAAGTAGCCGATCAAACTCTGCGCGGTAGTCGCGAAGGCTTCCAATACCAAAGCCGTGAAGAACCAGAATTGACGAATGACTTGATGAGCAGCCCCCGCCTCCGCGCCCATCTGTGTGGCGACCCGCGTTGCAACGAGCGTGAACAAGGTCAGCGATCCTGTGCGAATAAACAGGTCGCGGCCCACGCGCATCAGTTTGATTCCGTCCCGCAGGTTAAAATCACGAGTTAGACCAATTTTACGCCATATTGCCCCCAGCATCCAGCAAGCGCCCAGCCATTGACTGAGGGAACTTGCCAATGCCGCCCCGCCAACGCCTAGCGCGGGCAGGAATGCCCAGCCAAATATCAGCCCATAGTCCAGCAGGATATTGGTAAAGTTGATGCCCAGCGCGATCCACAAAGGCGTCTTCATATCCTGGACGCCACGCAGCGCGCCAAAACCGACAATGGTGATGACCACTGCCGGCGCGCCGATCAGCCGCAGCCGTATATATTCGCTCGCGAGTTCAAGCACTTCGCCTTCGGCGCCCAACAGGCTCGAAGCGACCTCCGCGGCCAGGATCAAGAGCGCGCTAAGAGCCAAGCTGACAAACGCGCCCAGGGTTAAGGTCAGGCTGACGGACCGGACCGCCCCGTCGAGGTCGCGCTTGCCAAAAGCCTGCGCGACCTCGGTTTGCGTGGCGATCCCCAAGAATCCGAAAATCCAGAACAAGGACGTGAGCGCGCCAGTGCCAACCGTCAAGGCGGCCAGTGGCGTCGTGCCTAGCTGCGCCACGAAGCCAGTGTCCACAAGCCCGGTTACCGGTTCGGCGATCAAGGACAGCAAGATGGGAAGCGAAAGATACAAGATCGTGCGATTAGGCTGAATCAAGAAGCGGCTGTTGCGCGCATTGGCGGTTGATCGCTTCATGGATGAGTGTTCAACTCCCCCGGCTTGACGCCAATGAGACCTGTTCGCGCTGCGCAAGGAACTTGGCGCTTGTCACGAGTCGCAGCAAAGCAAATCTACCCGGCTCTGGCGAAAACTGTCTTGCCGCAGCGTCAGGCCAAGATAGCGCCTAGAAAGTCGGCGTGTCCGTTGACGAAATCCTCGATTGGCAGGCGTTTTTTTCCCGCCAGTTGGACTTCGGTGGGGAAAAACAAGCCTGCGCCCGTGCCGATTGCGATCCCCTTTTCGTGGTTGAAAACCAAACCCGGACTGGCTAGACCCGCGTCTTCGTAGCCGGCGTGGATCTTTAGCGGCGCGCCATTCCAGGTCGTGAAGCTGCCGGGCCAGGGCGTAAAGGCGCGTATTGTTCGTTCGAGTTCAGCCGCCGCGCACGACCAATCCAAGCGGCCTTCTTCTTTCTTGATCGCCGGCGCGTAGGTCGCGCATGCTGCGTCCTGCGGCCTGGGCGAGGTAGTTCCGTCCAGGAAATCCGGCAGCGCCTGGACCAGGAGTTCCGCGCCAAGCTGCGCGAGCTTATCATGCAAGCTCTGGCCAGTTTCGTCTTTCGAGATCGGGGCTGAACGCTGCGCGATCACGGGACCGGTATCCAAGCCGGCGTCCATTGCCATCAACGTGACGCCCGTCTCTCGATCGCCCGCGCGTATCGCCGCCTGAATTGGCGCGGCGCCACGCCAACGAGGCAACAGCGACGCGTGTACGTTGATTGATGCGATTCGCGGCACGTCCAATAGGACCTGCGGAAGAATTTGCCCGAAGGCCACCACCACAAACAAGTCGGCGCGCATGGCCCGCAAGGCCGAAATTGACTCGTCACTGCGAATGCGCTCTGGCTGTAGCAAGGGAATGCTCGCCTCAAGCGCCGCTCTTTTGACCGGCGACGGCCGCAGCCGGCGATGCCTGCCTGACGGGCGATCCGGCTGCGTTACGACAGCGACGACCGCATGTGAATCAAGGAGAGCGGTCAAGCTGGGCAGCGCGAAGTCAGGCGTTCCCATAAACACGATTCTTGCCATAAGTTGGCTTGTACCCTGTATCGGCGAATGGTAGTATCGGTTAGTCATTTTATGAGAAAACTCATATGCAGTCTATGATTCAAAAGGAATGGATTATCGCTGGTCCGACGCCGGACGAGCACTTGCGCCGCTATAAAAATATCAGCCCAATCCTGGCGCAAATACTCTTTAACCGCGGCTTTGAAGATCCCGACCAGGCCAGGGACTTTCTCACCGCATCCGATCTCACAGAAGATCCTTTCGAAATGAAGGACATGCAAAAAACTGTGACAAGAATCGGCGCGGCCATCGCAAATCAAGAGTCAATCGCGGTCTACGGGGACTTCGATGCCGACGGCGTGACCGCTACATGTTTGATGGTACAGGCGCTTGCGGCATTGGGCGCGGATGTCCGCCCTTATATACCTGACAGGGTTGAAGAAGGCTACGGACTCAATTGTCCGGCCCTGGAGACGCTAGCCGCTGCCGGGGTTGGTCTGGTCGTTACGGTTGACTGTGGCATACGCTCAGTCAATGAAGTAGAAGCCGGTCTGCGCGCGGGCCTGGATATCATCATCACCGATCACCACTCTATTGGTCCGGAAATCCCGCGAGCACTGGCGATAATCAATCCACAGCAAAAGAGTTGCGCTGGCAATACCAGCCTGGCGGGTGTCGGCGTCGCATTCATGTTGGCAAAAGCGCTGCTGCTTGATCGTTGGCGGAACGATCGCGATAACTATCCTCACCATCTGCGCCAGTCCAACTTGCTGGACCTGGTCGCGATTGGTACAGTTGCCGACCTGGCCGCTCTCAATGACGGCCAGAATCGACGGCTTGTCCGCCATGGATTGAAGACGATCAACGACCAACGTCGACCTGGCCTCGCTGCGCTGGGCAAAGTCGCGCGCCTTCGCCCCGGGAAGATCTCCGCCGCGGACATCGCTTTCATGCTCGGACCGCGGATCAACGCTGCCGGGCGCTTGGGCTCGGCAATGAGCGCATACAATCTGCTGTTGGCTTCCTCCGAAAAAATGGCGGCGCCCTACGCCTTGGAATTACAAACTCTCAACGCTGAGCGGCAACAACTGACTCGCCAGGCGCAGGCAGCCATCGGTGATCAGATCGGCGAGCTGGACGGCGTCGACCTGATCTTTGCCGGCGATGAGAAGCTTTCGCCTGGCATTGTAGGTTTGGTGGCAGGACGGTTGACAGAACGATTTTACCGGCCTGCGGTCGTCCTGGAATACGGTGAAGAAGAGAGCCGCGCCTCGTGCCGCAGCATTCCCGAGTTCAATATCACCCAGGCTTTGGACGAGTGCGCGGATCTATTGATCCGGCATGGCGGGCACGCTATGGCAGCGGGTTTTACCGTGCATAACAGCAACCGCGACGCGTTGCGGCATGCGCTCGAGCGCAAAGCAAGGCAGTCTCTGGCCGGTCAGGAATTGCGACGTCGCGTCCAGGTAGATATGGAGATTGATGAGCGCGACTTGAGAGTAGATCTGGCCGACGAGTTGATGTGGCTCGAGCCAACTGGGCACGCGAATCCGCCGGCATCATTCATGAGCAGGAACCTGGGACTTGTCTCTTGCCGACGCGTCGGCGATGACGGGCGACACCTGAAATTGAAGATCGCGCGTGAGGACAACGCGCCGATAGACGCCATCGGTTTTGGATTGGGCGAATGGTCAAGTCAAATGCCGGGCGCAATTGACGCCGCCTATCATTTAGAGATGAACGAGTGGAACGGTAGACGCTCCATGCAATTGAAATTGATCGATATTCGCCCAGCGGAAGGCTTGGTATGAAAGCATCCGGAACCTCGAGACCCGGGCCCGCCAGTGAGACGTCGCTAGTTTCAACTTGACCTCGGCCGGCGCGCGGCGTATATTTTTTGATAATTCGGTTTTGGCGGAGGCGGGCATGGGACAACTTTGCCTGCTAAGGACGTAGATCCCCTGCCGAGCAATGCATAGAGAAATAAGTCACAGGACCGACAAAATGCATAAATGGGTTTTCGTTTCACAGGACAATCTGCGGCGTAATTTATAGCGTCAATACTGGAGACGATGTCCAGAAGATGATTCATCCAACCGCTGCCTATCGCTGGATTCATGCAGAACCACTGGCTGCATTGGTAGCAGCCTGACGGAGGACGATGTTGAAGGAGCCTACGAAGAAAAGAGCGGCTAGCGAGTTAAAGTTCTCTTACGGCGGCCAAGCAGTCATTGAAGGCGTGATGATGCGCGGAGCCCACTCGATGGCGGTGGCCGTCCGCGACCCCAAGGGACAGATCGTCATACACGAGCAACCGCTAAGCGCTACCTTGTATCGAGGACGCATCGCCCGAACACCTTTTCTACGCGGCTTAATCGGTCTTTGGGACGCGCTCGGTCTCGGTATTCGCGCGCTCATGTGGTCGGCGGATGTCGCGCTAGACGAAGAGGAAAATATCAGCTTCAACGGACCGATCGGCTGGGCGACAATCGCAGTATCTTTGCTAATCGGAATCGGAATCTTTTTCCTTCTGCCGACCACTGCCGCAACCGGCATCGGAAACCTCCTGGGCCTCAGTACTACCGCGAAGGAGATCGTAGTTGATGAAGCGGGCAACGAAGTTGCCGTCACTGCTGAAAGCGGTAACTTCCTGGCTTACGAGGCTCTACCCATCGGCTTTGATGCCTTCCTCATTAATTTGATCGAGGGCGTGGTGCAATTGGCGATTCTAGTCGTATACATCTGGTTCGTAGGACGCACCAACGACGGCAAACGGATATTTTCCTATCATGGCGCGGAACACAAAACCATCAACGCATACGAAGCCGGCGATGTATTGCTGCCGGAGGTCGTCCGCCGTCATGCCATTGAGCATCCGCGCTGCGGTACGGCATTTCTATTGACGGTCGTGTTTGTAAGCGTGTTTCTGTTTTCTTTGATCGGGCGCCCGCCGTTTGCCTTGTTGATACTGTCACGCGTTATCTTCATTCCTATTATCGCGGGCGTCGCCTACGAATTCCTGAAGTACACCGCCTCCAACCTGGACAAAGCCTGGATACGCTTCATGATACGGCCCAATTTGGCGCTACAGCATCTAACAACAAATGAACCTAGCCTGGACATGATCGAAGTCGCGATCGTCTCTTTTAAGCGTGTATTGCTCTCGGAAGGTTTGATCCCGGAGGAAGAAGCGGCGGTTCCGCCCGCCCGCCCGGAGGCGGCTCACGTCCCTGGTGGCGAATAGCAGCGGCTTTTGCGCAATCCGAACCGGGTTTGAAATCAAGAGCGTTTCAACTCATATGACGAACAGCTTGGATGAGCCTTCCTCTCCGCTGATCACGTCACGTATGTCAACCGCCGCATCTGCTCACCCGCCTCGGCCATGAAAAAAGCGAGATCAACATCGTTGAAGTGAGTGCTCCAGTCGCCGCTGCTTCCGCGCCGGGGCTGGACAGCGGAAGATAGCCGCCTCTGGCGAAGTCCCAACTTCCAAAGCGCCCGTCCGGCCAGAGAGGGTTTGCCCGACTTTCCCGGCAAATCAATTTTCCGAAGCGAGCGTCGTAGGCTAATCCCCAAGAAGGCCGCCATTTCTCGCACGCTGGTCTCATAGCGCTTTTCCAGCGCCTCATATGATACGAGCAGCACATTGGGTTGCTGCAGCCAAACCCGCGCATGATGCGCCCAATAGGCTGGACGGCTCATCCCACTGTCAACGCCGTCCAGCTTGGACTCCGAACGAATGAAATCTGAAAACGACTGTTTCTTGACGTCCTCGTCAAAGGACTGCATGTAGTAGTAGAGCGAGACCATGACATCGCGACCGTCACGATGAACATAGATCACCGGCGATTCGCGCAGGACCGACAGCGCAAAAGCCCTTTCTTCATCACGCTTCCAGAAGGTTGCCGCCGGCAGGTCATGTACCTTGACAAGCACGCGTCCCTCCAGAGTTTTCAGTCGCCTGCGAAACTCCGGCAGCGGTATTGGGGAATCATGATCGGACGCAACCCGTTCCAGGGTCAGAAAGGTTTCACTGACATCTGGGCTGTTGTTACGCAAAGCGTCGATCGTCCAGTGTGTGCCCGAGCGCCGATGAGTCGCGACAACAATCGTCTTGGGGTCGGTCATCTAATCCTCGGCGGCCATGTTCTGCAATTCATACAATTTGGTGAGCGCTTCCAAGGGGCTAAGGCTATCAATCTCCAGCGAGCGCAGCGCGCCTAGTGCCGGGTTCTCGGGCGCATCGAAAAAGCTCAGTTGCTGATGCGAGTCTCGCGGTCTATTCAAGGCAAAGTCTCCACTGTCCTCTTCCAGTTGCACCAGAAGTTGACGCGCGCGATCCACCACGGAACGCGGTATGCCAGCCAATTGCGCCACGTGGACGCCATAGCTCTGGTCGGCGCCGCCTGGCAAAACTTTATGTAAGAATACGATGTCGTCCCCCTGCTCGGCCACGGCGACGTTGAAGTTGGCGGTGCGCGGCAAGATATTCGGCAGTTCGGTCAACTCGTGATAATGCGTTGCGAAAAGCGTGCGGCAGTTGAGACGCGGGTTATTGTGGATATATTCGATCACCGAGCGCGCGATCGCCAAACCATCGTAGGTCGACGTTCCGCGTCCGATCTCATCCAGAATGAGCAGGCTGCGTTTGCTGCTGCCGGAAAGCAGGCGCGCCGTTTCTACCATTTCCACCATGAAGGTGCTTTGCCCGGCGTGAATCTCGTCCTGGGCGCCGATCCGAGCGAATATCCGATCCACCAGTCCAATCTGCGCTGAATCAGCCGGCACAAAGCTCCCAACTTGAGCCATCAGCGTGATAATTGCCACTTGTCGAATATAGGTCGATTTGCCGGACATATTCGGTCCGGTGATGATATGTATGCGTGAGGTCAAATCGAAGCCGCTGTCATTAGGCACATAGCGACTGGACGTCTCCAACAGCTTTTCGACGGCCGGGTGCCGGCCAGCTTCAATATGCAGGATATTGTCCTCGCTTAGCCCCGGGCGGACATAGCCTTCCCGGACGGCCAGTTCCGCCAAGGACAAAAAAGCGTCCAAATGCGCGATGGCCCGCGCAGTCTTTTGCAAGCGCTCCCGCTGACGGCCGACTTGCGTGCACAACTCCTCGAACAACTGGCGCTCAATGGCGAGGATTTCCTCTTCGGCGTTTAGAACCTTTGTTTCGTATTCCTTCAATTCCGGCGTGATGTAGCGTTCAGCATTAACCAAGGTCTGTTTGCGCACATAATCATCCGGCGCCTTGTCACTGTGAGTTTTTGTCACCTCGATGTAATAACCGAAGACCTTGTTGAATCCAACTTTGATGCTGGCGATGCCGGTTCTGCGCCGCTCCTGCGACTCCAGATTGGCGATCCATTCTCGCGCGTGACGACTTGAAGCCAGAATCTGGTCCAACTGCTCCGAATAACCCGCGCGAATGATACCAATCGTGTTGACACTAGCTGGCGGGTCTTCAGAAATAGCAGCAGAGATTATATCGTAGACGGCTTCGCACGGGTCCAGCCGCTCGGTGATCGCGGCAAGCGCGCCTGAATCCAGGATGAGTTCGGATAGCCGTGGAACCGCGCTCAACGTCTTTTTCAGCGCCAGCAAGTCCCGCGGGCCGGCTTTGCCGATAGCGATCCGATTTGTCAGCCTCTCAATATCGGCGACCTGCTTCAATTCCTGAGCCAGCTCGTCGCGCAGCAAGTCGCTGCTGAACAAGGCTTCCACCGCGTCAAGGCGGGCATTCAGACGATTGATATCTAGCAAGGGTTGATTCAGCCAAGAACGCAACAGTCGGGCGCCCATCGCCGTCACCGTTCGATCCAGAATGTCGAGCAGGCTGCCTTTTGTTTTGCGCCCCCGAATGGACGCTGTCAGTTCCAGGTTATGACGGGTGAATTGATCCAATACCATGAAGGACGACGTCGAATATGCGCGAATGGTTGAGAGTTGTTCCACCGAGCTCTTCTGCGTTGATCGCAGATACTGCAAGACGCCTCCGGCAGCCGAAACCGCAACCTTTTGGCCTTTTAATCCGAATCCATCTAACGTACGCACGCGAAAGTGCTCGCACAACAATTGTTGCGCGCCGTCGTACTCGAATGTCCAATCTTGCGCCGCGCTCAGGTGGATGCCTTCCGGCAAAGTCACGCCGCGCTTCTGCCAACTTTCCGGCATTAACACCTCTCGTGGATCAATCCGCGCCAATTCTTCAAACACAGCCAGACCGACGGCTTCGCCTTCCAATTGCGTGGCGCAGAATTCTCCCGTGGATACATCCGCAAAAGCGATGCCAGCCTTGCCCCATTGCCCGCTTTCCGCGTCGCCAACTGGCAATATCGCCATCAGATAATTGGCTTTGGAATCGTCCAAGAGCGCAGGCTCGACCACAGTGCCCGGGGTCATGACCCGGGTCACCTCGCGCTCGACGATCCCGCGGCCGCTCGGCTCGGTAATTTGGTCGCAGACGGCGACGTGATAACCTTTCTCAATCAACTTCGCGATATAACCGTCAACGGAATGATACGGCACGCCCGCCATAGGTATCTTGGCGCCGCCCTTGCTGTGAGCGCGCGCGGTCAGAGTAATATCCAGTTCACGAGCCGCCACTTCCGCGTCTTCATCGAACATTTCGTAAAAGTCCCCCATGCGAAACATCAAGATGCAGTCCGGATACTGGCTCTTGATTTCCAAATACTGTCGGCGCATCGGGGTGATACGTGCCATGACAACTCGTCAATCGCTGTGGCTGTCGAACTTAATTCTGGCGGGAAACCATGTTATTCTAGCAAGGTCGGCAATGGGCTACAAGTCAGGCAGCCGCGCGGACATAATCTAGCAAGTCAGCTTGATAACACCCTGTCTTGAGCCGCGTGCGCTTTATAGGCGATGTTTAGACAAGATGCGGTGTTTTCGGTCGGCAAAGGTTCAAAAGCGTAAGGATTATCCTTGATGGGCAAAGGAATCATCGCCGTCGATCTGGGCGGCACACAGATTCGCACCGCGCGCTTCGACCACAAGCTGAATCTGCTACAGCGCGAGCGCACCTTGACCTCCGCTGAAGAGGGTCCGAAACCCGTCATCCAGCGGCTTAAGGAATACATTGAGAAAGTCCTTCCTCCATCCCGTAGCGATGTCGCCGGCATCGGCTTCTCGTCTCCGGGACCATTGAATCCCATGACCGGCGTTATTATTGCCCCTCCGAACTTGCCCGGTTGGCACGACGTGCCTCTGGCGGACATCATCCGGTCCGAGTTTGGCCTGCCGGTTTTCATCGGCAACGACGCCAATGTCGCAGCCTTGGCAGAGGCATCCAAGGGCGCCGCGCAAGGTCATCGCCACGTCGTTTATATCACCGTCAGCACCGGGATTGGCGCCGGTATGATTTGCGACGGTCGGCTGCTGCTGGGGCGCGAGGGTCTGGCCGCGGAGTTTGGTCATATCCCGATCATCGTCGAGGGGGACAAAGTGTCATCGGTCGAGCTTGAGGCCGCCGGACCCGCAATTGCGCGACGCGCCCTTGCCGCCTTGCGCGCCGGTAGACCGTCGTCATTGAGCGAATGGGTCGCGGAAGGCGAAGGTCCGCTTGACGCCAAGACAGTCGCAATGGCTGCGCGCGCGGGGGACCAACTTGCGACGGAAATCTTTGCCCATGCCGGAGGAATCATCGGGCTGGGCATCGTCAGCATATTGCACCTGTTTAATCCTGAAGTGGTCGTGCTCGGGGGCGGCGTAAGCAAAGCCGGAGAACTTCTATTCGGACCCATGATCGACGTCATTGGTCAACATGTACTCGACGACTCCTACCTCAAAGATCTCAAGATTACGACCGCAGCGCTCGGCGATGACGTCGCTTTGGCGGGCGCGGCGGCGCTGGTCGCCACCGACGGCGGACATCTTGATATCAGCGAACTTGACAGGCTCTTCTAGTGTCTGCGCAATTCAGCTATGGACGAGACAAAATGTCGTCATTTCGGGGACGTGCTAAAATCGAATCATGTTGATGCGTCCTGACCTGCGAACCCGGCAGCGTGACTTCTTGCTGGAAATCTCGCGCGCCATAACCGCGCAGCTTGATCTCGGTGAAGTGCTGCGCCGGGTATTGCGCGCTTCGGTCGCGATGTTAGCCGGACGGGTGGGAATAGTTGCCCTTGGCGACGAACAGGACGGCAAGTACCTCGTGCGCGCTTATTCCGGTATCAGTCCCGAAGTGGTGCCAGAGCTCAACCGCAAGCTGCAAGAATTGATGAACCCCGCGGAGGGCGAGGGATTCAGCCGAGAATTTCTTAATACAAAGCTGCGCGAAATGGCGAACGCGATCGACAGCCAACTCGGGCAATCCATCGCCATGCCCCTGGTATTCGCGCAAAATCCCCTGGGACTGCTAATCGTGTTTCGATCGTACCAGACCGCCATCACGCCCGAAGATTTGAATACGCTGCAGAGCTTCGCCGACCAAGCCGCCATCGCCGTCAACAACGCGCAACTCTACGGCCATATCAATCAGGAGCGGCAGCGGCTGGAAGCGATCGTCGACAATAGCGGAGACGGGGTATTCATACTGAACCCTAACTTGACGTTCCAGCAGGCGAACATCGCCTTCGAGCGCATGACCGGCTGGAAGACTGACGACGTCATCGGTTTAGCGAAGAACGAAGTGATCGTTTGGGACAGGCTGGATAACCCCGATCTGGAAAACGCGCTTGATTCAGGTTGGCCCAAGCAAAGGAGAGACGGCGGCAGCGCGGGGACCCTGTATGTGGAAGGGGATTTGATCCGGCGTGATGGCATGACAACAAGCCTGGGCATTACCTATGCGCCGCTGTTGAAAGAGGACGGGCGCCTGGAAAGCATCATCGCCAATGTTCGCGATATCACTAATTTCCGCAAAGCGCAAGAAATGCAATCGGTCTTCATTTCGACAATCCATCATGAATTACGCACGCCGATCGCGATCATCAAAGGTTACGCCAGCACCTTGGGGCGCGAGGACGTCGAGTGGGACAGCAGCGTCATACGCGACAACATGGCGATCATAGAAGACGAAGCGGATCGCTTGACCGATCTCGTCGAAGATCTGTTGACCGCCAGCAAAATTCAAGCCTCGCGGGAACTGCGTCTCAACGCTACCGATACCGATCTTCAGCAGTTGGCTGCCAGATCTGTCGAACGGCTCGAGGTTCAAAGCAATCACAGCTTCCATTTCAGCTTTCCGCCAAACTTCCCGGTCATACAAGGTGATGAGGCGCGTCTACGGCAAGTCTTCGACAATCTGTTAACCAACGCCATCAAGTATTCGCCACCCGAGACAACCATCACTGTTGGCGGGCGGTTCACCGACAGCAGCGTGACGATATTCGTAAGGGACGAAGGCGCCGGAATCGCTCAAGATCAAATCGACAAGATATTTGACCGCTTCTATCGCATCGACGACAGGCTCACCCGCCGCGCGCATGGCACAGGGCTGGGCTTGTACCTGGTCAAAGCCATCGTCGAGGCGCACGGCGGCGAAATTTCCGTGAAAAGCCAGGTGGGAAGCGGATCCACCTTCTACTTCACCATTCCACGCGAGTGAGAGCGCCGGAATCGGACGAACCGGAAATTGGCCTTGCGCAACAAGAATTCGATGCAGTCCTCCGAGAATCTGCCCTATTCCGCCCAGGACATTGTCTGACGCTGCAGCCACCGATTGCGCGACGATCCTAAATGAACCATAGCAAAATCGACGCATTTCGTTAAGCTTGTGCAATCTTGAACAAGGGAATCAGGCAAGAAGAGGCTCTGATGCAACAGAAACGACTCGACATTTTGCTCCGGACCATGGCAAGAACATGGCTGGCATTAGCGCTGTCGACGATATTGACAATGACGGCGCTATCCCAAGACGACAACGCGGTGGCTGGTGATTACGTGCAGACTTCGCTGCAGATCGCGCGCGAATTGATAGAAGAGGAACGTGGATCGCGCCTCGCTATGGTCAGATGGCGCTACTACGAAGATGACTGGAGTTCGCCCGGCAGTTTTCAGCTTTACGGTTCCTTCGGCATCGACAATTGTGCAGTTGATGTTCCAATCGGTCAAAAGCGCGAGCATATACTGTTCGGCTGGACTTTCTCCATTCTGGACATGTCCGGCAAAGAGTACCAGGCGCGCGTAAGTTACGATTTTAACGACTCCATCCTTTGCGATGAAGTGCGCGTGCCGCCAGCCTACGCCAGCACCATACCGGAGGCGCCAAGCGAGCCCGAGCAGCAAGCGGCCAGCGTTCCGACCGAGGGACCCGCCGGATTCGCCTTGGGTGGGCACGTTGCCGGATTGGACGGCCGCACGGCGGAATTGATGCGCTCGGCGGGCATGACCTGGGTCAAATCACAACTCCCGGTCGAAGCCGGCGTTGCCAAGGGCATTGAATTCATCCAGGGCGCCAAGGCAAACAACTTCAAGTTACTGCTGGGCGTCGTCGGCAACAAAGAAGCGCTGGCAAACAACTTCAACGGTTATGTAGCGCAACTGGCTGCCTTCGTGGGAGAATTAGCCAGGAATGGCGCGGACGCGATCGAAATATGGAACGAGCCTAATCTGGATCGCGAATGGCCACAGGGCCAAATCAGTGGCGCGAAGTACGTAGAAATGCTGAAGGCGGCATACAGCGCGATCAAAGCCGCCAACCCGTCCACGCTCGTAATCAGCGGCGCGCCAGCGCCGACCGGGGCGGAAGGCGCTTTCCCGGGCCGAGTTGTCAACGATGACAACTTCATGCGGCAAATGGCGCAAGCCGGCGCCGCGCAATACATGGATTGCCTGGGCTTGCACTACAACGAAGGCATCCTCAGTCCGCGCAGAAACAGCGGAGATCCACGCGACAACTACCCGACGCGGTACTTCGGATCCATGCTGAATCGCGGCGCGCAGTTCTTCCCGAACTCGAAGATCTGCTGGACGGAACTGGGCTATCTGAGCGGCGAAGGCATGGACGCGCCGATCCCGCCCAGCTTCTCTTGGGCGAGCAATGTGACGGTGGCGCAGCAGGCGGAATGGATCGCCGATGCCGTCCGCCTCTCGCGCGAATCCGGTCGCGTTTCGCTGTTGATCGTTTGGAACGTGAACTTTGAGCGTTGGGATACAGATCCTATGGGCGGTTACGCGCTTATACGCCCCGACGGCAATTGCCCAGGTTGCGCCACCCTCCGCGTGGCTATGAGCGAGGGCGCCTAGTTCACAGCAGATTCATCAAACAAATGCGGTGAGCCTCACCATATGGTGGGGCTTTTTGTCCATAATCCGGGGAAGCAAGCCCTTACGCTCATCCGTCCAGGCTGAGCACCCAAAAATCTTCAAAAACGCAATTGGTCTCGACGCTCGCATAGTTGACAACCGCGATACCGACGCTTCCCGGCGAAGTTTCGAGCGCGAACTGTCCGATATGCTCATCGTCTACGTAGTAGTGGATTGCGCCGTCATACACAATCAAAAGCATGTCATGTTTGTCCCGCTTGCGCGTCGGCTTGTTGACATAGATTCCCGGCCTAAAGACATCGCCCTGGCGCTGCGATACGCCATAGTCACCCTCCGCCGTCGCATATGCGAGCTGATAGTGTTCTTCGTCCTGGAAGTGGAATAAAATGCCGCAGCCGCCATTGGCTTCGTCGCTCATTTGGTAAGAGAGTTTCGCGCCGATCGCGAATTCTCCGAAGCGCAAACCAGAACCCAGCAGATATGGCGTGACGCCCGCCAAGCGGCCCCGAACGCTGCTCTGCGGCAAGAGCATTTTGATTTCGCCATCAACGGGGATCAACTGCTGCCGCGCAAGAACATTGTCCATGACTCGGTAGGGCCGCGTCAGGAGTTGATTCGGAACGATCACCGCTTCATCCACACGCGTCGGAATCGTCATCATCACATGGCTAATAGCAAAGGATAGGCGGCTGCCAATAACGTCGGCGGTGCGCATGGCGACGCCCACGCCACCAAATGCCTCGGACTTGTTATCGCCGACCATGCCAACGATTTGGCCGTTGTAGACGATGTCGAAATGCTCTCCGCTGGCCAATATCCCCAGACGAAACTTGCTCTCGCCGGGAACGATGGCTGGATGCGTTCCCCAATTGCGGACAATGACAATGTCTCCCTCGTCGACCCTCTCCATGCGCCAGAAGCCCCGTTTGTTAAGGAGGACGCGCGAATGCGAATCGGGCCGCGCGTAGCGAAACGCAAGGCCTACCTGCCAGTCTCCCGCCGACGATATGTTGTCGAACTGAACTTCAAAGTAAAAGTCTCGTTCCTGCGCGAAACCCGTGCCTAGCATCACAGCTGTTGTCGCTATTCCGTCGGTTTCTACAATCAGCCGATTGCTGCCTGCCTGACTGACTTTGGCCAAGCGGTTGACCACCTCCCAGTCCTCCAGCAGCAGCTCCTCCTTAGCATGAATATGAACGTCATATCCGGGCAACAGGTGCAATTGATAGGCTCCGCTCGTGCCCTCGAATCCGCTCACAGCCACGGTATACTGATCGGATTTGGGAAACACAAAGGCTTGGATAATCGCATCCAGCGATTCTGGGTAGGCGTAGTCGTCGTTCGCGATTATCAGTTCGCCGGAGCTGTCATAGATAGCCAACTGAGGATCCAGCGTTTCTGACAGCGCTTCCACACGAAATGACAGGAGCGTCAATTCCAAGGCCTTCAAGCTATAGCGATGCGTTTCCTCAGGAGCGAGCTTGTCCTCGACCGGGTTGCCCAGCGTCAGTGCCCTGTCCTGCGCAAACGCGGGCGTTAAAAGCAATACGATGAAGAGCAGCAGACCGGACAGTCTGCCGGAGTCGTTCATTTGTCTTTAGGCATCCAAGACGTATAGGTATCGGCAAGGTATTCGAGATAGCTTCGATAATCTTCCGGCGACATTTCGGCTCCAAACTCGCCGCGGTAGAATTCCGCCTGTTCAATACGGCGGATATTGCCGGCCTTTCGCAAATCGCGCGCTTCGTCTTTCTTGCCTTTTTTGCGCTGGTATCTTGTCGATAGACGCGACAAAGGCAAAGATTCGAAGTCGGCAGGCGATACAATGCTGTAGGTTGTAATGAATTCTCCGTCCTGCTCCAAGGCATTGGCGACCACGTACCACCCTTTCGGGACGCGCGGATGGCGCCTCGCTTCAAAGTGCCACATCAATATGTTGACGTTGTGCCCGGCATCGATTTCGCTTTGAACTTTGCTCGACTTGGTCAATTGAATGATATCGCCAAGAAACTGGACATATCGATTGCTGGGCCAGTATTTCTTGGAAAAGTAATCAGCCGCGTACGTTAAGCCGACTGCAATAGCGATCGCGGCGCCGACAGTGATCAAGCCGCCATTCGGGACTATCGTATTCAGGATCAGGAAGCTGAAAACAGCGCCAAACAAGAAAGTGAAGCAGCCTACCGCGCGAACGCCGGAATGCTCGCTGTCTACCGGGAACTCGAGGGTCGGCGACAAGTCCGGGGCGTTCAGCTTTTGCATGATGCGTACCGCCATCTGATGATAGATTCGGGAATCACCCCATTTCCCTTACTAGCGCCTGTCCACGCTATTTCCTGCTACAGCCAATCATGATAACCGAAATGGACAAGCTTGCAATAGTTCCTCACCGCGATGCCTTTGCGTCGGGCTGTTCAAGCCCGTGAAAACGATTATGGTAGAGACCAAGCAGGCGGCAGAGGGGTTGAGGTAAGTTGCTAAGGAGTTGTGTCGGGATTATTGGAGACAGGGCGTGATTGCCGCGCTCTGTTTTGGAGGCATTTTTGGATGTCCCTTCATCATTTGGGGACTGATCCTGGTCTTCGACCGGGACCGGACCTGGCAAAAGACACTTCAACGAAGCGCGGCGGATACGCCAATCCAGAGAACGCGCGATTGGGACAGGCGACAAGTCATCTACGGAGTCCTTTTGATCGCATTCGGAGTCGCAGTCTTAATGTTATTGAGCCTATTCAACTATCTTGCGCAGGGGATTTCCCCGCCCGCCCCATTCTGATCTTGAGCCGGGTTCAATCCATATGCTTCCACCAGATGCCGGTACATTCAGGTACAATGGTTTTGCCCCGCGCCAGCACCGCATCTGTCAACTCATCTCCAAAAAAGTCTCGCATTAATTCCTCCATTTCTTGCAGCGACGCGAATTGAAAATCCGTTCGTATCCAGCGATAAGACAGGTCGTACGCGGCCTGCCAATAAGCATAGAGTTGCGCAAGTTCCCTGGTCGGGGCTTGCGGATTCCTAAGGCCGGTGCCCATCGTCTCGACGAGGACGACAGTCCCGCCAGGCTTCACGATCCGCTGCATCTCGGTAAGCATCTTGTCCACGCCTTCTTGCCATCGATTTGGCTGCCATTCTCTGAGGTGCGCAAAGCTCCAGCCCTCTATGACCAGGTCCGCGCAGCTTTCGGCAACGGGCATGCGCCGGTTATCTCCGATAGCCAAGGACCAGTTTGTCATGCCTGTTGCCCCCATGTTTGTCGCCGCGACTTTCAGCATCGACGGCTCGATATCGAAAGAATGGGCATAACAGGCTTGGGACGCCAGCAAGCGGGTCAGTCTCGCAGTGCCAGCGCCAAATTCAACCACGCGCAAGCCGTCAAGGGGTCGGATCTCGTTAAGCGCCCCGAACAAGTTGCCGCGTTGATCTTCGCGCGCCACCAACCGGTCATAATAGTTCGCGCGATTACGATAGATTTTCAGGAAGTGATCGGACATCAGGAAATGTGAAGGGGCGGCGGTAAGGCTCGAAGCGCCGCGACAGATCAGAATCTACGCGCTAAACGCTTCGACTTGAGCATCAAAGCGAGTCTGATCAATCTGCGGATAGTTGTCCAGCAAAGCTTTGAACACCTGCATATAACTTGCAATCTGTTCACGCGTGTAGGCCTCGAAGCGGAGAGTGACCGCAGGCTGCGTATTGCTCGCGCGCACCAAACCCCAACCCCGTTCGAAAATCACGCGCGCGCCATCAACCGTCACGACCTCGTAATCGTTCTGGAGACTAGCCGTCATCTCCTCGATCATCTTGAACTTCAAGTCGTCCGGCGCGCCCAGCACGATCTCCGGCGTGGCCGCCAACTTGGGAATTTCGTCAAAAATCTCTGCGACTGTTTGCCCGGACTTGCTAATAATTTCCAGCGTCTTGAGCGCCACCAGCGGCGCGTCGTCAAAGCCGAAGTAGTCTTCCCCGATGAAGAGGTGTCCGCTCACTTCGCCACCTAGCAAGGAACCGATCTCGTTCATCTTCTGCTTCATCAGGCTGTGTCCCGATTTCCACATGACCGGGATACCGCCGTATTTCTTAATTTCGTCGGGGAGCGCCTGCGACGATTTGACGTCAAAGACGATCGGCGTATTGGGGCGACGTCGGAGCAAATCCCGGGAAAGCAGCGCCAACAGTCGATCCGCAGCGATATGATGACCATGGTTGTCGATGAAGCCACAGCGATCGCTATCGCCGTCGAAAGCCAAGCCCAGGTCCGCGCCCAATTCGATAACTTTTGCCTCCAGATCCCGCGTCATTTCGGGATCTTCCGGATTCGGCAAATGATTGGGGAAGCTACCATCGGGTTCACAATAGAGACATTCAACATCCAGTCCCAGGGCGCGCAACACCGGCGGCAGATAGGTGCCCGATAAACCGTTGCCCGCGTCAAGCACCACTTTCAGCGGTTTTTCCATGTGAACCTTGCGCTGAATCTCGGTCATGTGTTGGTTGATCATGGTTGGGTCTTCTTCGACTTCGCCGTCACCGGCCGCGAACGCGCCGCCATCGATAATGCTCAAAACGTCCTGAATCTGTTCGCCGGCCAGCGCCAGCTTGCCGTAGGCCATCTTGATGCCGTTGTAACGCGTATCCAGGTGGCTGCCCGTGATCATGACGCCTGCCCCGGCCTCGCCATAAGAAGCCGAAGCGAAATAGACGGTCGGTGTGAGCACCTCGCCGATGTCGGTAACCGCCAACCCGGTCGAAGCAAGTCCTTCGATCATCGCGGCTTTTAGCGGACCAGACGACAGGCGATTGTCGGAGCCGACGAAGATCTTCCGCGTGCCGAATTCACTTGGTAGATAAGTGCCCAAAGCCTTGCCAACCAAGTAGACTACGCCGGGCGTCAATTGTGGGGATTCGCCGTTGGCAGTGCCGCGAATATCGTATTTTCTGAAGATCGAACGATCGATTGCTCTCATGCTCACCTCGGACTCATGCGCTCGCGGTTAAGGCTCAGCGGCTGCGTATTGTCAAGCCTCGACCAGGAATTGCTCGCCATCAACAAATGCTGAAAACTTCAAACCGCCGCCTCGTTTGCGGCTGGCGCTGATGCGAACCTCTGTCCCTTCCGGCGGGTTGGAGCGCAGCAGAAAGTCGGCCAAGGGTTCCCGCAAGTTGCGCCGCAGGATTCGCCGCAGCGGACGGGCGCCGTATTCCGGTTCGTCATTTTGCTCCAACAGCCATTTTTTGGCGCCGCTGCTGAACTTCAAGGTCAAGCCGCGTTCGCGCGCCAGCTTGTTCTCTTTTTCAATGAGCAAGTCGAGGATTAGGACAAAGTCCTCATCGCTCAATGCGTTGAAAAGAATGACCTCGTCCAAGCGGTTGACGAACTCGGGACGAAGAAACTCCAGCACCTGGTCCATAATCTGCTCGCGCAAATCGTCGGTGATCTGCCGCACCATCAAATGCTCGGACCCGATGTTGCTGGTCATGATGACCACCGCTTCGCTGAAGCGCGCGATATTGCCGCGCCCGTCGGTCAGCCGGCCCTCTTCCATCACCTGCAACAATACATCCATAATCCGCGGATGCGCTTTTTCAATTTCATCGAGCAAAACGATGGTATAGGGTTGCTGACGAATGCGCTCGGTTAACTGTCCGCCCTCGTCGCTGCCGACATAACCCACCGCCGAGCCAATCAGGCGGTTGATGCTGCTCTCGTCCTTGTATTCGCTCATGTCCAGCGGGAAGAGATTTTCTTCGCTGCCGAACATGAAATCAGCGAGCACGCGCGCCATTTCGGTCTTGCCGATACCGGTCGGACCCAGGAACAGAAAGACGCCAATCGGTCTCCGCGGGTCTTTCAGCCCAACGCGCGCCGTTTTGATGGCGCGGCTGACCAACTGAACCGCCTCTTCCTGGCCGATAAGACGTTGGCGCAGGTGCTCCACCATATTGGCATAGCGAAGCCGTTCGTCAGCGCCCAATTTGGTGACCGGAATGCCGGTCATCTGGCTCGTCACCAGGGTCACGTCTTCTACATCGAGCTTGGCATCGTTGTTGTCCGGTCGGAAGGCAAGATGCGCTTGCTTGCCCATATTAACCATGGCGGCGGTGCGATGTAGCAATTGCTCGGCGCTTTGCGGCAAAGGATTGATGGTCAAATAGCGCTGCGCCATACGCGCGGCCATTTTCAGCGCATCGTGCTCGATAGCAATCTCATAGTCCGATTCCAGATGCGGCGCTATCGTCTCCAGAATATGTACAGTTTCGTCCAGCGACGGTTCATCAACACGGATTATTTGACTGTTTTCCATAATGGCGCTGACGTTTTGTATGCGCGCTTCAAATTCCTGCAAATTGGTGGTGCAGATGACGACAGGATCTTCGCTCAAAAAAGCCTTTTGCACCAGCGACGTCGCCTTGTTGAAATCGGCTTTGATCGGTCCGCCGAAAAAACGATGAATCAGCGGCAAGAACAGGATCCCGCGCCGCGCCGCGCTCATGCCGGCGCGGAAGGCCTCCTGGTCGCCGTCCAGCAACGCCGTTTCGCTTATCTGTACCAGATTTGACAAGCCATTCGGTCCCTTGTCTTCCGCCATGAGCAAGGCAAGGCTATATGCCAGCGTACGCTTGCCGACGCCGTCCGGACCAATCAAAATGATGTGGCGATTGACCGCTTGCGTCAGCACGTTGATCATGTTGCGCAACAGATCTTCACGAAAATGCACTGCGCGCAGCAAACCGCGCTTGGCTCGTTTGACGTAATCCACGGTGGTGCTGTCGTCGCGGCTGGGGATGATTTTGCTGGCGTCGCTGTAGGCGTCTTGAATCGACTTGGGCGTGATGCTGAACTGGCGAAGGATCCCGCCCGTGCTGACCGATGTTTCCGCTAGTACCGCCAAGGCATGATCGGTATCGATTTTCTGCTCGTTCATCGAGTTGGCGATTGTTAATCCGTCGTCCAGGAGCACGATCGACTGTCGGCTCAGCGAAACTTTCTTGTTGCCAATAGCGACGAAATCCAGGCTGCCGTCGGGATCCCGACGAGATTGAATCGCGACTTTCACCTGACGCTCCAAGCGCTCCAGGTCGACGCCGCGCGATGATTCGAACATCTTGAGCATGCGCCAGGCTGCCGTGTTTTCTCGGCGGAGCAATGCCAGCAGCACCATTTCCGGCATGATCGACGATTTGCGATATTCGCCTAGCATCGGCACGGCATCATTCAATACCGTGTCCATGTCCTTGGAGATTAGATCGGGATTAAGGGTAGACATTGACTATCTGTGTCCTGCGTATTGCACCGTTCGCCGTTGATCAAGATGCGCGTGAATTCGCGCCGCCTCATTATAGCCCATCAATATCGCAATCGCCTAGCTCGCAAAGCCTAGCGGCATGCTGCCGAAGGCTTGTCGCTCTCCAAGCAGGACTTCACAAATGACCTTCGTCGCGCGGGTCATGGGGCTATATCCCTGCACATAAGCCGCAAGCTCGGGATAGATGAACATTTCTATCGGATTCCACAAAGTCACCAGAATCGTCTTATGCGCCGGCATCGCCTCGACCAGTTGGATCTGCCGAGGATCGTCAATGTTGTTCAAGGTGAAAACGGCCACCGTATCAGCTTCCTGCGAGGCTTCGCTTGCCCAAGCCAATTCCCCGTCCTTCGGCGACCCGGAAACAGAGACGAATTCATGCTCCTCCATGCGGCGATCACATTCTCGTCGTATGCGCGGACGTGTACCGGGATAGACAAATAGCACCTTGCCCTGGACCGGTATCATATCCTGAGCGTCGAGCACAGTCACGCCCCGTTCGAATAAACGCGTCACCAGACGATCATGCGCCAACAGGTCCAACCGTTCGCTCGTCGCTTCCGGATCTAACGGGCTCCAATCCAATACACCGTACTGCTGTTTGACCCGTAGAATGCGCTCTACCGAATCGTCTATGCGCTCGAGCGTGATATGCCCTGCCCGCACGGCCGCGACCACATCGCTGATCGCCTCGCGTATTCGTTGCGTGCCCACATGCGCGCCGATCGCGATCAAATCGTTGCCCGCTTCAATCGCCCGGATCGAGGCCTCGCTGGGGTCGTATCGGGTGTCGACAGCATCCATATCCAGGGCATCGGTCATGATTAAGCCATCGTATCCCAACTCTTCCCGCAGCAAGCCTTGCACCACGTTGCCGGACAAAGATGCCGGCAGCGGCTCGGCATCAAAAGCGCTGAACCAGATATGCGCCACCATCACAGTGCTGACACCGGCGTCGAATGCAGCCACGAATGGCCGCAATTCAACCGAATCCAGCCGTGGTCGGTCGTGGTGGATCGCGGGCAACTCCAGGTGCGAGTCTTCGCTGGTATCGCCATGACCGGGAAAATGCTTGACAGTGGCTACCACTCCATTGTCTTGCAACCCGCGTATGAAATTCATCAGAATCGGAGCAACCATTTTCGGATCGCTCCCGAATGCTCGGCGGTCGATGATGGGATTGGAGACGTTAGTCAGCAAATCCCCGACCGGCGCCAGATTCATGTTGACGCCAACCGCGCGCATCTCGGCGGCCATAGCCGCGCCAACATCGTAGGCCAAGTCTTCGTCTTGCGTGGCAGTTAGCAACATGGGGGCTGGAAAGCGCGTGAAACCCTCTTGCAGATGCTGGATAGGTCCGCCCTCTTGATCCACCGCGATCAACAGCGGCACACCGCCCCGGCTCATGATCTCTTGCTGGTATGCGTTTGTCAGGGCTGTCGCTTGTTCGGGAGATTCAACATTGCGGCCGAAGAGTACAGCCGCGCCCGGTTGCGCCTCGCGCAAAAAAGCCGATTCCGTTTCTGTCAGTTGCGCGCCAAAGAAACTCACCATGAACATCTGCGCGACTTTCTGCTCCAGCGTCATATTGTGCAATGTATCCGCTTTCTCCGACACTTGCGCCGAAAGCGAAACGAAGGTCAGCAGATGCGCCAGGCAGACGATCAAACGAATGAGACTGTGATTGGGACTAACGATGGCTAGAATCCGTTCTGCTGTATCATCATATAGTGCAAGAAGTTGAACTGATCGTCGCCTTCAAGCAAGCGAGGGCGCGCTCGATCGTCGATGACGCCTGGGAACAGTTCCACCGCTAATAGTTTACTGGCATAAACGTAAAGCGTGTCCAAGAAGAAGCGCTTATTTCCCCAAAATGTCTGGTCAAAATACAGATTGCCCAGTCCAAAATGAATGAAGGCAGTTTCGCCGCGGCGCGTTCTGTAGAATTCAAAGGTCATCGGCTTGTGCTCCGAGGTGCCAATGACAACATCAGCGCCCCACTCGGCAAATGCGCGGAAATCGGCTCGTTGTTGCGCCGTCGGCGTATAAGTCTCGAATTCCTGATAGTGGACGGTCAACAGCACCAGATCGTTTTGCGCCCCCAGCACGGGCAAGTTGTCTTCCAGCCAGGCGCGGTCACAAAACGCGGCTCCTGGGCGCAGGCCGCCGAGCGCGCTCGGATCGTCATTAACCAAGGCATAATAGGGACCTATCGCGTTGCAAGCGAGCCAGGCGATATTATTGCCGTTATGAGAGAGGATCAGGGGTTTCCCGGCATCGTCCCGGCTGCGGCCCCCGCCGACAATATTCATGCCCGCCTCTTCAAACAGCATTAGCGAATCTTCAAAGGCGTCGTATCCAAAGTCATTGATGTGATTGCCGGTCATATCAACCACGTCGACATTCAAGATATCAAACAGGCGGGCGTGTTCGCGTTTCATGCACAGGCTGTTCGCGCCGCCCAAGACCTTGTCGCTAAATTGTGGGCAGGTATCGGCAAGAGGCGCTTCATTGGTCACATGGAAATAGTCCGACGCGGACACGTAATCGCGGATGCCGCTTGCGGCCGCCTCCACGCCAATGGCATCAATCGCTGTTCTTGTCTGCCGCGCAATCGCGGTGGTGCCGGACAGAGTAATGCGCGTTAAGTTGCTTGCATGATAGTTCGGCGCGCCACTATCGAATATCAACGGATAACCGTCGATTTGATCGACGACGGGTTTCCCGTCCAGCCACAATGGGCGGAGGCGCAGGCGTAATTCATCGAATGGAAGCAAAGTGAAGCTGAGCTTGTCGCGCCAGAGTCGACGCTCCAGGTCTTCGTCTTCCACGATTCGCGCATCACGATGCGGTTCAATGCCATGTTCCCGTAACCGGTGCGCTGCGGATTCGCTCAAAATCAATCGCTGATCGAATCCGCCAGCGAGAATCGCATCCAGTTGGTCTCGCCCAATCGACGTCTGTAGCGCAGCGAAAGCGGCGGCAGGAACCCACAATTCCCTTCCGGTTTCTGTTCTCCGCTCGGCTTGCGAATTGGACGGCGGCGACTCCATGAGCGCCGCGCTGTAAAAGGCCAGGTAATCGAGAATATTTCGCTCCCAGGAGGCTTCATTGTGCCCGGCGCCGCTGTAAACAACATATTGATGATCGACGGCGCGATCCCTCAAGATCACATGCATCTGATCAACACCGTCCGCCGCGAAATCTCTTGACCCGCGATCCAGCCACAGCCGCATATCGGCGCTGAGGTCCTGCGACCGCGCCAACTGGAGCGGGTTGTATCGAGGCTCGACATGGCTAGGGTCGAAAAACGGGCTATGCCCGCCGATCGCCACGAAGCGACCCGGGAAACGCAGCCCCACATGATATGCCCAGAATCCGCCGCGCGAGATGCCGCCGATGGCTGTTCTGCCGTCGCTGCGATAGCGCCCCTGCGCATGATCCAGTTGCTCAATCAGAACCGAATCATAGCCCTTGCCGCCAAAGTAATTCTCGTTGGCAATAGCATCGCCAAAGGGCAAGACAACGATCATGGGCGGTGAAGCGCCGGATTTTATCGCGGCTTCCAGCGCTTCAATGAAACCCAGGCGCAGCCATTGCTCGTCATCCGCATTGGAACCGTGCAGCAGAATTAGCAAAGGATATATTCGCGTCGAAATCTCATAACAAGGCGGGAGATAAAGCGTGAAATATCGGGGTCGGGCGGAGCCAGCGCCGAGGTAAGTTTCACGCGTGAGACTACCGGCTTCGTTGCAGCCTGCGGCGCTAACGGTTACAGCCGGGAGCAATGCCGCGATCCCGGCAACAACCAGTATCAGCAATGCCATCGATGGACTAACAATTGAGGGCGATGAAGTTGGCTTTCCCATGGGAGCAACGGCAAAAGCGGCGGATGCTATTCCGGATTGGAGAGATCGCCCAGCCGATAACCAATCCCGCGCACGTTAACAACAAGCTTTTCGTAATCGCCAAGCGTCTTCAACTTGCGCCGCAAATTGCTGACATGAGGACGAATGACTTCACGGGCTTCGGCCTCCTCAGTGCTATAGCCTCGGACTTCCCGTACAAGCTCTTGGCATGGCACAACGCGGCTGCGATGCGCCGCCAAGTACAGCAACAAGTCGAACTCCGTAGGGGTCAAACTAATGGACTGGTCCCCAATGCCGATCTGATAGCGGCCCGGGGCAACCGAAAGCCCAGCCAATGCCATCATAGAATCAGTGGGCGCCGCGCGATCGCGAGCTGCAGGCGCAAGCGGTTCCAGGCTTGCATCGTCAGACGAAACCGTTGCCAAGGCTTCTTCCCGCACCAACTCTTCCACGTTTCGCTCAATTGCATCCAGCATTCGCCGACGCCGCATCAGGTTTCGCGCTCGTTCAATACCGCGGTCCACGCTCGCTCTGATCTCCTGGCTGGAACAGGGTTTGATCAGATAATCGTGCGCGCCGGAGCGCAGCGCTTGCACTGCTGATTCGACGCTGGCGTTTTTCGTCATCAAGACCACCATTGCGTCCGGCGACTGCGCCTTGATGCGCTGTAAAAGCTCTATCCCGTCGATACCGGGCAGATCAATCTCGCTCAAGACCAGATCAAAATGCTGACTATTGAAGAGATCCAAAGCCTCGTCAGCAAAGGACGCTTCGATAATGATGTAGCCGACCCGTTGCAGAGATTTGCTCACGGTGTAGCGATTGACGCCGTCGTGATCAACCAGCAAGACTTGCATTAGCCGACTCACTGCTTCTTCAGCAACACGCGCGGACTTCGTATCCATGCATTGATTATACCGTAACGCCTGGTTTTGCGGTATTCCAGCCCAAGGCATGGGTGCATTTCAGATTATTGGCAAATTACATCGCTTTGCCGTTCAAAAGCAAAATTAACCACAAAGACACGAAGAACACGAAGTTTTTTCTTGAAATCTCTGTGCGCTCTGTGCCTCTGTGGTGAATCCGTACCTAGAACCCGTC
>DAOULD010000002.1:0-12160 GCA_034420635.1 Anaerolineae bacterium | reverse complement strand
GCAATCGCTTCAAAATCATAGTCCATCAATATATCGCCAATTCAAACCAAAATATAACCACAGAGGCACAGAGGGCACAGAGAAAAGTCATTCTAAATGAAAATTGCGCGCTTGTTTCTACAAATGGTCTTCAACGACAAGCCATTATCCCCTTTGGTACGCAGATTCAGAGGAGTTTTGCCTTGTAATAAAACTTAAACTTTGTGTTCTTCGTGTCTTGGTGGTGAAAAAAATTTGAAGCGATTGCCCTGACCCCAACGCAGATTCACATGTCGCAATCTACGTGAAGCGTGTTATACTTGTCGTGAGATTGAAATCGTGGAATAGGACAAGATCATGCCAAATTTGGGTCCAACCGAACTTTTCATCGTATTGATCATTGTTGTGCTTCTATTCGGCGTCGGCCGCGTTTCCCGCATCGGGGGCGAGCTCGGCTCGGCAGTGGCGAACTTCCGCAAGGGATTGCAGGAAGGGGCCAAGGCGAAACCAGAAGATAACAATCCGATTGAAGAAAACGCTTAATTCGTCTTGTCCGCTTTGCCGGTATTTGCCTGCAAAGCGCGCTCTATCATTTCCTCGCTACGGAGTAGGGGCTTGTGCACGATACCCCGCGGCAGCGTTAGATTATGTTCCAGCAGGGCGCGATTGTAGCGATCTGCCGCTTCCAAGAATCCGCTTTTGAAGCGTTGCCAGTCTTGTTCAGCTTTTAATTCCAACTTGGCTTGCCCCGTCTTTCGCGCAGCGCGCCTGTCCGCTTGGTAACGCGCGGCTTTATGCAGCAACTGTCTGCGTAGCGCGCGCTCTGTTCGGTCAAGCGATTCGCGATGCGCGATCCAATCGGGAATCACATTGTGGTCGTCCAAGATCTTGTGCGCCGCGCGCAACTCGGGAGGTGTATGGCTGTCATTGGCGAGGCGCAGCGGCTTGCCCGCGCCCGGCAAATGGGAGATATCACCATTGCCGATGGCCTCTTGTACCAAGTGA
This sequence comes from Anaerolineae bacterium, assembly GCA_034420635.1. Classification (GTDB taxonomy): domain Bacteria; phylum Chloroflexota; class Anaerolineae; order Aggregatilineales; family Phototrophicaceae; genus UBA6055. The sequence goes on along the minus strand of DAOULD010000002.1, from coordinate 11,176 downwards.
TCGACGACCTTTTCCCATTTCTTCATGCGCGTTCGTTCTCCCGAAAACTGTTGAATCAGCGCTGAGAAGCCAGTTGCCGATCAATTGGACGCGTCAGTCGGGATCTGCAGCGTCTTGCGGACCTGGCCATTGCGGTCGGACAGGGTGAATTGCTCCCCTGCCCCCCAAACTGCTTGGTCGCTGCCCCAAAACAGCGCGCCTTCGGTACTGGCGCCGCTGCGCGTATAGATCGCTATCACCGCATCCGCAAATAGCAGCAGTCCGGGGAAAGTATAGGTATTGCCATCGGCATCGCTGAGGATCCAACCGCTGATATTGATCTCTCCGCCGTTGTTGCGCAAGCGTATGCCTTCTGCCGTAATATCGCCGATTCCCTCCACCGACGCGATTTCGATCGGGACCTGGGAAGGCGTGTTCGTCGCATTTGCGGCCGCCTCGCTATTGGCGGTGGATGTCGTGCCGCCAGCTTCGATAATTTGTCCTTCGACATTGCAGCCTGGAAGCGGGACAATCAGTCTGTCCCCAATCTGCAAATTAGTGGCAGTCTCGAGAGTGAGATTATTTACCTCGAGCAGAAGATAGGGGTTGGCGCCCCAGCGCTCGGCAATGCCGAAGGGCGTGTCCCCGCCCTGAACCGTGTAAAACTTACAATTGTCCGACAAGAATTCGCCACCGGCTTCAACCGTAGGCGTGCTGATGGCGGCGTCCACTGCGCCAAGCCGCACGGCGTCCACCGTGGCAACTGATTCGGATCCAGCGCCGGCAATATCCGCTGGCAGGTCCACTTGATCAGGACTGCTCGCGGCGGGCTGGGCAGTTGCCGCCTGGGCTGGCGCGGGAGTCGCTGTGATGATAATCTCAACAGTGATGATTTCGGGAACGGTTTCAGCCTCCGCATTATCCCCAAAGAGCCTCAAAGCGATGTAAGTGCCGCTGACCGCAGTTGCGAATGTTAACGCGAGGAAAATGATCGGCGGCAGAAAGTTGAATCGTCGTTTGCTGCGTTGCTTCTGAATCATGAGCAATTCCAACTCGATAAATCGGAGTAGCCGCTCGGCGCTAGCGAATTTGGGCTACCGCCCTCACAGAAAATAACAAGCCTTCTCCTTGCGCGAGCAAGGGGGTTTATAAAATAAGACAAGGACAATTGTTGACGTCCGCAACGAAACGCTGTCGTTTGCTGTAACGTAGCAATACGATACTAGCACAGGGCATTCAGGCTGGCAACGAGGGGACGCAAGTTATTGTACTCATGACGAGGATGTTCAGTTACAATCGCCTTGGCAAGAACTGATAGCGAAAGTCGATTACAGGAATGAAGGTCTTGCTCACAAGCGCAGAGGCGGTCCCGTTTGCCAAGGTCGGCGGGCTTGCCGATGTCGTTGGCTCGTTGCCGGTCGCGCTGCGCAAGCTGGGGATAGACGCGCGCGTCATGATCCCGGGCTATGGTTTCATCAATCATCTCGAATATGCGATTGAGCCGCTGATCTCGTTCGACTTCCCGCACCGCCTTGGGACAAACGAGGTCAGGGTGTATAGTTGCTTGCAGGACGGCACGCCCTATTATCTTTTGCAGTCGCCACCATATTTTGGACTTGAAGGCGAGATTTATTCCCAGTGGAATTGGGACATGGAGCGCTTCATCTATTTCAACCAAGCCTTGATGGCCACGGTTTGGCGGCTGAACGAAGAAATCGGCTGGTTCCCGGAATTGCTTCATGTGAATGACTGGCACACCAGCTTGCTGCCTTTTCTTGCGCGCTCGAACGGCGACGTTCCGGAATGGGCGTCCTTGGCGACAGCGCTCTCGATTCACAACATCGCTTACCAAGGCAATCACGCGGGGGGCTTCTTGTTTCAGGCGGGCATCGACGGTCGCGAGCAGGCCGACCTGGCGTCCTTTGATTTGACGGACAATTTGTTGGGAATAGGCATCGCATACAGTGAAATGATATCGACGGTTAGCCCGCGCTACGCCGAGGAAATCAAATATCCCTATGCCGGCTACGAATTGGCGCCGCTGATCGGCAAACGCAGCGCCGATTTGCGCGGGATCTTGAATGGGCTGGATACGGCGGTTTGGGATCCGGCGACTGATCCCTGCTTGTTCCAGAATTTCGACGTCGGCGACTTTGAAGGGAAGCGCCCGCCCAATAAAGGGCATTTGCAGTCATTTGCCAGATTGCCCGTAGCGCCCGATGTGCCGCTGATAGGCATTGTCAGCCGGCTGGCGGCGCAGAAAGGCTTTGACCTGGCTCTGCCGGCGCTGCGTCAGTTGCTTGGAGAGCGGGACGCGCAATTGGTGGTGCTGGGCACGGGCGAAAGCGAACTGGAATACGCGTTTTGGCAATTGGATCAAGACTTTCCGGACCAAGCCACGGCATTTCTGCAGTTTGACAGCGCGTTGGCGCAGCAGATTTATGCCGGCTGCGACTTATTCTTGATGCCCAGCCACTTTGAACCCTGTGGCATGGGTCAAATGATGTCGATGCGCTATGGGGCGTTGCCGCTGGTGCGGGAAACTGGCGGTCTGGCCGATACAGTCACGAATTACGACAATGGCGATGCGGAAACAGGAACGGGCTTCGTCTTCCATTGGCAAGAGGTTTCGGCGCTGCGGGGCACGCTGGATTGGGCGATTGATGTCTATCATCAGAACCCGGCGGCTTGGCGTCGTATGCAGAAACGCGGCATGCGCATGGATTTCAGTTGGGAAAAAAGCGCTGGCGAATATATCGAGCTTTATAAACTGGCGCGAGGCAAGGTTGAGGCGCGGAGGAGCGGGTCGTGAAGATAAAGGCAATCATACTTGCAGGCGGCAAGGGCACCAGGTTGGGCGTATTGACTATCAAGCGAGCCAAGCCAGCTGTTCCCTTTGGCGGCAAATATCGCATCATCGACTTCGCGCTGAGCAACTGCGTTAATTCCAACGTCTTTGATGTGCTGGTTTTGACGCAATATCGTCCGCACAGTCTCAACGACCACATTGGCAAAGGACGCCCATGGGATCTGGATCGTTCCTTCACTGGCGGGGTACGTTTGCTGCAGCCTTATCAAGGCAGCTATGACACGGATTGGTACGCGGGCACCGCGGACGCAGTCGCGCAGAACCTCAATTTTGTGCGTCAAGGTCGTCCCGAATACGTGCTGATCTTGTCCGGAGATCACATCTACGAAATGGATTACGACATGCTGGTGCAATATCATCGCGACAAAGGCGCTGACGCCACCGTTTGCACCATTCGCGTGCCTTTGGACGAAGCGAGCCGATTCGGCATTGTAGATACCGACACTGAGTACCGGGTCACGGAGTTTATCGAGAAACCAAGCCAGCCGCCCGGCAATTTGGCCAATATGGGGGTGTATGTTTTCGAATACGGCGTTCTGGAGCGCGCGTTGCAGGAGGACCAGGAAGATCCCGCCTCTTCCCATGATTTTGGGCACGATATATTGCCCAAAATGGTCGCGGCAAACATGAACGTTTTCGCGTATCCTTACGGCGGATACTGGATTGATGTTGGTACGGTTGACGCCTATTGGGAAGCGCATATGGACCTGCTGTCAAGCCCGCCGTCACTGAATCTGAACGATCGTACCTGGGTGATCCATACCCGCAGCGAGGAGCGACCGCCGGTGCGCATCGGTCCGGACACGCAGATCATCGACAGCATGATCACGGACGGCTCGGTGATCGGCGCGGGAGCGGTCATCGAGCGTTCCATTTTGTCGCCGGGCGTGTTTATCGGTCCGGGAGCGGTCGTGCGGGAGTCCGTCGTCCTGAACGATGCCTATGTCGAGACCGGAGCGGTGATTGAACGCGCGCTGATTGACAAGATCGCCGTCATCGGCAAGGAGGCAAAAGTCGGATCCTGGCAGGATATTGGCGATCTAAAGATAACCAGTATCGGCAAAAACGCGCGGATCCCGCCGCAGTTCACCATTGGCGCGGGATCAGTCGTTGGCGCCGATTGTACGCATGCCAGTTTTTCGCGTTTCGGTGATAAGACCGTACCGCCCGGCGCCGAGGTGGATTTCCTGGTTCGGTCGCGTCGAAACTAGCGGTTTGATTCATTTTGGCTATGACAAATGAAAGGTGCGAAGACATGAGCAAGGTTAAGGTTGGGGTACAATTGCATCCCCAACGCATCAGTTACGACGCCTACGCGGAAGCTATCGGAGAGATTGAGGCGCTGGGAGTCGACTCAATCTGGAACTGGGATCACTTTTTCCCTTTGTATGGCGAGGGCAATGAAAACCATTTCGAAGCCTGGACGCTGCTTACGGCAATCGCCATGATGACGAAGCGGGTCGAAATCGGCACGCTGGTGAATTGCAATAGCTATCGGAATCCGGCATTGCTCACGCAGATGGCCAATACGCTGGATCATATCAGCAAGGGGCGTCTGATTCTCGGTATCGGCGCGGGCTGGTTCCAGAAGGACTATGAGGAATTCGGTTATGAATTTGGCAGCGCCGGCAGTCGGCTGCGCGACCTGGAAGAGGCGCTTCCCGTCATCAAGGCGCGGATGCGCAAGGAGGTCCCGGCGCCGGTGCGCAATCCTATTCCCATCATGATTGGCGGAGGCGGCGAGAAAGTGACGCTCAAGATCACCGCGCGCTTCGCCGACCTTTGGAATGGCTTCGGTCCGCCGGAGACCTGGGCGCGCAAAAGCGGAGTACTGGACACCTGGTGTGAAGCTGTGGGACGGGACCCGGCAGAAATCGAACGCACGGTATCCATAAGCCGCGAGCAGGACGTGCCGGAGAACCTGGATGCCTACCATGCCGCCGGCGCCACGCACTTCATTTTGCCAATGGGCGTTCCCGCGGACTATGCCAAAATCAAATCGCTGGTTTCCTGGCGCAATAAGGTGAATGGATGAGGAAGATCAACAGGTTTCCAGTAGCAAACCTGTTGATTGCGAATCAAGTGCAAACGACGCAATTATCGCTGCCATGGGGATTGGGCACGTATTGATCGGCCTCCCAATCGTTATGCCACTCGTCTCCATTGACCAGATAACGAAACTGGAATTCGCTGTCGGGATCGAGCTCCAAAATGATTTTGAAGCGTCCGTCCTTGAGCGCTTTCATTGGCGTTGCAGTTTCGTCCCAATCGTTGAAGTCGCCCACCAGACAGACCTCGCTTGCGTTGAGCGCTGCCGCGGTATAAAACGTCACCTGGACCAGATTCTTGCTCTTGAGGAAACGTTTTTTGAGCATAAGGCTTATACCTCGACTACTGAATTATCTCCGCTAAAGGGATTCGGGACATACCGATCGGCCGCCCAGTCGTTATCCCATTCGCATTCGTTGATAAGATAACGGAATTGATAGCGCTTGTTTCGCGGCAGGTCGACAGTCGCCTTGAAGCGCCCGTCTTTGAGCGCGGTCATCGGCGTCGCGGATTCGCTCCAGCCGTTGAATTCGCCAACCAGGGCAACTGATTCGGCAGTGAGTTCCGGCGCCGTGTAGAAGGTTACTTTGCAGATGTCCTTGCTTTTCAAGTATTTCTTTTTCAGCATCTAGCCTCTCCAATCAATGCGCAATGGTCACAAAGCGGCATGATGACAATTCCATCATATCATAATGAAACTTCACATCAAAGTAATATGGAGCGCCACAACAGAAAATTAGCAGTCCCTTTGTACGGAATTGCTAAGGCTATAGGCGCGTAAAGCGACAACAAAGCGGTCGGCGCCGGCATGCCGAAAGCAAATACGAAAAGTTTCCAGACATGGTCATCAGCTCCATTTTCGAGGTGTCATCGTCATCGATTGACGGTAGAATGAACGCTTCCAACGCTTGACTCATTCGTCGACCAAATTGGAGCAAAGCAATGGTACAACCTGTAGCGCGAGTCAAAGTCGCGCCCAAATTGCCCCCGCAGTTGGGGCGCCTGCACGAATTAACCTACAACCTGCGCTGGGCATGGGATCACGAAGCGATTTCCTTGTTTCGGCGGCTCGATCCCGACCTGTGGGAAGAAACACAACATAATCCGGAATGGATGCTGGGCAGGATGAGCCAGGATCGGCTCAATGCGCTGGTAGACGATACGTCGTTCATGGCGCACTACGCGCGCGTTTGCCGCTCTTACGACGAATACATGCGATCGGGGGATACCTGGTTCGCAAACCAGTACGCCGATCTGCCTCGCCAGCCGGTCATCGCGTATTTCTCTATGGAATTCGGATTGACGGAGTGCTTGCAGAATTACTCGGGCGGTTTGGGCGTCTTGAGCGGCGATCATCTCAAGAGCGCGAGCGACCTGGATATCCCGCTGGTCGGCGTGGGCATTTTGTACCAGGAAGGGTATTTCCAGCAGTATCTCAATGCCGACGGCTGGCAGCAGGAATCGTATCCGATCAACGACTATGTCAACTTGCCGGTCACATTGCAGACAGGACCGGACGGCAGGACAATCAAGATCTCCGTACCCTTGCCCGGTCGCGAATTGTGGGCGCAAATCTGGAAGGTGCAAGTGGGACGCGTTTCGCTATACCTGCTTGATACCAATATCGACAAGAATGCCCTTGAGGAAGACCGGAACCTGACCGACCGCCTGTACGGCGGCGATCGTCGTACGCGGATCCGACAGGAGATTCTGATGGGTATCGGCGGCGCGCGCGCTTTGCGCGCGCTCGATATCGAGGCCGATATTTATCACATGAATGAAGGTCATTCGGCCTTCTTGCTGTTGGAACGTATCCGCAGCTATATGCAGGACCACGAGCTGAGTTTCGAACAGGCAAAGGCGCTGACTGCGGCAAGCAGCGTCTTCACCATACACACGCCCGTTCCGGCGGGCTTGGAGCGCTTCGATTTCGATTTGATCGACGAGCATTTCACGGATTTGATGCATCAGTTGGGGCTTAGTCGCGATCAGTTCTTCGATCTGGGACGCGAAAACATGGGCGACTACGAGTTGTTCTCCATGTCGGTGATGGCGCTGAACCTGTCGTCGGGGTCGAACGGCGTCGCGCAATTGCACGGCGAAGTCTCGCGCGATATGTGGAAGTGGGTCTACCCGGATGTGCCCGTTCACGAAGTGCCAATTCGAGCCATCACAAACGGCGTTCACGTGCAGACATGGGTCAGCCAGGAGATGGCGCAGCTTTTCGATCGTTACCTGGATCCCGCGTGGCGCGCGGAAGAATCGCGGCCGGAAATCTGGAAAGGCGTGTCCAGCATTCCCGACGCCGAACTGTGGCGGACGCATGTACGCCGACGCGAAAGGCTGGTGGCTTTCGCGCGCGATCGCTTGCGCGAGCAATTGCAGCGACGCGGCGTCTCGCAGACAGCGATTGAAGAGGCGGATGAGGTGCTGAATCCAGACGCGCTGACGATCGGCTTCGCGCGCCGCTTCGCCACTTACAAGCGCGCAACATTGATCTTCCGCGACTTGGGACGTCTGCGCAAATTGCTCACCGATCCGGAGCGACCGGTGCAATTCATCTTCGCCGGCAAAGCGCACCCGCATGATAACGAAGGCAAGGAATTCATCCGCACAATCGTCAACGTCGCGCGCGATCCCGATTTCCGCGATTCGATTGTCTTCCTGGAGAATTACGACCTGAATGTGGCGCGCTACATGGTGCAGGGCGTCGACATCTGGCTGAATAATCCTCGCCGTCCCAAAGAGGCCAGTGGCACCAGCGGCATGAAAGTCATCTACAATGCGGGGCTGAACTGCAGCGTACTTGACGGCTGGTGGGACGAGGCTTACCGACGCGATATTGGCTGGTCAATCGGTCATGGCGAGGAGTACGCTGATCACGATTGGGCCGATCAAGACTATATCGAGAGCCAGGCGCTTTACAATCTCCTGGAGCAAGACATCGTGCCGCTGTTTTACCGGCAGGCGCGCGACGGGCTGCCGCGCGACTGGATTCGACGTGTCAAGCGCAGCATGCGTCGTCTGGCGCCGGTCTTTAACACGCATCGCATGGTGCAGCAATACACCGAAGAGTTCTATATACCTCGCTATCTTGTCAGTCAAGACATGAGCGCAGAGGGTTTCGCGGGCGCGGTTCAGTTCGCGGACTGGAAGGCAAAGCTCGACCGGGTCTGGTCCGAGGTCGCGGTATTGGAGGTGGATATCGATAGCGGGGACGTTGAAATTGGCAGCAATGCAGAAGTGCGCGCCATTGTACGCCTTGGGGAGTTGAAACCTTGTGACGTTCGCGTGCAACTCTATTACGGCATGCTGGATACCATCGGCAATATTCGAGAAGGCGAATCGGTCGATATGGCGATCATATCCGAGAACGGTGACAACATATACACCTTCGTTACCGAACACACATATGACACGACGGGCAACGTCGGATTTTCTGTGAGAATCCTGCCATACCACGACCATTTGCACAGTTCGTTCGTGCCGCAGAAAATCGTCTGGGCATTACAATCTTAGCTGGAGGCGCTCACCCCAAACCCCTCTTGCGTTGCGGGCTGACGAGTGGAGACCTTTGAGAGTTGCACATGTCGCAAGGTCTATCCCACGCCCCGGACCCCTCCCCGAGGCATCGGGGAGCGCCAGCGCAGACCAGTGTATTTCATCTGCACAATTGCGAGAGTTCGCCGGCTTGGTCACGATTTCATCATTGACCCATTGCAATGGGTCGCGTAGGGCGCGTAGGTCGCGTAGACACTGACCGCCGACACAGCCCTTCGACACAGACCTTGATCGCTCCTACCGGCTGTCAGGTGGTTGTTGTTATTTATTTCAACCGACTTCAATACGCTACCCCGAGCTACATTGACCCATTTCTGTGACTCGGCTAGAATAGCGACATCCGAGAGCTATCGAGTTAAGCTTTGAACATGCGATATCACATCTGGACCCTTGGTTGTCAAATGAACGTTGCAGATTCCCAACTGCTGGCTTCAGAGTTGGAAAAGCTGGGGCACCGTTCAACAGCGCATGGCGAAGACGCCGATATCATGGTGGTCAATACTTGCGTCGTCCGGCAGAGCGCCGAGGACAAGGGGCTGGGTCGTCTGGGCTTGTTGAGCAAGGTAAAGGAGACCCATCCGGACAAGGTAATCGGCGTTATGGGCTGCATGGTCGGCGTGCGCGATCCGCTGTGGATGCGGCAGCGTTTGCCCTATGTCGATGTGTTCATGCCGCCATCCGACCCGTCTCCCATGATCAGTTTCCTTGCGGAGCGCATGGATGAAGCCGAAGTTCTGCAGCTTGAGGCGCGGGCGCGTCAAAACCGCGACGCTTTGCAGGATGGCGAACTCATTTTACCGCGGCATGAACGCGGGCAATTGGTCACGGCGCACGTTCCAATCGTATACGGGTGTTCGCATGCCTGCACATTCTGCATCATTCCCTTTCGGCGCGGCGTCGAACGCAGTCGCAGCGTCGGCGAGATCGTAGCGCATGTTCGCAGTTTGGCGGCGCAGGGCGTCAAAGAGGTCACGCTCCTGGGCCAGATCGTGGACCGATACGGCAAGGACATTCCCGATGGACCGGATCTGGCGGATCTGCTGCGGATCACCCACGAGATTGCTGAAGAGGCTGGCATTGAGAGGATCCGCTTCTTGACCAGCCACCCCAATTGGATGACCGACAAGCTGCTGCATACGGTGGCGGAGTTGCCGCGGGTAATGCCGCATATTGAGGCGCCTGTTCAAGCCGGCGATGACGCGGTGCTGGCGCGGATGCGACGCGGATATACAGCCGACCAATATCGCAAGCTGGTGAACAAGATTCGTAAAATCATTCCAGATGTGGCTATCCACACCGACATAATCGTCGGCTTTCCGGGCGAAACGCGCGCGCAGTTCATGCAGACATACAAGGTGTTGGAGGAGCTAAAACTCGACAAGGCGCATCTGGCGCGTTACAGCCCGCGACCGCAAACGGTGAGCGCGCGTCGAATGGAAGACGATGTCCCTGACGAAGAAAAGCGCGAGCGCCACAAGATGCTGGAGGATTTGCAGGCGCAGGTTGTTGCGGAAATCAATTCGCAGTACCTGGGTCAAATGGTCGAGGTCCTGGTTGAGGACAATTACAAGGGTAGATGGCGCGCCCGCAGTCCTCAAAACAAACTCGTATTCTTCGAAGCGGAAGGCGACTGGAAAGGCAAACTGGCGCAGGTTGAAGTGACCTGGACCGGACCCTGGAGCATGCAAGCGCGGCTGCCCCGGGAAGAGCAGTCGCCGGCGCCGGCGCATGATCCGCTAGTTGTTGTCGCCAGTTGATTGCGCTCGTGTGCCGCGGCAGTTTAATGGCCAGCGTCCGGCTCAGTTTCCTGGCATGTTCCCTTCTAGTTCTTTCAGCCTGTAACCTGCGCAGCCGGTCCGCTCTACCCGACAGCGGCGCGGCGACCAATACACCGGATGGACCGCCTTTAGTCATCATAAACTCGCCGAGTGACGGCGATGAATTTGTGGTTGGCGAGGAAATCCTGGTATCGGTGGAGGCCTCCGACAGCATTGGCGTCAATCGCGTTCAGCTTTTTGTAGACAATCAGATCGTGCGTACCGTTTCCTCGGAGTCGCTGCAAGGTGATTTGTCAATGCAGGCTATTCTAAATTACGTCCCGCAGGCGGCCGATTTGGGCAGCATAGCATTGCGGGTGCTGGCTTATCGAGATACCGTGGTTGGCGCGGCTGATGAAATTACTGTGGTCGTCCGTCAATCGCCGGCCGATGTCGTTGCGACGCCTGCGAGCTCCTCCAATCTCCCCTTCATTCCCGACGACGATATTTGCCGGGCGCTAGTGAACGTTGGCTTGAATTTCCGCACCGGACCAAGCACTGGCTATACGATAATCACTGTCCTGGATAGTGGTACGCTGACGCCGATAACCGGTCAGAATAGCGCTAATACCTGGTGGCAGTTGGATGTTAACGGGCGGAGCGGATGGGTCAGCGCTGACTTCACGACCGAATATGGCGATTGCGCCGAACTCCCAATCATTGCCGAACCTTAGGCAGGGCAATCCCTTCAAAATGGCGTTACTGAAAGGATATAATCAAACTGAAAATTAACCACAGAGGCGCAGAAGTAAGCGCAAGTAAGTCATGCAACGAAATAAGCCGCGTGCAGGGGCGACATATCATGTCGCCCGTCGATGCGATGGCGTGGTTTCGGGCGACCAGATTGGTCGCCCCTACGGGATTCGATTATTTTGTAGTTTTCTATATTTCATCAAATTAT
>DAOULD010000001.1:0-15406 GCA_034420635.1 Anaerolineae bacterium | reverse complement strand
ACGACCTCCAAACCGGCGGCGTCTTCGCGGCGAACCTCGCCCAAACGCAAGTGGTTGGGACGATAGCTGGGTCCGCGCTGCGCCCAGTGGACGTTTTGCAGCGAGCCAAAGGTCGACAAGCGGCGCCAGATCGATTCGAATTCATCGCCGCCCAGCGCTGGTTCGCCCTCTTCAGCCCATTTCCATTGTCCCTCTTCGCCTTCCGCCGCTTCCCATTGCGGGATGCCGAAGACAGAGCGCAGGGTCGTTTCGCGGTCGTACAAGCCGTCGCACCATTTGAAAGCCGCTACCGGATGTTCCGTCCGCGCGCTGATCACGCATTGCCCGGAGCCGAGGCCCCAGGGGTTGAAGGGTACCTGGCGCAGTCCGGTCGGTCCTTCCAGCGCCGGAACCGCGACATATTTGATCCAGCGGTCGCCGCCGATATTGGCGAAGTTCGCATGCGCGCCGGCGACTACCACGCCGATGGAGGGCGCATCGCCACCCTCGACCTGCTGCTTGATCTGGTCCATGGGCTGGGTGAAGCTCTCTTCGCCGAACAGTCCAGCTTCAAACAACGTCCTCAGGTAGCGCAAACCTTCGCGGTAGCCTTCGCTGGTGACGGTCTGAGAGATCACGCCGTCGTTCTGCTCGAAGAAACGATTCTGTCCGGAGAATTCGCTCAAGACGAAGGGGTTCAACAAGAAGCCATCGATATTGGCATTCCAGCCGGTGGTGGCGGCCGCAAGCGGGATCTCGTCATTGGTGTCGCCATTGCCGTTGGCGTCCTGCTCTTTGAAGGCGGTCAATACATCGAGGAACTCATCGGTAGTCTGTGGAACGCCCATGCCGACGTTCTCCAACCAATCCGAATGGATCCAGGCGCGCTGGGAGTAGAAGCAGTGATAGCATTCGTTGACTTGCGGCAGACCGTAGATCTCGCCGTCGGGCGAAGTGACGAGCGGGCGCACCTGCGGCGAGCCGGCGAAGACATCGTGGATGAAGTGCCCATGCTCTTCGATCAAGTCGCTGAGCGGCAAGAACAAGCCCTGCGGACCAAAGAGCGCCAGGGTCGACGGATCAACGTTGAAGCCGACGATGATATCGGGCAGGTTGCCACTGGCGATGGTCAGGTTCAAGACCTCCTGCCATTCATTGGGCGGCGCGATATCGAAATCGAGATTGATGCCGGTGCGTTCGCTATACCAGTGGGTGAAGGTATTGGTGGGGAAGTCTTCCACAATGGCGTGGCCGAGCATCAAGATATTCAGGGTGATTGGTTCATCAACGATGGGGAATTCACCCGGTCCGGATACCATGTCTTGTCCCGAAGCTGTCAAGGGCAGCGCCAATACAAGTACGAGCAGGGTCAAGGCGATTATTCTCTTACTCATGTCAAATCCTTTCTTGTGAAGAGTTAGGGGACGAATCGTGAACGGAAACAGTCGATAGCCGATCTCCTTTCGGTGTTTCACAACTTGCCTACTTTACCGAGCCGATCATCATGCCCTTGACGAAGTGCCGCTGCACAAAAGGATAGAGGATCATGACTGGCACGCTTGCGACTACAATCAGCGAATACTTCAGCAGCTCGCGCAGTCCTTCGCGCGCCACCAGATCTTCGATATCGATCAGCATCGAGGCGTCAATCGAATTCTGAACCAAGATTTCGCGCAGGACGAGTTGAAGCGGGAATAGCTCCTGATCTTTCAGGTAAATCAGGGCGGGGAAGTAGGGGTTCCAGTGTGTGTTGACGGCGTAGAAGAGCGTCAGCACGGCGATGATCGGGCGCGCCAGCGGCAGTATGATGCTGCGGAAGGTACGGAAGTCACTGGCGCCATCGATGCGCGCCGCCTCGATCAATTCGGGCGGAATCGTGGTGCGGAAGAAGGTAATCGTGATTAGCAGGTTAAACGGACCGATTCCCGTCGGCAAGATCATCGCCCAGCGCGTGTTTAACAAGCCCAGATCGTTCACGACCATATAGGTGGGAATCAAGCCGCCGCTGAAGAGCATGGTGAATATAAAGGCGAAGGTGATCACGCGCCGCCCAATCAAGTCCTGCCGCGAGAGCGGGTAGGCGGCGATGATGGTCATGACCACATTGAAGATGGTGCCAAAGAATGTGTAGAAGAGCGAATTGGCAAAGCCATTCCAGACCTTTTTATGCTCGAAGATGGTTTCGTATCCCAGCAGGCTGAAGTCGACGGGCCATAAGGTCACCCGGCCCGCGATCACAGCTTCGGCGGAACTGAAGGAGGCGGCGACAATGAAAATCAGCGGCAGCAGTATGATGATCGTGATGACCAGCAGAAATGCTGTGTTACCCATCATGAAAATACGGTCGACTGCCGATTCGTTGACCTTGTTGATGTTGCTTTCGTAACTCGACATTGACGCCATCTGCCGGTCCTTTACCAGACGCTGTTTTCTGTCAGACGCCGCGCGGCGTGATTGACCGTGATAAGAAGCAGCAGACCGACGATCCCTTTCAACAGACCAATCGCGGTCGAATAGGAAAAATCAAGGATCGGCGACAATAGCCCGACCTTGTATACGTAGGTGTTGATCACCTCGGCGACGCTGAGATTAAGCGGATTCTGCATCAGGTAGACTTTTTCAAAGGCGACTTCCAGCACTCGCCCCGTGGACAGGACCAGCAGCACCATGGCTGTCGGCAGCAGCCCCGGGATATCTATGTAGCGGATGCGCTGCAGGCGGCTGGCGCCGTCGACTACTGCCGCTTCGTGCAAGGCGGGATCAATGGTGGAAAGCACCGCGAGGTAGATAATCGCCCCGAAACCCATTTCTTGCCAGACGCCCGACCAGACAAAGATATGCCGGAAGGCGCCCGGGGCGCCCATCCAATTCGGCGGTTGCGTCCCCAGGGATTGCGCGATGGCAGCTGTGAACCCAACGCGCGGGTGCAGGAACTGAAAGAGCATGCCGACGATCACAACGGTGGAAATAAAATGGGGCGCGTAGGTGATCATCTGCACGCTGTTGCGGAACATGCGCGTTTTGACCTGGTTCAGGCTCAGCGCCAGGATTATCGGGATAGGGAAACCGGCGATCAGGGCATAAAAGCTGATCACCAGCGTATTGATGATGACCGGTTCGAACTTGGGCGAATTGAAAAAACGTATGAAGTTGGCGAAGCCGACCCAGGGGCTGCCTTCAATGCCGAAGGCGGACGAATACTGTCGGAAGGCGATCTGCGCGCCGTACATGGGCGCATAACGAAAGACGATCAGCCAAAGTACCGGCAAGAAGAGCAGGACATACAACTGCCAGTTGCGTCGGATGCGCAGCCACAGACGAAATGCATGCTCTCCAAAACGAGAGCGGCCGCCCATACGGCGTTCTGACTTTGACAACATAGGCATTCAATCAGCCATGAGACGGGTACACGGCGAGAGTATATCACGCTCGATGTCAGTTGTCTAAAGCGGAATCGGTCATCGGAACGAAGGTTCGGCTGGATTTAGACAGTTGCGACTTGCTTTGTGTCGAAGAATCGGTATCCGGCGATCACGATCGTCGCGCCGATGGCGCAAGCCAGCGCGCAGAGCGCGAAGAAAATTTCCGGACCCAAATGATCAAAGGTCCAGCCAAAGAGCGAGCCGGTCAACAGCACGGCGACGCTCGGCATGGTGACTTGCAGGATGGCTTGATTGGTTGCTACATTGCCGGGATGGCTGATTTCGGCAACCAGCGTATACGAGGCCAGATTCATCGCGGGCCAGGAAAAGCCGCGGAACACCACCAGCAGGGCTAGCGCTGGGAGCGACTGAACGATGCCGAGCAACAGGGTAAAGACGGTCAGGCACAGCGTGCCAACGATATATAGCGTTCGCATACGCACGCGCGGCAAAATCGAGTCCATCAGAATGAAAAAGGGGATCTCGGCAGCCGCGAGCAGCGCCGCCCAGATACCAATCTCGGCAGTAGGAATGGCAAGATTCTCGCTGAAATGGATGAACATGAATTGAAAGGTGTTGCGGAAGCCCATCATAATGAAGAATTGGCTGGCGATCAAAACATAAAAGCCGCGATTGCGTGGCGCCTTGCTGGCGCCGTCGTCTTTCGGCTTCTGTTTGGGTTTGGCGGGGAAAACCGTCGACATCAGCACGCTCAGCAGCACCAGTACAGCGCCCGTCCAGAAGAGCAAGGGATAGCCGCCAGCCGCGAACAAAGCCCCGGCAGCCAAGCTGGAAGCCGTAAACCCGATGGCGGTGAAGGAACGCATCTGGCCCAGGATCGCCTTACCCTGGCGCAGCAACTGCGTCATCGTCATCTGCATGCCCAGCGTGACACTGGGGCTGACGGTGACCCGCATCAGCAACACGGCGAATATCACCACGATCGGTTCGCGCGAGCTGGCGAATATGATCAGCGCCAGGGCAAAACCGAGCAAATAGATCATCAGCAGGCGACGATGTAGCATGAGGGCGTCGGCGATACGATTGAACAAGGGCGTTAGCACCAGCGACAAAACCGCGCCAATGCTGGCCAGCGTGCCAATTAGCGTGCCAGAGAATTCCAGATCAACCAGCAGCAGGCTGAAATAGGGCCAAGCCATGCCGATCGCGGCAAAGGTGAGGAACTGCCAAGATACCAGCCGAATCGAGAAGCCATGTTGACGAATCGAAAGAAGTTTTGCCATCAGGCAATGGTCCTGCCGGGGGAGCCGAAGACAATACGGGATTCAAAATAGACGCTTCGTGAGCGCCAAATCCTACCTGGTCGATCTTGATTCATCAAGCGCTCGGCGAGATTGGGCATCACAAGTCGTCAACAAAGCGAATGATCCACGCTTGCGCCGGAGCGCAGCATGGATCGAGAGTTCTTGCCAACTGCGCTATGGCTTCGACTCGGATCAATAGCAAATTGAATCGCTATGTTATCAATGCTATGCTAAGGCGTTCAGGCGCAACGACAACATAACGGGAGCAACACATCCGATGGCGATGATAAAAGAGGCGGAAACCGTTTACGATGGTTTCGACTTTTACCAGGTCGATATGCACTTCAACGACAAGCAAAAAGCGCTGCGACAGGAAGTGCGCGACTTCGTCGAAACAGAGGTCACCCCCAACATCAATCCTTATTGGGAAAAAGCCGAATTCCCCTGGGAAATCGCCCGCAAGGTTGTCAACTTGCCCATCATCGGCGGTCCGCTTTTCGAGCATGGCGCGGCTGGGCTGGATTTCGTCGAGATGGGTTTGGTCATGTACGAGTTGGGCAGGGGTGATGGAAGCATCAGCACCTTTTACGGCGTACATTCCGGCTTGGCAATGGGCTCGATCGGCATGTTGGGGGACGAAGAGCAGAAAGCCCGCTGGTTGCCGGACATGGTTAAGCTGGAGAAGATCGGCGCTTTTGCTTTGACCGAACCCGATGTCGGCTCGGACGCCGCCCAGGTCAAGACGACCGCTCGGCAATCCGGCGACGGTTTCGTCCTCAATGGCGCCAAGCGCTGGATCGGCAACGCGTCGATCTCGGACATCCTGATCATCTGGGCGCGAGACGAGGATAGCGGGGACTTCGGCGGTTTTGTCATCGAGAGCCCGGGGGAAACCGAGGGCGTCGCCATCAACGATATCTGGGGCAAGGTTGGCAAGCGCGCCGTGCTGAATGCCGATATCACGCTCGACGAGGTATTCGTGCCGAAAGAGAACAGACTGGCATACGTAAAGCGCTTTAGGGATAAGGCGCAAGTACTGGGAGTCGGGCGATATGGGGTGGCTTGGGAAGCCGCGGGCGTCGCCGCGGGCGCATTTGAACTGGCGTTGAAGTATACCAAGGCGCGCGAGCAATTTGGCAAGCCAATCGCCGGTTTCCAGTTGATTCAACAGAAACTGGTCGAGATGGCCACCGAAGTCACGCTGATGCAAACGCTCTGTCTACAGCTCTCTCACCTTATCAACCGCGGCTTGCTCAACGCCGGCACGGCGTCAATGGCGAAATACAACAATGCCCGCAAAGCGCGCTACGTGACGCAGTTGGCGCGCGAGTGCCTGGGCGGAAACGGAATCATTATCGAAAATCACATCGCTCGGCTCATGCTAGATGCCGAAATCATTTATACTTATGAAGGTACGAATGAAGTTAACCTGCTGTTGGTGGGTCGGGAGTTAACGGGATTGAACGCCTTCGTTTGAGTTTAACCCGATAGCGGCCAGGCCCGGATGTGGCTAACAAGGAAGGATTCGCAGCAATGGGGTCACACGATTTCATCCGATTCCCGCCGGCGCTGGCGCAACTTTCGGCGAGAACCTGGCTCCTTCTGGGGGAAATACAGGCTACCGCGCAAACGGTGAGAGTCTCTCCAATCTTGCCAGCGCACTCCTACGAACTGGAAAAAGAGTATTTGGCAAAAGGCATACACGGCACCACCGCCATCATGGGCAATAGTTTTTCGGAAGACGAGGTGGCGAAGCTCATTGATGGTGAATTGCCGGCTTATGCTTCTCGTATTGCTGAATTGCGCCAGATCAAGAATATAGCCGAGGCCTTCAACATGGTGGCGCGGGACGAAATGTTCGGCGGTCCATCGCTCTTTTCGCTGGAGAAACTGAATCGCTACCATGAGCTTGTCATGAATGGCTTGGGCGAAAGCAATGGCGAGCAAATCCAGGTGGGCGCGCTGCGAAAGCATGGCGCCAAAGTCGGGCCTTATCTCGCGCCCCCTCCAGAAGCGATCGAGCCGCTGATCAAGCAATATTGCGATTGGCTGAACGCCGATGAGGAAGCGTCACACGGCCTCGACGGTTACGATATCGCCAGGGCTATCGTCAAGGCGCTGGTCGCGCATGTCAGCTTCGTCTGGATCCGTCCTTATGGCGACGGCAATGGCAGAATGGCGCGCTTGATCGAACACGCGATCCTGTTGCGGGCGGGTTTGCCAGAAGCCTGTACACATGTCTTGAGCTACTTCTACAGCAAGACACGACGCCAGTATTACGCCGAATTGCAGCGCTCGCACGGCGAATATGACCAGGGCGCCTATCCGCTAGTTGGCGATCTGCGCCGCTTTATCGAATACGCGCTGGAAGGTTTCATGGATGAGCTCGGCGATTTGATGCTGGTCATAGGCAGCATGCAGGTGCAAGCGATTTGGCGCGATCACATTCGAGCTTGTTTCCCGTCGATCTTGACAACAAAGCAACAGCGTCAGATGCGCCTGGCGCTGGATCTGACCGACCGCTGCGTCGATCAGCCAGTCATATTGGAAGTAGTTCGAGAGGTATCCGCCGCTATTGAACTGGAGTACGCCGATGAGAGCGACGCTGTTCTGGCGGGCGATCTCGAGGCGCTGGTGAAGATGGACCTGCTCGTTCACGATGACCGCGGATATCAGCCCAATCCGGCGCTCATGCTGAGCCTCTTTGGCAACTCGGGTTTGAACCAGATCTGAACGACAACGCGACAAATGAGAAGACAGTTTTCTTTCTTCACCGCGCCTTCAGCGCGCTGATAGGCGTCTGCTTTAGATATTTTCTCGGCACAACGTGACAAGTTTTGTGGTCTATTTTCCCCGCAGAAGATAGCAATTACCGTGTAATTGGGACTAGGTTGACTCAACTGTTCAATCTAACATAGAATAGAGACAATTTTATAGTCATAATTTCTGTCAAAAATTTACAATTTTTCTGTCAGAAGCGAGGTCAGAATGAGTACACATGGTTTCATTAGGTTTCCTCCAAGTATTCAGTACATCAGCCCGAGAATATGGTTGCTGCTTGGGGAGATTCAGGCCAGAACTGAGCATATAAAGCTATTGCCTGTTCCGCCAGATGACAGCAATATGTTGCGTCAAATGTATCTAACCAAGGGCGTGCATAGCACAACTGCTATTGAAGGCAATTCGTTTTCCGAGGATGAAGTAGCCAAAATCATAAACAAGGAAATGCAAGCGCCACCATCTCGCGAATACCAGCAGCAACAGATTGAAAACATGGTAGAAGCCTTTAGCACCGTAGGCACAAACCTAATCAGCGGTGAAAGCGGTCGATTCTCGTTAGAGCTCTTGCATTCGTATCATGAATTGGTGCTGGGTGGGCTGCAAGAATCATTGGCTAGCGACGTGGTCATAGGTCAATTTCGAAGCCATCGAGTTACAGTTGGACGCTATTTGGCTGCGCCGCCAGACGAAGTGTCTGGTTTAATGACACAGTACTGCGATTGGCTAAACGAACAGCCAAATGCTACGGAGGGATATGAAGTTGCCGAACAGATTGTCAAAGCAATAGTCGCGCATGTGTATTTTGCTTGGATTCATCCCTATGGCGATGGAAATGGCCGTATGGCCAGGCTAGTTGAATATACGATTTTGCTTAACGCAGGTATTCCAGATATTGCCGCGCATCTGTTGAGCAACTTCTACAATGATACACGTGATATGTACTATCGCGAGCTTCAACGATCTCACGGAGAAAACCAGGATGGTTCATATCCAGACGAAGCCAACTTACACAGTTTTCTTGAATACGCTCTTCAAGGTTTCAAGGATGAACTGGACGGACAGTTTAAGCGAATCCACGAGTTGCAAATTCGAACTATTTGGCATGATGTAATTCACGCGGCATTCCGCAAAGAGTTTTCCGAGAATCTGACCAAGACCCGACAAAGGCAAAAGCGGCTGGTGTTGGACCTCACGGATCGCCGCTTCGAAAGACCTGTGAGAAAGGGCGAGATTCCAGACGTTTCCGCAGCCTTGGCGCGGGCTTATCGCGACAAAACCGAAAGGACAATACAGCGAGATCTGAACGAATTGGTCAAGCTTGGCATGCTAAAACGCAACGAAAGCGGTTACATGCCAAACACTGATATCCTCATGGCGTTCTTTGCAAATGTGCGTGAAAGCGATGAGTAAACATTACATGTAAAGAGCGCGGTAACTTGCCGCGCTCTTTCACGAAATTCAGTTGCGACAGCAATCCATGCATTACACGTCGCCCATCATCTTGCCGATCAGATTCGCGCCCATGTCAATCTCCGCCAGCGCCGCTATCGCAATCTCGCCCCCAACTCCGGTCGGGGGATTCGGCGCCCAATCCGCAAGATATTCCATGGTGAAGGCTTTGCCAGCATCATTAGCCGCCAACGCCGCTTCTTCGTCCTCGAAAATGCTGATTCCTACAACCGTGTCCTCGCCGTCATTGAATGCGAATTGCGCGAATAAGCCACCCAATTCTTGCAGTGCTGGCAGCAGGTGCGATATGGCTAGGTCATTCGCTTCATCAAAATGCCTCAAGTCGAAACCTTCATAGAAACGTATGCTGGCGTGTAGCTCGCCAACTCTGCCATGATCATCCGAAGCGCGCAGCGCGGCGACGTAGTTGATCGATAAGGGACCTTCAATGATCATCGGCGCATTAGGCAGCAAGGGCGCCAGGTTCTCCGCCACAAATTCACGCGCCGCTTCGTTGGAGGCCGACGCCTGCTCGACTGAATCGAACAAGCTGACCGCCGCCAGCTTATCGCCCGCCGCCAGCAAGTAATAGCCGACAAAGCCATCGCTCCCGCGCATGATGGGCAAGAATCCTTCATTCGTCAGGCGCGCTATCGCGTCCTGATTTGCCGGATCGACGCCATCGTAAACGCGAACGCTGGCGAAGACGCTGTCGTCGATTAGGTTCACGCCCATCTGCGTTTCCGCCAGCGCGGCTATGCCGAGCTGGCCGCTGACGCGCATGGGATCATCAGGTAGCCAGTCCATCATATGTTCCGTTACAAACGCGGCGGCGATGTCGTTGGCGGCCAGCGCGTTTTCTTCTGACGCATAAACGTTCAACCCGGCGATCGTGTCCACGTCGTCATTCAGCGAGTAGTAACTGAAAAGACCGCCGGACTCTTGCAAGGCGGGCAGCAGATGTGCCTCGACCAGTCGGTTCGATTCCTCAATGTTCTGCATATTGCCGATGTGATATATGCGTAGGGAAGCGTATAGCGAACTTGCGTCGTCCGTCTTCCCGTCATAATCGGCGACATACATCACGTCAATCGTACCTTCGACGATTAGCGGTGGATTCGGCAGCAAAGGCGCCAGACTCTCTGCCACGAAATCGCGCGCCTTTTCATTGGAGGCAGCAGCTTGTTCCTCTGTATCAAACAAATTGACCGCCGCCAGCATATCCCCGGCCGGCAGCAGGTAATAAGCGACGAAGCCATCGCTCTCCCGCATGATCGGCAAGAAGCCATCGTCGACCAAGCGCGCGATCTCATTCTGATCGGCCGGGTCGACGCCGTCGTAGACGCGGATGCTGACGAAGACCTGTCCCTCGTCCATCATGTCGTCGATCAGGTTGGCGCCATCGTTGACATCCTTCAAGACGGCGATCCCGACGCGCCCACTGGTAATCAAGGGATTCTCCGGCAGGTATGCGGTAAGATTCTCAGCCACAAAGTCGCGAGCCTTTTCATTGGAAGCCAGCGCGGATGCCTCGCTATCGAAGATGCTCACCGCAACCAACATGCCGGCATCGTCATGCATCAGGTAATAACCGAAGAAGCCGTCACTCTCGCGCATCTGGGGCAAGAAGCCGTCCTCGACTGTGCTTACGAAGCTCGCCAGGTCCTCCGTTTCAAAGCCGTCGTAGATGCGCACGCCCGCGAAGAGGCCGCTGACACTGCTATCACCCATGCCATGCAGCATCTCGACGAAGCCAATATCGACCGAGCCTTCGACGATCTGCGGCGGATTTGGCAAAAGAGGAGCCAGGTTCTCCACAACAAATTCACGCGCCAGTTCATTGGATGCCAAAGCTTGTTCTTGCGTCTCGAACAGATTGACCGCCGCCAACTCATCCTCAGCGCTGAAAACCAGGTAATAGCCGAGGAAGCCATCGCTGCCGCTGAGAATCGGCACGAATCCCTCGCGTGTGATACGCTCGATCGCCCCCATATTGCCCGGCTCTATGCCATCGTAGCGGCGGATACTGATGAAGACGCTGCTGTCTTCGGCGCCGACCGTCAAATGCGCCGCCAACAGCATGGCAATGGACAAAAAGACCAGCAGAATGCCGCGGCCCCTCTTATGCTCGAATCTGGTGATCTGCATGGAAAACCTCCGGTTGATTGAATCACAAATCAGGCGCTTGGCGCTTGTTCGCGCGCATGCTCGCCTATTTATCAGTGTAATCCCATAATCATTCGAACTCAATCGGTAAGACTTTCGTAATCTGAAGAATTATCAAAATAAGATAGAAATCAGTCCCGTTGCTTAAGTGAAGCCCAAACCGGCAGTTGCGCGTCCAGTTCGGCGAGTTCGTCGGCGCTGATGGGGCGAATCTCGGTATCGCGCAGATGCGTGTCGCGGTTTTCGACGATTAGAAATGACACGTCGCGCGTCGCAACGATGTTGTGCCAGACGCCCGCCGGTACGTTGTAGATCTTGCCGGCAGCCATCTCGACCGCTTGCAGCTTGCCGTCCTCGGGCCGCGTGAATAGCACCGCCTGCCCGCGCAGCAGAACGAACACCTCGTCACTGTGGTTGTGTCGTTCGATCTCGTCGAGATTCGCCCGGTCGAAGAGCGGTTCCCAGTTCAGCAGCGCGGCTTGCCAGTTGTCGGTGAAGACCAGCGGTTCAAAGCCCTCGCCCGACCAATTGTAGATTTCCAGCATCGCGCGTCCTCCTTTTGGGCGATGATTTGCGAGGGTCCTGCGCTAGTTACAAGTTCACTACCTGACCCGTGCGGCTGCTCTGTAGCGCGGCATCGACGATGCGCATATTGACAAAACCTTCGTTGAGGCCGGGATTTGGCGTCTTGTCATTACGAATACAATCGATGAAATGCGCCATTTGCGCATCGTACATGACCTGCGGGCAATGTTCTTCGCGCGGATGGGGGAAACCGGCATCAATCACTTCGACCATTTCGGCAGCGCGATCCGGGATCTCCAGTCGCGTCGGGAAGATCTGCCCGAATGCTTTCTGCCCGTATACCTGTGTACATGCCTCGGGTCCATCGGCATGGGGCCACCACCAGCCGCTTTCTACAATCGATGTGGCGCCATTGTCCCAGCCGATGATGATCGTACCGGAGTCGTCGACATCGTATTCGGTGTAGTCGGTAGAGATCCGCGCATAAACGGTGCGGGGCATAGGATCGCCGAGCAGGAAGCGCGCGGTGTCGATCGCGTGGATGCCCATATCGGCCAGAGCGCCGCCACCGGCGTATTTCGCCTCGACGAACCAACTGCTCGGTCCCCAATTGACATGGACGCCATAACCCCTGGTGCGCAGGATCTTGCCAAGCCGGTCGTCGTCGATCTGTCGTTTCAACCAATGCGCTTCTTCGTCGAAACGCCAGCAATGCGCCACCATCAACTTGGCGCCGGAAGCCTGGCTGGCTGCCCTCATCTCTTTTGCCTCTGTCGTATTCATCGACATGGGCTTTTCCACCATGACGTGAATGCCGGCATTTAGCGCGGCGATGGTTTGCGGGGCATGCAAATAATTGGGCGTGCTGACGATAAGCGCATCGACATCGCCATCCGCCAGCATGGCGTCGACACTATCGTACTGACGTCGAATGCCGAACTTCGCAGCGTATGCCGCCCTTGATTCGGGACGATGGTTCACCACAGCGACCAGTTCCACATCGTCCTGCGCGCCTGCCGCCTGGGCATGAATGTGCGAGATGTGGCCGGCGCCGGTGAAGGCGATTCTCAGGCTCATTTCACGTCTCCCCCCGCGCTTTCAATTGCGCTGGCAAACAATATTCATTGAAATCCGTGTTGACAATTGTTATCTTATGACCGTTCAACAGATATTGCTTGGGCGCCTCGGTGAGGCTGATTCTAGCAGCAACTCCAGGCGCACGCTTATGATCCTTCCAAACGTGAGGAATTGCCATGCAAAACAGCGCGGGATTCACAACGATATTTGGACGAAACCTGATCGGCGAATTGCCGAACTTCGTGCATCGGCCCTATCTTGTCGTCACCATGGACGATCTATGGGATTTGTTCGCTCACAATTTTGATGACAATCACGCGGGACCTTATATCGTCCATACGATCGACGGCGATGAACTCAGGGACGAGGTCGCCAAGCTGCCGGAAACCAAGTGCATTATTGGTTTGGGCGGCGGGCAGGCGCTTGATGTCGCCAAATACTTCGCCTGGTCCTTGGGGCTGCCGCTTTTTCAAGTGCCCACGTCGATGTCGGTCAACGCGGCCTTCGGGCATCGCACCGGTTTGCGCTTCGGCGGCAACGTGCGTTACGTCGCCTGGGCGGTGCCGGAAGCTGTGTATGTCGATTTCGATGTCATTCAAAACGCGCCGCCTGCCGTCAACCGCTCCGGCATCTGCGAGATCCTGTGCTATCACACCGCCCATGCCGATTGGCGCTACGCGACCGAACGCGGCAAATGCGAGAGCAAGTGGCCCTACGACCAGGCATTGGTTGACGAAGCGCAGGGGGTCATGGCCACAGTGATGGATGCGCTCGACGATATCCGCGAGGTCAACGAGAAGGGCATCCGCACGCTGATGACTGCCAATCGCTGGGGCGGGGCGGCATTCCACAACGCCGGCTGGAATCCGCGTCACATTGAAGGCGCCGATCACTTTCTCTTCTATGCGCTCGAATACAATACCGGGGTGAAGTTCATCCACGGGCAGCCGGTCTGCCTGGGTATTTACGTCGGCTCGCTGCTGCACGATGACAAGGCGCAGGAAATGCTCGCTGCTATCGTGCGCGCCGGCGTCGATATCCGCCCGGAGGCGATGGGTATCACCTGGGATGATGTGACGCAGTCGCTGGTTAATATGCGCGATTTTGTGCGGCAAGCGGGTCTTTGGTACGGCATCTACCACGAAGCCGAGATTGACGAAGCCTTCGCCGCGCAGGTGCGCGCCAATGTGGAAGCCGCGTATGAAGGCGTGACGCTTTAGCGCTTTATCCTGGAATCACTCCGACACGGTCGGTGATTTTTTATTTAACGGATTGAGGAGAATCTCATGAGAAAGTTTCTTGTATTGAGCTTGTTGGTCATGCTGATGGTCATGCCCGCCGCGCGGGCGGACGACCTTGACTGGATGCGCTTCGCGGGTAGCGAGATCACGATTCTGATGCCCGAGCATCCCGTGCTTGACGGCATGCGCAGCGTCATGGACGAATTTGAAGCGGCCACCGGCATCACGGTCAATGTGGAAGCCCTGGCGGAAAACCTCTATTTCGACCGCATGGAAGTGGCTTTGCGCGCCGATGAAGGCGTCATGGATGTCTACATGGTGCCCATGGATTCCACCGCTTTCACGCAATGGTCGAATGGTCTGATCCATCCGCTCAGCCCCTACATAAACGATCACAGCATGACGTCCGAGGATTACAACTTTGCTGACTTCCCCGGCGGCTTCACCCAAGCCACGCAATACCCGCCCGGCGACATGGACGCGCAAGACTATGCTATCCCCGTTTCCTTCGAGGCTTATACCCTGTTCTACAACATGGACATCATCGATGAATACCTCGACGGACAGATTCCCGATACCATGGGCGGACTGATCGAAGCGGCGCAGAGCATTACCGAGGCCAGCGGCGGGTCGGTCGCCGGCGCGGTCATGCGCGGCATTCGTTCACATACCATCATGGATACCGTCACCGGTATGGTCTTCAACAACTGGGGCGAAGCGGAGATGTCCCTGCCTTACAACGTCTGGTTCGATGGCGATTGGTCGGCGCCTGTCTTGAGCGACGAGCGCATCACCGCCGGTCTTTCGCATTACGCCGGCTTGATGTCCGCCGGTCCCATCAACATTCAATCGCTGGATTGGCCCGATGCCAGCTTGCTCTTCCAACAAGGCCGCGCCGGCTTCTTCCTGGACGCCAGCCTATTTGGTCCTGGCTTTGAAGATCCGGACGCCTCGGTTGTCGCCGGCAAGACCGGCTATGCCGTGATGCCGCCGGTTGCAGAAGGTGGCGCTTCCTGGACTGGCCATTGGATGTGGGGTATCGGCATACCTGCCAACGCCCAGAATCCGGAAGCGGCCTGGTACTTCATCCAGTGGATGACCAGCGCCGATATCGAGCCTGTCATCGGCGCTTATCATGGCGGCGCGGCGCGCGTCTCGACCTGGGACAAAGCCGAATATGTCGACGCGCTGAATCCGCAATACGTTGACACTGTTTTGGAAGCCATGCAGACCTCGCGCACCACGGTTGTCTTCCGCGAAGGCTGGAGCGAATATGCCCTGGTCATCGTCGATGCCATTCAGGACATGTACGGCGGCATGGCGCCGGCGGACGCGACCGCCAAAGCGCAGCAGCGCGTCCTGGACATGGGCGGTTAGTCTAACCCCTCTGTAGTGGTCCCGAAAAACTGGACACCTAGTTAAGAGAGTATGCTAGAGCAACAGGGAAAGGGACACAGACATGGGAAAACGTCGTAAGCACAGCCCGGAAACGAAGGTCAGA